>NZ_JBWXUE010000002.1:143638-248934 GCF_057158765.1 Kitasatospora sp. NEAU-69
GGAGCGAAGCTTTCTGGGGTGGGGTGGGTTGCCCCCCGCTTGGTTTTTGCTCCCCCCCCCGCTCCCGCACTTGCGTAGAGTGCTCGCAGCCGGATTGGCGACCGAGTTTCCCGGGAGGGAGAGCCAGGGATGAGTTCGACAGGCGGGACCGAAGGGGAGAAGGAGCACATCGACTTCGTGTCAGCGGAGGCGAAGTCCCTGTATCTCCAGGTCATTGCCGCCGGCGGGAGTATCGAGGTCGACGAGGCGGACCGCACTGGCCCCTACACGGAACTCGCCGAACTCGGTCTATTGGTTCTCAACCAAGGAAAACCGTCGATCGTGACGGCCACCGATCCGCACCGGCTGGCCAAGCGGCTTAGTTCCGCATGGCAGAAGCAGGCCCTTTCACTGCTGACTCAGGCAGTGTCCATGCCCACCGCTATACAGGAACTGAGTCACGCCTATCAGTCGCTGGATCAGCAATCCCACCCAGGTGGGCCGGTGGAGCACATCCATGGCGTGGTGGAGATCAGCCAGCGGGTAGGGATGCTGGTCGAGGGCGCCCAGCTGGAGATCCTGACCGCACAACCGGGCGGCAGCCGACGCCAGATACACGTCAACGATGCCGCCCTGCAGAGTGATCTGTCACTCCTGCGCCGAGGCGTCTCCCGCCGGATCGTCTACCACCCGAGCTCACGGTACTCCGCGCCCGCGAGGCATTATGTGGAGCAGATAACCGAAAAGGGCGGCGAGGTCCGGACGTTGGAGGAGCCGTTCACCCGGCTGTTCATCATCGACCGGCGAATCGCCGTGATACCTGTCCAGGGAGACCTGGAGAAGGCCGCTTTCATCAGCGACAAAGCCATCGTGGCCTACATGCTGGATTCATACGAGCGGCTCTGGGAGCGGTCCAGCCCGTTCCTCGGCGTCACCGAGGTACCGCCGGAGGTCATCTCCCGCATGCGCGCCAACATCCTGCGCATGATGATCCAGGGCATCGGGCACCGAGTCATCGCCCGTAACCTCGGTATCAGCGAACGGACACTGGCCCGGCACATCGCCGACTTCCGCGAGGAGTACGGCTCCGAGACGCTCTTCCAGCTCGGCTGGCGGATGGCGCTGAACGCCCCCAGCGGCCTCTACCACGAGGAAGGTGAGACCCCGTTCGGGGAGGAGCACCCGCTGCCCCCCGACGCGTCCGCGCACTGAACGACACCGCCGGCACCGGTACGTGACTCGGCTTGGCTCATGCGCAGTTCACTGCGTCACATGACGGCGCCGTTGTGCCAGATAGTGTCAGCAGGCGAGGCGACGGACTTCCCCTGCGCGTTCCATATGGTGTCATTGGGGCTTGAGACCGTGTGAGTCAAAGCAACACCTGGCACCAGCAGAGCTGCGCCGACAGCGACAGCTGTCACCAGCGCGCGGATCCCGGATCGGGGTGCACGACGCATGTGGTGCCTCCTTGTCATGAACCTGATATATCGTCCATTTGCACTCTCGTGCCCGCACTGCCACTAGCGGGCAGGTCCGAACAAGTGTTTATCAAAGCCTCATTCCGACTCCGGAGCAAGCGCGTACAGCCGACGGCGCCTGTCATCGTGCTGCCAGGCAGGAATATGACACCTCTTTGTCAGGGCGCCGACATGCGCTTCCTGCACCGTGTCATCCGAATGCCAGTCAGGGAGATGACACCCCGACTCGGTGGACGCCTCGTGCTGTGAGCAGTGACGATCAATGGGCATGGTCGGTTCCCAAATCCCCGACCCGCTTCTCGCCGGCAGGCATCACACCTTCTACCGGACGCGAAGTCGGTCTTCAGCAACTGACCAGCACCGCAGTGTGCTTGACCAGCAGAGACACCACACTCCGCTGGACCGACCCCTTCCCCGGAGCCATCGACATGAGTGAGCCCTACATGCGCCAGCACGCAGCCCAGGCCCCCGAAGGTCGCCGGGCCCGTGTCTTCCTCGCCGCACCGCTCATGCGGCTGACCGGGCCGGCTGACAGCGTGGTCACGCTGGCAAGCCGGACCCGGCTGACCGCACTGCGCAGTTCGCTGCTGCGCAGCGGCGCCGCCGTCTTCAGCGCGCACCACAGCGACGCCTGGACGGTGGACGGCCGGGCTCCCGAGCCGCGGGTGCCGTCCGACTTCCGCGCGATGCAGACCGCCGACCTGGTCTTCGCGTACGTCGGCTCGCCGCTCTCGGCCGGAGTCTCGCTGGAGCTCGGCTGGGGCTCCGCGCTGCGCAAGCCGATCGTGCTGCTGGTCGACGAGGCGATCACGCACAACCCGCTGATAGCCACGATCGAGCAGGTCGCGCCGGTGCTGCCGCTGGTCTACGACGACAGCTGGTCGCAGGAGAGCCTGCGGCACATCGTGGAGACCGCGCTGGACTGGGCCGGCATGGCGCTCTCGCTGCGCGAGGGCTTCTGGACCGCGCCCGGCGAGCAGTTCAAGTCCTCCGCGCCGCGGGTCGCGCACGCCGAGCCGTACAGCGCCTGGCCGAACACCGGCGCGGCCACCGGCTGACCGGCCGACCGCTGCCGCCGGGCCCCCGACCGGCGGCAGCCCCTTGACCGACGGGCCGTCCGACCGACGGACCGTCCCGGCTGACCGGCAGTTCCCCCGCTGCCGGTCAGCCGTCCCCTCATTCCGCACTTGATCGGCGGACCGCGGTCGACCGGCAGACCACAGTCGATCAGTCACGTGCGGCCGCCTGGAGCTGCCAGCCCAGCTGGAACAGCGTCTGCGCGTCGTAGCGCTCGCGGAGCGCGGCGATCTGCGCCGCGACCGTGCGTTCGCTCAGGCCCAGCCGCGCCGCGATCGAACGCTGGGTCAGGCCCTGCACCAGCAGCGCGAGGAGCAGGCTGTCCGGCTCGCCAGACGGTGCGTCCCAGCGCACCCGCTCGGCGCGCTCCCACGCCCGCTCGAACCCGTTCACCAGGACGTCCACCAGCACCGGGTCCTCGACGAACGCCGCATCCCGGTCGCGGGTGTCGGCGGCCACCACCGCGACCTCGCGGTCGAAGACCATCATCCGACGGAAGTCCTCGTCCAGGACCCGGAGCCGCACACCGAGGCCGGTCGCGTAGGCCGCGTAGGCCGCCGTCCCAGGATCGGCGCGGGCGTCGCTGTGGTAGATCACGCGCTGCGCGACTCCGCGCTGCACCAGATTGCGGACGTACGGATACGCCTGCGCCAGGGAGCGCTCCGGACGGGCGCCGCCCGGCTGCATGACCAGTACCTCCGTCGTGCAGTCCTGGGACAGCTGTTGCACCCGCTGCTGGATCTCGATACCCGCGATACTCGCGTCAGCCCGCTCGATCGCCCGGCGGCCCCGCGGTGCGGGCTGCCGGTCGAAGGCGTCCGCCAGCTCCGCCAGTTCGGCCACCGGCTGTGCCGCGCGCTCGAACATCGCCAGACCCGCAGCTCGCAAATCGGCCGTCAACCGCTCAGCCGCCGTACGCGGGTTCACCACCGTCCACAGCCCGCCATCGATCCAGGTGACCAGACCGGCCGCCTGCAACTGCTCGACGCCTGGAAGGTCGGCGGGATCCAGATCGGTGAGGCGGAACACGCCGCCCTCCCGCAGCAACGCCAGGTACAACTCACGCGCCCGGCCGTCCAATACGACGTCGGGTGTCACGCCTGCCGCTCCTCGCCCGCCGCTGCCCGCATCAGCCAGCCCAGCTGGAACTGCGTCTGCGCGTCGTAACGCTCGCGGAGCGCGGCTATCTGCGCCGCGACCGTGCGCTCGCTCAGGCCCAGCCGCGCCGCGATCGAACGCTGGGTCAGGCCCTGCGAGAGAAGCGCGAGGAGCAGGCCGTCCGGCTCAGCCGAGGGCGCGTCCCAGCGAACCCGCTCGGCCCGCTCCCAGGCACGCTCGAAGGTGTTCAGCACGACGTCCACCAGCACCGGATCCTCGACGAACGACGCCTCCAGGTCACCCGAGTAGCCGGCCACCACCGCGACCTCGCGGTCGAAGACCAGCATCCGCCGGAAGTCCTCGCCCAACACCCGGATCCGCGCACCGAGGCCGGTCGCGTAGGCCGCGTAGGCCGCCGTCCCATGATCGGCGCGGGCGTCGCTGTGGTAGATCACACGCTGCGCGACGCCGCGCTCCGCCAACTTGTGGACATACGGATACGCCTTCGCCAGGGCGAGCTCCGAACGTGCGCCGCCCGGCTGCATCATCAGAATCTCCGTCGTGCAGTCCTGGACCAGCTGTTGCACCCGCTGCAGGATCTGGACACTCGCCTCCGACTGTTCGATTGCCCGGCGGCCCCGCGGTGCGGGCTGCCGATCGAAGGCGGTCGCCAGCTCGGCCAGTTCGGCCACCGGCTGCTGCGCCCGCTCGAACATCGCCAGCCCCGCCGACCGCAGCTCGGCAGTCAACCGCTCGGCAGCCGTACGTGGATTCGCCACCGTCCACAGCCCGCCACCGATCCGGGTGATCAGGCCGGCCGCCTGCAACTGCTCGACCTGTAAGAGGTCGGCCGGGTCCAGATCGGTGAGGCGGAACAGGCCGCCCTCGCGCAGCAGTGCCAGGTACAACTCACGCGCCCGGCCGTCCGGTATGACGGCCGATGTGACGACACCTGTCACCCCTGGCGCCCCTCTCCCGCCGCGGCCCGCATCAGCCAGCCCAGCTGGAACAGCGTCTGTGCGTCGTACAGCTCGCGCAGCCGCGAGATGTGGCCGGCGACCGTGCGCTCGCTCAGACCCAGCCGGGCCGCGATCGAACGCTGGGTCAGACCCTGCGAGAGCATCCGGCCGACCTGGGCGTGCACCGGGAGGGCGGCGGTGTCCGGGGTGGTGGTGGTCCACGGGACGGGCTCGGCGCGCTGCCAGTCGCGTTCGAACATGCCGACCAGGAAGGAGACCACGGCCGGGTCCTCGACGAAGGCCGCACTGCTGTAGTTGCCGCCGGGGATCACCACCACGCGCCGGTCGATGATCGTCATCCGCTTGAAGGACTCGCCGAGCACCCGGAACCGGGCGCCGAGTTCGGTGGCGGCGAGCACGTACTCGGCGGTCGGGGCGTCCGAGCGGGCGGCCGGTTCGAAGAGCATCCGGCCGGCGCCGCCGCGTTGCAGGAAGGTCCGGGTCCGCTTGGCCGACTCCTCCAGCAGGGCTCCCGGGAAGGAGCTGCCGGGCTGGGCGGAGAGGATCTCGTCGACGGCCTCGGCGAACAGCGTGTCCAGGCGGCGGCGGATCTCGACGCCGCCCTGCACGTGCTGCACCTCGCCGGAACAGTCGACCTTGCGGGGTGTCTGGTCGTACGCCCTGGTCAGGTCCTCCAGCAGGGCGGGCATCTCCTGGGCCTGGACCAGCAGCCGGGTGCCGGCCGAGCGCAGCTCCTCGCTGATCCGGCCGCCGACGGCACGCGGGTTGACGGTGGTGTACACGCCCTCGCCGGGGTCGAGCACGAGCAGGCCGATCTCGACCAGTTCGGCGACGGTGTCCTGCTCGCCGGGCGCGATCTCGGACGGGTGCAGCCGGCCGCCGTCCCCGAGCACGGCGAGGTAGAACGCCCGTCCCCGCTCGCCGGGCAGCGGCAGCGCGCCGCCGTCCGCGAAGCCGTGCTCCACAGCGCCCTGAGCTGCAGCGCTCTGAGCTGGCGCGCCTTGGACGACACCGCTCTGGCCTGTAGCGCCTGGAACCATGCTGCCTTGACCCGCAGCTCCCTGATCCGGCCCGTCCACCTCGGTCACCGCACGCTCTCCCCGTACTCGTCGTCCGCCCGCTCGGCCACCGGATCGGGCTCGGCACCGCGCATCAGCCAGCCCAGTTGGAAGAGTGTCCGCGCACCGTAGCGGTTCCGCAGCCGGGCGATGTGCCCCGCCACCGTACGCTCACTCAGGCCGAGCCGTCGGGCCACACCCTGCTGGGTGAGACCGTGGGCGAGCAGTGAGCCGACCCGCGCGCCCGCCGGGGCCGAGCCCTCGCCGGTGCGGATGTCGCCCCAGCGCACGCTCTCGGCCCGTTCCCAGTCCCGCTCGAAGACCCGAACCAGGTGGCCGACCACCGCCGGGTCGTCGATGACGACCGCGACGGCGGGGTCCTCCGGGTCCGGGATCACGGCGATCCTGCGGTCCAGGATGAAGGTGCGCTGGAACGGCTCGTCGAGGATCCGGACGCAGCCGCCTGCCTTGGTCACCTCGGCGGCGTAACAGACCGTCGCTGGAGCCGCGAGTGCGCAGGGCTGGTAGATCGTGCGCAGGGTGCCGCCGCGTTGCAGGAACGGGATGTCGCGACCCAGTGCGGTGTCCAGCAGCTCCGCGGGCCGGTGACCCGGCTGGATGCAGAACAGTTCGTCGCGGCTCTCGGCGAGCAGTTGCCGGATCCGCGTGCGGACGTTCTCCGGGCCGTGTATCCGCTCCGCCGTCGGCAATCCCGCCGGCGGCACCGGAGACTCCAGCTCCGGCACGGACGGCGTCACCTGTATCGGCAGCGGCGCCGGCATCAGCGTCGGCTCACCGGACGGGATCGCACGGCGGTAGGCAGTGGCCAGGTCCTCGTACTCGGTGTCCACCTGCTCGGAGCCGAGCAGCAAGCGGACCGCCTCGGCCCGCATCTCGGCGCCGATCCGCCGGGTGACCGTGCTCGGGCTCGCGGCGGCGTAGTGCGCGCCGTCCGGCTGCGGCACCAGCAGGCCGAGCTGCACGAGTTCGTCGAATGCCGGCCGGCGGGCCGCGTCCACCCCTGCGGCCGTGACCCGGCCGCCGGTGTGCAGCACCGCCAGGTACAGCTCACGGGCGGCCCAGCCGAGCGCCGTCGGGCGAGAACCCGTCGGATCGACGCGGTCCGCACCTTCGGCGCCGGCCGGCGCCCTTCCCCCGGTGTCGGCCGCCACCTCATCCCCAGTGTCGGCCAACACCTCACCCCCCAGCACCGGGCTGCGGCCACCGTCCCCACGGCGGCCACTTCATGCCGTCCATAACTACCGCATGGTCCTGGGGCAGCGGATCCGGCCCGGAGGCAGGGACGAGACGTCACCTGCGCCCCGGGCGGATCCACCTACTGACGCCAAATCCAAGGTGCTTCCAGCGAGGCGGAGCAGCAACGCCTCGCTGGTACCGGGCCCGGTCGCCATCACCACATATGGCAGACCACCCGACGTCCGCCGGTTCGTCGCACAGATACTTCTGCCCCTGTGCGACGAGGGAGGACGAGTCACCACCATCGGGCTGCGGTTGCCCGGGCGGCTTGGCGTAACCCAAGCCTCACAGCGCGCGGACGGCCGGACAAGGGCACCCCTCCTTCAAGTTCCCGCAACTGCACGAACTTGCAGAATGCCCGTCCAGAAGCTCCGTTTACACACGGGTTGAGCTGGGACAATGACAGAACGTTCGGTCTTGGTAGCGGCACTGCGGGGGAACCGGATCCGCTTGTGCAGGGGCTGCGAAGGGCGCTCGCGGCGACATCGTCCTACCGGCCACCGACCTGCGCCGTCAACCGTCAGGGGGCTGATGACAGGCGGGGGATGACAGCTGACAGATTTCATCATCTGTCAGCTGTCATCTGTCAGCGGTCATCCCTCGCGGCCGCAGTCGCGGCCGCGCCCCCGGATCAGCCAGCCGAGCTGGAAGAGCGTCTCCGCCTCGTACTCCTCGCGCAGCCGCGCGATGTGCCCGGCGACCGTGCGCTCGCTCAGCCCGAGCCGACCGGCGACCACCCGCTGGGTCAGCCCGCCGGCGAGCAGCCGGGCCACCGCCTCGCGCACCGCTCCGGACTCGCCACCACCGTCCGCACCGTCCACCCCGTCCGCGCCGTCCAAGCCGGTCACGGCGGCCAGCGCCTCCCACTGCACCCGCTCGGCCCGGCGCCAGTCCCGTTCGAAGAGGCCGACCAGGACCGCGACCGCCGCCGGGTCCTCGACGAACGCCGCCGAGCGGTTGTCACCGGCGGCCGGGATCACCGCGACCGAACGGTCGAAGATCAGCAGCCGCTGGAAGTCCTCGTCCAGCACCCGGAACCGCGCCCCGACGGCCGTCATCGCGGCGCAGTAGCCGGCGGTTGCGGCATCGGTGCGTGCGCCCGGCTGGTAGAGCGTGCGGCGGACGCCGCCGCGGGCCGTGAAGGCCAGGTCGGCTTCGAGGCCGGCGGCCAGGATCTCGGCCGGGCGGGCCCCGCCGGGCTGCGCGGCCAGCACCTCGTGGGTCGTCTCGGCGGCCAGCTGGAGCATCCGGTGCCGGATCTGCTCCAGGCCGTGCACGTGCTGCACCCGGCTGGGGCGGCTGACCGGGTGCTGCGTCTCGTCGTAGGCGCGGGCCAACTCGTCGAAACCGCTCTGCACCTGCCGGGCCCGGCGCAGCGCAGCGTTCGCCTCGGTCCGCAGCGCGGCGGCCGCGGTGCCGACGGCGGCGCGCGGGTTCACTGCGCTGTACGAGGCGTCCGGGGGGTTCGAGACGACCAGGCCGAGTGCGACCAGCCGATCCAGCGGGTCGCGCAGGTCGGATTCGACCTGGTCCGCAGGCAGCCGACCGCCCTGGCGCAGGATCGCCAGGTAGAGCTCGCGCGCACGGTCGTCGAGCGGCAGCACAGCGAGCCTCCAGTCATCGGTCCGACTGGAGGCCACTCTGTCACGCGCGGACCGCTCACCGCGCTACGGCTGCCGCCCGCTCGGCCGGGCGTCCCAACTGCCGGACGTCCCGGCGCACCGGCCGATGGCATCCGCTCAGCGCATCGACTCCGCGCCCCGATTCAGTCCACCGGCTCCGCGCACCGGCTCAGTGCATCGCCACCCGGCCGTTCGAGCCGCGGACCGCACCGTCCAGCGCCTCGATCCCCTTCACCCGCACGTACGGCGACAGCCTGGTGGCCGCCAGCGCCCGGTGGGTGAGCGAGTAGTCGTCCGCCCAGACCTCGGAGCCCAGCTCGACGAGTCTGGCCAGCTCGGGTATCGCGTCCGAGACGGCCGCGAAGACGCCGTCCTCGACCAGGTAGAGGATCACCCGGTCACCGGCCTCGGCCAGCGTGACGGCCTCCCGCAGGAACCGGTCCGCCTCCGGCTTCCCCCAGACCGCCTGACTCTCCACCAGGACATGCGAACGTCCCGTCATGGTCCACTCCTCCCCGTAGTGCCCGCCGGGAAGGCCGCGTGTTGTTCGCTTGCCCCCGATTCGCCGCCCCGGCAGGTGAGATGACCAACCATCAGATTGACTCAGGCACGGGCGCGCGACAAGGACCCTGCCGCTGCACCTTCGCGCAACTGCGGGTTCGCGCAGCGTTCTTGCTACGCCCCGGGGTCAACTCGGTCGTCTCTCAGCTCGGTCGGCCGCCCCCGCTCCTGCTCCCGTTCCCACTCCGCCCCTGACCCTGACCTTGGCCCTGATCCTGGCTCTGACCAGTGCCGGTGCCAGTGCCGATGCCAGAGCCGGTGCCGGTGCCAGTGCCGGCGCTCTCGCCCTGGCTGCGCATCACCCAGCCGAGCTGGAAGAGCGTCTCCGCCTCGTACTCGGCCCGCAGCCGCGCGATGTGTCCGGCCACCGTCCGCTCGCTCAGGCCCAGCCGGGCCGCGATCCCGCGCCGGCTGTGCCCGCAGGCCAGCATCCGGGCGACCCGGTCGGCGACCGCGCCCGCGTCGGGCACGGTGTGTGCCGAGCCCCACGGCACCCGCTCGGCCCGCCGCCAGTCACGGTCGAACAGCTCGACCAGCAGCTCGACCGCCGTCTGGTCCTCGACGAACGCGGCGCTGCCCATGTCCGCCGAGGCCGGGATCACCGCGACCGAGCGGTCGAAGATCAGCATCCGCTGGAAGTCCTCGTCCAGCACCCGGATCCGCGCGCCGTACGGGGTGACGGCGGCCGCGTACGAGCTGGTCGCCGGATCGGTACGGGCCACCGGCTGGTAGAGCGTGCGCATCGCGCCGCCGGCCCGCAGGAACGGGATGTCCTGGGCCAGCGCCCAGGCCAGGTGGTCCGGCGGGCGGTCGCCACCGGGCTGGGCGGTGAGGATCTCGTGCTCGGTGTCGGCCACCAGCTGGGCGATCCGGTGCCTGATGCTGTCCCGGTCCCGGACGGTCTGCACCGCTCCGGTGCGGTCGAACCGGCGCGGAGCGCTGTCCCACGCCTGGGCCAGCTCCTCCAGCGCGGGGTGCACCTCGTCGGCCGCCCGGAGCAGTCCGGTGGCCCGGGCCCGCAGCGCACCGGCCGCCCGGCCGAGGAAGGCCCGCGGGCTGACCGCGGAGTAGAACGTGCCGCCGGGCAGGCCGCGCACCAGACCCAGCTCCAGCAGCCGGGCCAGCGCGGCGGCGTCGGCGGGTCGCAGCTCGGCGGACTTCACCCAGCCGCCACCGCTCACCACATCCAGGTAGAAGCGCTGGGTGGCCGGGTCGAGGGCGAGGTCCTGCGGCAGACCGCCGGGCTCCCCGTGCACCATCAACGCCCCCTGACCGCGCCCCGAGTTGACTGCTCGCGGCCATCCTGCCAGCCGGGCCCGGCCCGCGCGAGACCGGGTGACGCCCCGTCAAGCACAAGGGCCTGTCGTCAGAACCCCTTCGTCGCCCGCAGGGCGGCTCGGCGGCGTCAGGTGCGCTCCCCCAGCCTTCGGCCGGGAGGTGCCCCCATTCGGCGTGCCGGGCGCAGACCCTCGTACTGGACGTACTTGGGCCTGTGCCCGGTACGGCGAGAGTGCGTGCATGGCGTCGCCGAGCAGAAGGGGGTCTGACGACAGGCCCTGGGGCCCGCTGAGCTCGGCGAACGTGAGCTCAGCGGGCCCGGAAGGCTCGGCAGCAGCAGGCCCAGCAGCCTCAGCAAGCCCGACAGGCGCAGCAGCAGCCTCAGCGGGCCGCCCGGAGCAGCTGCCCGCCCATCAGCGCGGCCACCGTGCGCAGGCTCGCCACACCCCAGGCGGCGAGCAGCAGCACGTACAGCGCCACCGAGAGCCACCCGAAGCCGGCGAAGCCGGTGTGCCGCTCCAGCCCGGCCGCGCCGGTCACGCAGGTCCCGACCGGGAAGGTGAACGCCCACCAGGTCAGCGCGAACGGCATCCCCTCGCGCAGCTTCGCCCGCAGGTTGGCGGCCAGCGCGATCAGCAGCCACAGCACCGCGAACCCGATCGCCGCCACGCCGTACAGCACCGCGAACCCGAACGCCGGGCCGGCCAGCACCGGGGCCACCGACTTCGCGGCGTCCGCGAGCTGGTTGACGGCGGTGGTGGACTGCCCGAGCGGCCCGAGCACCAGGAAGAGCGAGGGGGTCAGCACGACCGCGGGCAGCTTGCTGTGCACCAGGCCGGCGAAGACCACCGGCATGATCACCGCCACCGCCAGCAGGCTGGCCCCGAAGAGCCCGTAGCAGCCGTAGAAGAGCGCCGGGCGCTGCGCGGCCGGCAGGTGCGGGATCAGCGCCGGGCCGAGCGCGGCGGCCACCATCGGCGCGACGACCGGCAGCAGCCAGGTCGGGTTGGCGCGCAGCACCGAGAGCTCGTGCCGGGTGATCATCAGGTAGGGGATGCCGGCCGCGACCAGCACCGCGTACAGCGTGCCGACGCCCCACAGCACCCAGTCGATGGTGACCGCCGGACCGGTGCCGATCAGCCGGGAGCCGATCACCAGCGTCCCGTAGCCGACCGCGAGCAGCGCCATCGGCGGGCAGCCGTAGAACACCGCGGTCGCCGGGTTCTCCAGCAGCTGTTCGCGGGCCTGCGCCCGGTGCCGGGTCAGGTGCACCGCCCGGGCGGCCAGCAGTGTCAGCAGCGTGGCCAGGCCGAGCGCCCAGACCACCTCGGCGAAGACCAGCTGCCCCGGCACCCGGTACGGCAGCGCGGCCGCGCCGTTCGCGACGATCGCGGTGCCCATCACGGCGGCGTACCAGTTGGGCCCCAGCTGCCCGAGGTCGAAGCGCGCGGCGCGCAACTGCTCGGTCAGCTGGGGGCTGGGCGAGGTGGAGAGAGTGGTCATGCCTCCACCCTCCGTCCCGGGCCCCCGCACCGGTAGCCACCGGCGCCCTATGAGGGCATAACCTGGACCTATGGCTCTCTCTCCACGCGTACCCGAGCTCGGCGCCCTCGAACTGCTGCTCGCGGTCGCCAGACACGGCAGTGTCAGCCGGGCCGCCGCCGAGCTGGGGATCAGCCAGCCGGCCGCCAGCGCGCGGGTCAAGGGCATGGAGCAGCAGCTCGGCGTCGCGCTGCTGGACCGCTCGCCGCAGGGCTCCCGGCCGACCGCGGCGGGCCTGCTGGTCGTCGAGTGGGCCCGGCAGGTGGTCGAGGCCGCCCAGGCGCTGGACGCCGGCATCGACGCGCTGCGCGAGCGCCGGGACGCCCGGCTGCGGGTGGTGGCGAGCCTGACCGTGGCCGAGTACCTGATGCCCGGCTGGCTGCTCGCGCTGGCCGCCGCCCGCCCGGGCACCGCGGTGACACTGCGCACCGCGAACTCCGCCGCCGTCGCCGAGCAGGTGCTGACCGGTCAGGCGGATCTCGGCTTCGTCGAGGGCGCCCGCACCCCGCCCGGCCTGGCCGGCGTCGTGGTGGCGGCCGACCGGCTGGTCGTCGTGGTGGCCCCGAGCCACCGCTGGGCCCGGCGCACCGCGCCGCTGACCGCCGGCGAGCTGGCCGCCACCCCGCTGGTGCTGCGCGAGCCCGGCTCGGGCACCCGGGAGATCCTGGACCGCGCGCTGGCCGCGCACGGCGGCACCGCCACCCCGCTGCTGGAGCTGGCCTCCACCACCGCGCTGAAGGCCGCCGCGATGACCGGCGCCGGTCCGGTCTGCCTGAGCGAGCTCGCGGTCGCCGACGAGCTCGGCACCGGCCGGCTGGTCGAGGTCGCGGTGCGCGGCCTGGACCTGCGCCGACCGCTGCGCGCCGTCTGGCCGGCGGGGCAGCGCCCGGCCGGACCGGCCCGGGAACTGCTGGCTTTCACCCGGAAAGCTCGCACAAACCGAACTTGAGCGTAGTAAGCTCAACTTAGCTACGAAGACGGCATCAACTCTGGAGGAGTACCAAGCAGTGGACGCGAGCAAGTTCACCACCAAGACCCAGGACGCCCTGTCGGCCGCGATCCGGCAGGCCGGCGGCGCGGGGAATCCCGACGTCAGGCCGGTGCACATCCTGCTCGCGCTGCTGGAGCAGCCCGAGGGGATCGCCCGGCCGCTGCTGGAGGCGGTCGGCGCGGACGTCGCGCAGACCACCGCCGCCGCCCGCCGGCAGCTGGCCGCCCTGCCCAGCGCGCAGGGCTCCACGGTGGCCGCCCCGCAGCTCGGCCGGGACACCCTGGCCGTGCTGACCGAGGCCGCCAAGCAGGCCGAGAAGCTGGACGACGCGTACGTCTCGACCGAGCACCTGCTGGTCGGCCTCGCCGCCGAGGGCGGCGCCGTCGCCGAGCTGCTGACCCGCGAGGGCGCGACGCCCAAGGCGCTGCTCGCCGCGTTCAAGGACGTCCGGGGCAGCGGCCGGGTCACCTCGCCGGACCCGGAGGGCACCTACAAGGCGCTGGAGAAGTACGGCACCGACCTGACCCAGGCCGCCCGGGACGGCAAGCTCGACCCGGTGATCGGCCGCGACCAGGAGATCCGCCGGGTGGTCCAGGTGCTCTCCCGGCGCACCAAGAACAACCCCGTGCTGATCGGCGAGCCCGGCGTCGGCAAGACCGCCGTGGTCGAGGGCCTGGCGCAGCGGATCGTCGCGGGCGACGTGCCCGAGTCGCTGCGCGGCAAGCGGCTGGTCTCGCTGGACCTGAGCGCGATGGTGGCCGGCGCGAAGTTCCGCGGCGAGTTCGAGGAGCGGCTGAAGGCCGTCCTGAACGACATCAAGCAGAGCGACGGCCAGGTCGTCACCTTCATCGACGAGCTGCACACCATGGTCGGCGCGGGCGCCGGCGGCGACTCCGCGATGGACGCCGGCAACATGCTCAAGCCGATGCTGGCCCGCGGCGAGCTGCGGATGGTCGGCGCCACCACGCTGGACGAGTACCGCGAGCGGATCGAGAAGGACCCGGCGCTGGAGCGGCGGTTCCAGCAGGTGCTGGTCGGCGAGCCGAGCGTGGAGGACTCGATCGCGATCCTGCGCGGTCTGAAGGGCCGCTACGAGGCGCACCACAAGGTGCAGATCGCGGACGCCGCGCTGGTCGCCGCCGCGACGCTCTCCAACCGGTACATCACCTCGCGGTTCCTGCCCGACAAGGCGATCGACCTGATCGACGAGGCGGCCTCCCGGCTGCGGATGGAGATCGACTCCTCCCCGGTCGAGATCGACGAACTCCAGCGCGCCGTGGACCGGTTGCGGATGGAGGAGCTCGCGCTGGAGAAGGAGTCGGACCCGGCCTCAGTGGAGCGGCTGAGCCGGCTGCGCCGCGATCTGGCCGACAAGCAGGAGCAGTTGAGCGGTCTGACGGCCCGCTGGGAGCAGGAGAAGAAGAGCCTGAACCGGGTCGGCGAGCTCAAGGAGCGGCTCGACAACCTGCAGAGCTCCCTCGAACGCGCCCAGCGGGACGGCGAGTTCGAGCTCGCCTCGAAGCTGATGTACGCCGAGATCCCGGCCGCCGAGCAGGAGCTGGCCGAGGCCCAGCAGAAGGCCGCGGACGAGGACGCCTCGGCCTCGATGGTCAAGGAGGAGGTCGGCCCGGACGACGTGGCCGACGTGGTCGCCTCCTGGACCGGCATCCCGGCCGGCCGGCTGCTGGAGGGCGAGAGCGCCAAGCTGCTGCGGATGGAGGAGGAGCTCGGCCGGCGGCTGATCGGCCAGAAGGCCGCCGTGCAGGCCGTCTCGGACGCCGTGCGGCGCACCCGCGCGGGCATCGCCGACCCGGACCGCCCGACCGGCTCGTTCCTCTTCCTCGGCCCGACCGGCGTCGGCAAGACCGAGCTGGCGAAGGCGCTCGCCGACTTCCTCTTCGACGACGAGCACGCCATGGTCCGGATCGACATGAGCGAGTACGGCGAGAAGCACTCGGTCTCCCGGCTGGTCGGCGCCCCGCCCGGGTACATCGGCTACGAGGAGGGCGGCCAGCTGACCGAGGCGGTGCGCCGCCGGCCGTACAGCGTGGTGCTGCTCGACGAGGTCGAGAAGGCCCACCCGGAGGTCTTCGACGTGCTGCTCCAGGTGCTCGACGACGGTCGGCTCACCGACGGCCAGGGCCGCACGGTGGACTTCCGCAACGCGATCCTGATCCTCACCTCGAACCTGGGCTCGCAGTACCTGGTGGATCCGGCGATCGCGGAGGAGGCGAAGAAGGAGCTGGTGCTGGAGACCGTCCGGTCGGCCTTCAAGCCCGAGTTCCTCAACCGGCTGGACGACATCGTGGTCTTCGACCCGCTCGGCTCGGCCGAGCTGAGCCGGATCGTCGACCTCCAGGTGGCCAAGCTGGCCGAGCGGCTGCGCGACCGCCGGCTCACCCTGGACGTCACCCCGGCCGCCCGCGACTGGCTCTCGCTGACCGGCTACGACCCGGCGTACGGCGCGCGCCCGCTGCGCCGCCTGGTGCAGTCGGCCGTCGGCGACCAGCTGGCGAAGGCGATCCTGTCCGGGCAGGTGCACGACGGCGACACCGTCCGGGTCGAGCGGGACGAGGCGGGCGACCGCCTGCTGGTCACCCGCGCCTGAGCCGCATGTGGGCCGCGTCCGGGCCAGGGCACCGGGACTCCCAGGAGTACCTGTGCCCTGGCCCCTCGATGAGGCAGGATGGAGTCATGGAAGGGCGGCCCCGCATCGCAGCCACCCTCGTGCACTGTGAAGGGACCCCCCGTGAGCATTGACCCGTCGTCGATCCCGTCCTTCGGCCTGCCGCAGCAGCCCCCGCCGGGTGGGCAGCCGGCTGGTCCGCCGCCGATCGTGATGCCGAACCAGGACCTGGTGAAGCAGCTCCTGGAGCGCATGGAGCTCAAGCACGTGGTGGACGAGGAGGGCGACCTCACCGCCCCCTGGGAGGGCTTCCGGGTCTACTACATGTTCCGCGGCGAGCAGAAGGAGCTCTTCGCGGTGCGGTCCTTCTACGACCGCTCCTACCCGCTGGAGCGCAAGGGCGAGATCCTCGACCTGATCGACGAGTGGAACCGCGAGACGCTCTGGCCCAAGGTCTACACGCACACGCACGAGGACGGCGTGGTCCGGCTGATCGGCGAGTGCCAGATGATCCTGGGCAACGGGATCAACCTGGACTACTTCGTCACCACCACCGCCAACTGGACCCAGGCGGCGGTCGGCTTCGAGCAGTGGATCGTCGAGCGCCTCGGCCTGCAGCAGGAGGTCGAGGGCGAGGCCCCGGCCGCCGACGACAAGGACGAGGAGGAGGGCGAGGAGGGCTGAGCCCACTCCCCCGCCGTCCCCGGACGTGATTCGGCCCGGCTCGCCAGTGGCGAGCCGGGCCGAGTCACGTCCGCATTGCTCCGCGGTCCCCCGCGGTGGCCGGGTCAGACCGGCGGCAGCGCGTACACCTTGGAGCCCTGGGCGGCGACCAGCGTCTTGCCGTCGGTGTCGAAGAGCCAGGCGGTGCCGGCCAGCGCGGTGCCGGGCAGGAACCGCCAGAGGATCTTCTTCGCCTTGATGTCGACCGCGAGGATCCCGTTGTTGTCGGTGGAGATGAACAGCGTGTTCTGCACCAGGCACGGGTTGGAGTCCATCGACACCTCGTACGGCAGCTGCAGCCGCCACTGCTCCTGGCCGTTCGAGGCCTGGTACGCGATCAGGGTCGGCGGCGCGCTGGGCGTCGCGGTGCCCAGGGTCGTCGACTCCAGCGTCATGCCGCCGAGGACCGTGTAGAGCACACCGTCGGCGACGGTCGGCCCGGCGTACCAGAGGTCGTGGCTGCCGGCCGGCGGCGTCTTCTGCCAGGCCTGCGAGTGGTCGCTCAGGTTGACCGCCTGGAGGCCGCGCCCGGTGGTCGAGCAGTAGATCCGGTCGCTGTCCGCGACGACCTGGTAGAGCGCCGCCTCGTCGGTGTTGACGAACCAGAGCTGCTCGCCGGTGGTGGTGCTGCGGGCGACCAGGTTCTTGTTGCTGTCGGTGTAGATCAGCAGGTTCTTGGCCAGCAGCGCGGTCATGCTGAGGCCGGTGTCCGCGCCCTGCGCACGGTGCTGGCTCCAGATCACCGAGCCGTCCTTCTGCGAGAGGGCCCACAGACCGGGGACGTTCGGCTTGCTCATGTCGATGAAACCGTCGGAGCCGAGCGCCGCGAAGCTGCACTGCGCGTAAATCGCGTGGTCGTCGGCGGCCAGCACGTCGCCCGGCAGGACCTGCTCCGTCGCACCGGGCTTGGTCTGCTGGTTGGTGTCGTACTTCCAGATGGTGTTGCCGGTGCCCTGGTCAACACTGACGAAGTCGCCGCCCTTGTAGGCGATCGTGGTGCCGTCCGCCACCATCCGGTTCGTCGAGTCGCTGGCCGCGTTCCAGACAGCGGAGCCGTCGGTCAGCTTCACCGCGTTGATGCCGCCGCTGCTGTACAGGAACACCCTGCCGTTGACGACGAGCGGGTTGACCGTGCCGACGAAGCCCGGCGGGTTGCTCGTCCAGATCGGCTGCGGTGCCACGCCGGGGGCGTGGGTCGCGGGCGCCGAGGCACTGGCACTGGCCGAGCCGGCGGCGGACGGCGAGGCGGAGCCGCTCGCCAGCGGCTTGCTCGGCTGCGGGGGCGGCTTGGGTGTCTTCTTGTCGCGGGTCAGCGCCCAGGTCGCACCGCCGCCGAGCGCGACGACCAGCGCCGCACCGCCGCCGGCCAGCAGCCCGCGCCGCGAGGGCTTCGCGGGCTGCGGCAGGGCGTTCAGCTCGGTCGTCCCCACACCCACCGGAGGGCCGAAGCTCGCACCCGCACCACCGAGCTGCATGGTCCGCTCCACGGTCGGCGCCTGGGCCGGCGCCACCCGCGGGTCGGTCGGCGCGGCGGCGTTGCCGCGGGCCGGCGTCTCCATGTCCATCACGCTCGCCGCGTGCGAGGCGATGTCGGAGGCGACCGGCGCCGGCAGCCAGCGGCCGCGCAGCAGCGCCTCCTTGCCGCCGAGCAGCGCGGACAGCTCGGCGGGCGTCGGGCGGTCGGCCGGCTCCTTCGCCAGGCAGGCCGCGATCACCGGCCAGAGCTCCTCCGGCACCCGGCTCAGGTCCGGCTCGTCGTGGATCACCCGGTAGAGCAGTGCGGCCGCCGAGTCGCTGTGCTGGCTGAACGGCCCGGCGCCGCTGGCCGCGAAGGCCAGCACCGAGCCGAGCGAGAAGACGTCACCGGGCGGGCCCATCGGCGCGCCGCTGGCCTGCTCCGGGCACATGAAGCCGGGCGAGCCGACCACCAGGCCGGTGCTGGTCAGCTTGTCGCCCTCCAGCGCCCTGGCGATACCGAAGTCGATCACCCGCGGCCCGTCGGCCGCGAGCAGCACGTTCGACGGCTTGAGGTCGCGGTGCACCAGACCGGCCCCGTGGATCACCGACAGCGCGTCGGCCAGGCCGGCGCCGAGCGCCCGTACCGTGTCCACCGGCAGCGCCCCGTGCGCGGCCACCGCCTCGGTCAGCGAGGGACCGAGCACGTACGCGGTGGCCAGCCAGGCCACCGGCCCGTCCGGATCGGCCTCCACCACCGGCGCGGTGTACGCGCCGCTGACCGCCTGCGCGGCCGCGACCTCGCGCCGGAAACGCTCGCGGAACTCCTGGTCCTCGGCGAGCTCCGCACGCACCACCTTGACCGCCACCGTGCGCCCGCCGGAGGAGCGGGCCAGATAGACCCGCCCCATCCCACCGGCGCCGAGCCGGCCGAGCAGCCGGTACGGTCCGACTGCCTCGGGATCACTGCTCTCGAGCGGCTGAATCGGCATAAGGTCTACTCTCCCCGTCCTCGACTGACCGGGTGATCGTAGAACCTCTCTTCCGCTTGTCTCCAGCTGGCTCCTCGTCACGTGCGCCCGGGCGGCGGGGAGCTCACCCGTAGGGATGTCAGCCGGCGCTCCAGCAGTGCGCGTTCGGCGGCGTTCCGGGTGCGGGCGAGCGCCGCCCGGAGGGCGTCGGCGGCTTCGTCGTACCGGCCCGACTTCGCCAGCAGGTCGGCCCGCAAGGCGTGGAACAGGTGGTACCCGTCCAGGTCGAGGCGGTCGACGAGAGCCAGCGCCGCGCTCGGTCCCGCGACCTCGGCCACCGCGACCGCGCGGTGCAGGGCGACCACCGGGGTGGGCGCCAGCTCCATCTGCCGGTCGTACAGTCGCACGATCTGCCGCCAGTCGGTGGCGGCGGCGGTCGGCGCGTCACTGTGCACGGCGTTGATCGCCGCCTGGATCTGGTACGGACCCGGCCGGTCGCGCCGAAGGCACCACCGGACGATCGCCTGCCCCTCGGCGATGAGTTCGCGGTCCCACCGCCCGCGGTCCTGGTCGGCCAGCAGCACCAGCGCGCCGTCCGTGGTGGTGCGGGCCGGCCGGCGGGCTTCGATCAGCAGCATCAGCGCGAGCAGGCCCAGGACTTCGGGTTCGTCCGGCATCAGCTCGGCGAGCAGGCGACCCAGCCGGATCGCCTCCGCGCAGAGCTCGGCGCGCAGCGGTTCGTCGCCCCCGCCGGTGAGATAGCCCTCGTTGAAGACCAAGTAGACCACGGCGAGCACCGGGCGCAGACGCCCCGGCAGGTCGGCGCCGGCGGGCACCCGGTACGGGATCCGCGCGTCGCGGATCTTGCCCTTCGCCCGGACGATCCGCTGGGCCATGGTCGACTCGCTCACCAGGAACGCGCGCGCGATCTCGGCGGTGCTCAGCCCGCCCAGCAGCCGCAGGGTCAGCGCCACTTGGGCGGTGTCGGCGAGCGCCGGGTGGCAGCAGGTGAAGATCAGCCGCAGCCGGTCGTCGTGCACGGGTCCCTCCTCCCCCGGTTCGTCCCGCTCGTAGAGCCGGGTCGCCTCGACCTGGCGGCCGTGCCGGGACGCCTCCCGGCGCTGCCGGTCGATCGCCTTGTTCCTGGCCGTGGTGATGATCCAGCCCGCCGCGCTGGGCGGCAGTCCCTCGGCCGGCCAGCGCCGCACCGCCGCCGTGAACGCGTCCTGGACCGCCTCCTCGGCGGCGTCGATGTCACCGGTGAGGCGGACCAGGACGGCGACGGCCCGTCCGTACTCCTGACGGAAGACCCGCTCGATCTCCGCGGCGGGCAGCGGCTGCGGTCCGGCCACCGGCTCAGTCCTGCGCCTCGCCGCGCAGCGGCCGCACCTCGACCGGCAGCGTGGTGGCCAGTGCGTACCGGCGGCCCCACTCCAACGCGGCGTCCAGGTCGGGGGCCCTGATGACGGTGATCCCGCCGAGGTACTCCTTGCCCTCGGCGAACGGCCCGTCGGTGATCAGCACCTCGCCCTCGCGCGGCCGCAGCACCGTGGCCGTGCTCGGATCGTGCAGGCCCTGCCCGAAGACCCACGAGCCGGTGGACTCCAGCTCCCGGCGCAGCACGCCGAGCTCGGCCATCACCTGCTCCAGGAACTCCGGCGCCGGGACCCCGCCCTGCGGCTGGTACATGCTGAGCAGATACTGCTTCACTGCCGTCACCCTCTCTCTCCGCCCGCGTCCTCTCGGCCCGCGTCCACCGCGTCATAGGTCGCGATCACGACGCCGGTGCCGGTCACCGCGCTGTCCACCAGCCGCAGCCCGGCGGGCGGACCGTCATCGGGGAAGAGCCGCCGCCCGGTCCCCAGCACCAGCGGGTGGACCGACAGCACGAGCCGGTCGACGAGCCCGGCCGCGAGCAGCGCCCGGACCAGCTCACCGCTGCCGAGCACCGCGATGTCGCGGTCCAGCTCCTCCTTGAGCAGCCGCACGGCGCCGGCCGGTCCCTCGGCCGGCCCGCCGACCAGCAGGCTGGAATTCTGCCAGCGCAGCGGCTGCGTCAGCGTCCGGGACGCGACGTACTTGGGCGTGTCGTTCAGCTTCGCCGTGAACGGGTTGCCGTCGGTGCGCTCGGCCCAGGCCGCGTGGAAGTCCTGGTACGTCCGGCGGCCGAAGAGCAGCGCTCCGGTGCCCGCCATCCCCTTGCCCATCACCTCCATCATCGTCCGGTCCAGGTACGGCGTCCCCCAGCCGCCGTGCCGGAACCCGCCCCGGGTGTCCTCGTCCGCCCGGCCCGGTCCCTGCATCACCCCGTCCAGCGTCACGCTCTCGGTCACCACGATCCTGGCCATCACCGGCTCCTCTCGGTTCGATCGCTGTCACCTCCTACACGAACGGGCCGGCGCGATATCGACACCGGGCGCCGGGGAGCGGGCTTGTCGTCGCTCACCGCAGCCCGGAGGATGGTCCCCACGACGAGGCGTGAGGAGCCGACATGGGTGCGAGGCCACTGCTGAACCGCCAGCTCGCGGGGATGGGGACGACGATCTTCGCCGAGATGTCGGCACTCGCCACCGCGACCGGCTCGATCAACCTCGGCCAGGGCTTCCCCGACACCGACGGGCCCGCCTCGATCGCCCAGGCCGCCGCCGACGCGGTGCTGAACGGGCGCGGCAACCAGTACCCGCCCGGCCCGGGCATCCCCGAGCTGCGCACCGCGATCGCCGAGCACCAGCAACGCTTCTACGGCCTGGAGTACGACCCCGCCACCGAGGTCCTGGTCACCGCCGGCGCCACCGAGGCGATCGCCGCCTCGCTCCTCGCGCTCCTCGAACCGGGCGACGAGGTGATCGCCTTCGAGCCGTTCTACGACTCCTACGCCGCCTGCATCGCGATGGCCGGCGCGAAGCGCGTCCCGCTCACGCTGCGCGCGCCGGGCTTTCGCCCCGACCTCGACGAACTGCGCGCGCTGATCACCCGCCGCACCCGCCTGCTGCTGATCAACACCCCGCACAACCCCACCGGTACCGTCCTGCACCCGGACGAGCTGCGCGCCATCGCCGAACTCGCCGTCGAGCACGACCTGCTGGTCATCACCGACGAGGTCTACGAACACCTCGTCTTCGGCGGCGCCCACCACCCGATCGCCGCCCTGCCCGGCATGCGCGAGCGCACCGTCTCGATCTCCTCGGCGGGCAAGACCTTCTCCTTCACCGGCTGGAAGGTCGGCTGGGTGACCGCGAGCCCCGAACTGGTCGCGGCCGTGCGCACCGCCAAGCAGTACCTCACGTACGTCAGCGCCGGCCCGTTCCAGTACGCCGTCGCCGAGGCGCTGCGGCTGCCGGACGACTACTTCGACACCTTCCGCGCCGACCTGCTGCGCAAGCGCGACCTGCTCGCCGACGGCCTGAACGCCGCCGGATTCAAGGTCTTCGACCCCGAGGGCACGTACTTCATCACCACCGACATCACCCCGCTCGGCGAGAAGGACGGCATCGAGTTCTGCCGCTCCCTCCCCGAGCGGTGCGGCGTGGTCGCGATCCCCAACGTCGTCTTCTACGACAACGCCGACGCGGGGCGCAGCCTCGTCCGGTTCACGTTCTGCAAGCAGGATTCCGTTCTGGTCGAGGCCGCCGCCCGCCTCCAGCGGCTCTGACCACCGGCTGACGGGCACCGGGCCGGTCCGGGCCGGTGCCACGGGCGGTGGTGGGCACCTCGCGTAGTATCAGCCGCTCCTGTCACAAGAGTTGGTTGTCGCCGGGACAGGCAACAGCTGTTTCAGGGCGCACCCCCGACGGCCGCACTATGAGCGTGACGGTTCGTCAGTGAACCGGCACGCACAGCACCGGACAGCCGACGACAGAGTCGATCAAACGATCAACGGGTCGTCAGCCGGACGCCGGCGCACGCCGCGACAGCGCAGGGGGAACGCACCGTGACGACAGGCTCGCAGCTCCCCCGGCTGATCTCCTTCTGGCTGCTGGCCGCGGTGCTCGGGATGCTGCTCTTCGCCTCGGCGGCGCCCTCCCCGCTGTACGTGCTCTACCAACAGCAGTGGCACTTCTCGCCGCTCGCGATCACCGAGGTGTACGCGGCGAACGCGCTCGCCCTGCTGGTCGCGCTGCTCTTCGTCGGTTCGCTCTCCGACCACGTCGGGCGGCGGCCGGTGCTGATCGCCGCGGTCGCACTGGAGTTGCTGTCGATGGTGCTGTTCGCCGAGGCGGGCGGGCTGGCCTGGCTGCTGGCCGGCCGGGTCGTGCAGGGGATCGCGACCGGCGCGGGCACCGGGGCGCTGAGCGCCGCGCTGATCGACCTGCAGCCGCACGGCACCCGGCTCGGCGCGCTGCTGACCAACGTGGCCGCGGCCGGCGGGCTGGCGCTCGGCGCGCTGATCACCGGGCTGCTGGTGGAGTACGGGCCCGACCCGACCCGGCTGGTGTACTGGCTGCTCGCGACGGCCTGCACGGCGGCGCTGCCGGTGCTCACCATGCTGCCGGAGACGGTCCGGCCGGACGGCGCCTGGCGCAGCTCGCTGCGGCCGCGGGTCGCGGTGCCGGCGCCGGTGCGCACCGCGTTCGCCGCGCTGCTGCCCTCGATCACGGCGACCTGGGCACTGGCCGGGCTCTACCTCTGCCTGGCCGGCTCGGTCTGCCACTCGGTGCTCGGGGTCTCCAGCCGGATGGCGGGCGCGCTGGTGATCGTCGCGTTGCAGGGCAGTGCGGCGGTGACGGCGGTGCTGACCAGGAACTGGTCGGTGCGACGTGCCACGCTCGCCGGCCCGACGCTGCTGATAGCCGGGGTGGTGCTGGCGCTGCTCGCGCTGCACGAGCGATCGGTCTGGCTCTTCGCGGCGGCGAGCGCGGTCGCCGGCATCGGCTTCGGCCCGTCGTTCTCGGGCGCGCTGCGCACGCTGACCGGTCTCTCCCCGGCCAACCGGCGGGCCGAAGTGGTCACCGCCATCTATGTGTTGTCGTATCTCGCGGTCAGCCTGCCGGCGCTGGCCGCCGGGCTGGCGGCCGACCGCTACGGGCTGACCCGCACCGCCGCGGTGTACGGGCTCACCGTCGGCGTGCTGGAGGGCGTCGCACTGGCCGGCTCGCTGCTGCGCCAGCGCGGTGCGAACGGCGCGGCGGGCGCGTTCGGCACCGGTCCGCTCGGCATCGGCGGCCCTGGCACCGTCGCGCCCTGCCCGCGCACCCTGGCCGCCCAGGCCGGCTGAGCCGGTCCCGGGCCGGTAGCCGGGCCGGTCGCCGGCTGCGCCCCTCCCCCACCCCCGCGCGCCACCCCTGGCCGCGCCCGCGCCACGGGCGCGCACCACCCCGGCGCGCCCCACTCACCGCGCGCAGGCGCCCGCCCGGCGCGCGGCCGCCGTGTGGGGCGCACGCACGGCTCCGAACGGCGCACAGCGAGCAATCTCGTTCACCGGGCCGGTCAGACCTGGCCAGGCACTACGCCCAGAACGGTGAATGTGCAACAAGAATGGGTAAATCCCTGACGGACCCGGAGAATTCGTGCTTCTCTGCTGCTGAATCTCCAGCCGGAATCCTTCCTTCCACGGTCGGCCGCGTCCTGGACCGCACAGCCACGAACCTCCTCGCCCTTCGGCCGAGTCGGACGCTGCACGGCGGGTGGGCGCGTACGGAGCTGAAATGCGGAGCCCAGCATGCTCACCACACTGCAGACCTCCTATTCCGACACCCGCGCCGGTGACCTGGCCTGGTGTCTCGGCGGCGGACCGCTGCCCGCCCTCGCGGTGCGCGACCTGCCGCTGCCGGGTGCGACCGGCGACGGCGCGGCCGGCGGCCCGGCGGGCAGCGACGGCAGCGGTCACCTGGCGCAGTGGAGACCCCAGGGCAGCACGAACGCGCGCGGCTCGAACACCGGCAGCACGAACACCGGCGGCGCGAGCACGGGCAGCGCGGTCACGGGCCGCACCGGCACCGGCACGGCCACCGTCAGCCTGCGCGCCGGCACCCTCCAGCTGCGGCTGCTCGGTGCCTCGCACCAGGTGGTGATCGCGGCCGGGCCGGGCGAGTGCCTGGAGACGGTGGCCTGCATGCCCGGCCGGCGGACCCCGCTGCCGGCCCGGGTGGCCGAGCAAGTCGCGGGCTGGGAGTACGAGTTCGCGGCCCGGATCGAATCGCTGCCGCCGCACGTCTTCGCCGCCCGGGCGCAGGAGATCCTGGCCCTGGTGGACGAGCACCCGCGTGGCCTGGCCGGGGTCTTCCCCGGCGATCCGAGCGCCTTCACCGCCCTGGTCGCCCAGGGCTGCGCGGAGCGGGTGCTGTGGCGGACCTGGCACGCCTACCCGCAGGAGGGCCGGCTGGTCTGCACCCGCTCCTCGCTCGTGGTCACCGGCCCGGCGGGCAGCGCCGGACCGCTCCCGGTCTGCACACTGGACCACCGGTCGGACTGATGATCCATCAGATCGCCAACTGCCCGAACAGGCAGCCGATTCGTCAACGCGGACGAGAGCGCTATCCCCCTTACGAGTGCGACTATCCGCTGCATCCGTCGCCTAGCGTTTCTTCGTGATCAACCAGCCGGCGGGCCCGCCCGCGCAGCCCGGCCTTGACCGCGACGGTCCTCCCCCCGCCACCGGCCGGGCGGGCACCGCCCGGCGCGGGGCACGTGGCCGCGGGCAGGCCCGCAGTCAGTCCGACGGCGGCGCGCAGGCAGCGGCGGTTCCGGCCCGAAGCCCCCGCGCCCGCGCCTACCTGCGCCTGCGCATCCGGCCCCGGGACCGCTCGGACGGGCGCAGCCGTCCGAAGGGCGGCATTCGCCCGAACGGACGCACCCGAACGGAGGGTCCTCCGGCCCCACCGCCGGCCCCACCGCCGACCCCCGCGGCCCGCCCGGACGGGCCCGCCCGCCCCGCGGCCGCGCGGTGCCCGCAGACGGCCCGGCGGCTGGTGCTGCTCGCCGCGTTCATCTGCGCGGCCTGCGGTCTGGTGTACGAGCTGGAGCTGGTCGCACTCGGCGGCTACCTGCTCGGCGACTCGGTCACCCAGACCTCCGTGGTGCTCTCGGTGATGGTCTTCGCGATGGGCGTCGGCTCGCTGGCGGCCAAGCGCTTCGCGCACCGCCCGGCCACCGCCTTCGCGCTGGTCGAGTGCGCGCTGGCACTGGTCGGCGGGCTCTCGGCGCTCACGCTCTACGCCTGCTGGGCCTGGCTCGGGCAGTACGAGACCGCGATGATCGGCCTGACCTGCCTGATCGGGCTGCTGATCGGCGCCGAGATCCCGCTGCTGATGACGCTGATCCACCGGATCCGCCGGGAGGAGGCCGGGCGTACCGCCGCCGACCTGTTCGCCGCCGACTACATCGGCGCGCTGATCGGCGGGCTGGCCTTCCCGTTCCTGCTGCTGCCGGCCTTCGGACAGGCCACCGGCGCGCTGCTCACCGGCGCGGTCAACGCACTGGCCGGGGCCGCCGTGGTGCTCTGGCTGTTCCGCGACGAGCCGGGCCCGCGGACCAGGGTGCTGCTCTGGGCCGGCTGCGGCGCGGTGCTGGCCACACTCGCGCTGGCGGCGGCCTGCACCGGCGCGATCGAACGGGCGGCCCGGAACGCGCTGTACGGCGGGCCGCCCCGGCAGGCGGTGCAGAGCCGCTACGGCGAGATCGTGCTGACCGGCTCCGGCGCGCAGCCGCCGCCGTCCGAGGGCGCCACCGCCTCCGCAGCCGTGACCGCGGCCGTGACCACGGCCGCCCGGGTGCCCACGCAGCGCCCGACCCCGGACGGCGCTCCGCTGCGGCTCTACCTGGCCGGTCGGCTCGCCGCCTGCGGCACCGACGAGTACCGCTACCACGAGGCCCTGGTGCACCCGGCGCTGGCCGGCGCCGCGGACTCCCGGGTGCTGCTGCTCGGCGGCGGCGACGGCCTGGCCCTGCGCGAGGTGCTGCGGCACCGCGCGGTGCTCTCGGTCCTGGTCGTCACGCTCGACCCGGCGCTGCCCCGGCTGGCTCGCACCGATCCGGCGCTGGCCGCGCTCTCCGAGCACGCGTTCGCCGATCCCCGGGTCCGGCTGGTCAGCGCCGACCCGCTGGCCTGGTTGCGCCAGGACACCGGCACCGACCGGTTCGACGCCGTCCTCGTCGACCTGCCGGCTCCCGAGCGGGCCGCCCGCAGCGAGTACCACTCGACCGAGTTCTACGGCCTGGCCGCCGCCCGGCTCGCACCCGCCGGCCGGCTCGCCGTGCCGGCCGCCATGCCGGGCAGCGGCCAGGCGGGCGGGGACGTCTGGACGGTCGAGGCCGGGCTGCGCGCCGCCGCGCTCTGGTCGGTCCCGTTCCCGGTGGCCGGCCGCGGTCCGGCCTGCGATCCGGCGGGCAGCGGCGACCGGGCCGCGGTGCTGCTCGCCGCCCGGGACTCCCGCCCGGCTCTGGCGCTCGCCGCGGACGCCCCGCCGCCGCGCTCGCTGACCGACGCCGGGCTCGGCGAGGCCGCGGCCTGCCTGGCCGCCCGGCGTCCCGCCGAGTTGCCGCCGCCGAGCACGCTGCTGCACCCCCGCTGATGTACACCCCGCTGATGTACCCCCCTGATGTACCCCCGCTGAGCCGTTACCGGGTGGCGCCGCGCTTCACCGCCGCGCTCCGCCACCCGCGCTCCGCCACCCGCTGCCTCTCTCCCGGCGTCCGTCACCCGACATCGGCGTCCCCGCGTCCGCTACCGCCGTCCGCGCGTCAACCTGGCGCCGCAGGCCCCCACTCCCAGGGTGGGTCGGTAGGCTCACAGGCATGGAGCATGAGGTTGTCATCCAGCTGCCGGCCGAACTCGTCCAGCGCGCCCTGGAGGATCCCGCGCTGCTCGCCCGCTGCGTCCCCGGCCTGAGCACCGACGCCGCCGAGGCGGCGGACGGGAGCACGCCGGGCGCGTCCGCGAAGGCCGCCGCCGGATCCGCCGCGAAGCGTGCCGGCAACGGCGGCCCGGAGGAGATCGCCGGCCGGCTGCGGCTGCGGATCGGCGGGTCCACCATCACGTATCGGGGCGTCATCTCGCTGATCCGCAGCGGCGGCTCCGGCGTGCTGACGGCCTTCGTCGAGGGCCAGGAGGCGCGCGGCGAGGGCGAGGTGGTCGCCACCGTGCGACTCGGCGTCGAGCCGCAGCGCGCGGGCGACAGCGTGGACGCGGCCACGGGCGCCGGCACGGACGCGGGCGAGCAGCCGACCGGCACCCTGCTCCGGTTCCGCGGCGACCTCACCCCCGGCGGCCGGCTCGCCGACTTCGACGAGGAGACGCTCGCCGTCGCCGGTCGCCGACTGCTGGACCGTTTCGCGGCCGCGCTGGCCACCGCAGCCGCCCCCGAGGGCGCTCCGGCCACCGAGCCCACCTCCCCCGCGACGCTCACCGCCGTCCCGACCCCGCCCGCCGGCGCGGACGAGGAGGGCGACGAGGACTCGGACGAGCTGCCCGACGACCTGTTCGCCGACGACCTCTCCGACCTGATCTCGTTCTCCGACCCCGAGGACTTCGGCCTGACCGCCGAGGCCGCCGACCTGGACGCCGAGGACGTGCCGCCGACGTCCGAGCCCGGAGAGCGCCTCGACGTTCCGTACGGCTACCCCCGCCCGGTCGGCGACCCCGAACCGGCCTTCGGCCGGGACGTTCCGCTCTCGCCGGAGGACGTGCTGGCCGGCCCGGTCCGCCGCAGCATCGTCGGACGCTCCGCCGAGGAGGTGGACCACGCCCCGCCGCGCGGCCGCTACGCCCCCGCGCTGCCCGCCCGCAGCGCCCGGGCCCGCGCCGCCAGCCGCTGGTACGGCGACCACGAGGCCGCCGGCCGTCCGTCCGCCCGGGTCTCCGGCCGGCTCGGCAACCCGTGGGTGATCGGCGGCGGTGTCGCGCTGCTCGGCGGCGCGGTCGTGCTGGCCCGTGCCCTGCGCAAGCGGTGAGCTGATGCGGTCACTGGCAGTCGGTCGGTCTTAGACTGACTGTCCATGAGCAACGACCGCGAAGCGCTGCTGGCGCAGATCAAGACCAAGGCCGTGGTGCACGGCAAGGTCACCCTCTCCTCCGGCCGTGAGGCCGACTACTACGTGGACCTGCGCCGGATCACCCTGGACGCGCAGGCCGCGCCGCTGGTCGGCCGGGTCCTGCTGGACGCCACCGCCGACCTCGACTACGAGGCCGTCGGCGGGCTGACCCTGGGCGCCGACCCGGTCGCCGCCGCGATGCTGCACGCCGCCGCCGCGCGCGGCCGCGAGCTGGACGCCTTCGTGGTCCGCAAGGCGGGCAAGGCGCACGGCCTGCAGCGCCGGATCGAGGGCCCGGACGTCAAGGGCCGCCGGGTGCTCGCCGTCGAGGACACCTCCACCACCGGCGGCTCGGTGCTGACCGCGGTCGAGGCGCTGCGCGAGGCGGGCGCCGAGGTCGTCGGCGTCGCGGTGATCGTCGAGCGCGGTGCGGCTCCGGCCATCGAGGAGGCCGGGCTGCCGTACTACACCGTCTTCACGGCCCAGGACCTCGACCTCGCCTGAGAGCGGGCCACTGTTTCACGTGAAACAAGAGAACCGGCCCTCCCCAGTGGGGAGGGCCGGTTCTCTTGTTCTCTGGTTCTCGACTGGGCTCAGCCGCGGCGGTGCCGACCGCCGACACCCGCGCCCTCGCCGGCCTCGGCCGCCAGCGGCTCGCCGCCGGCCTTGCGCTTGCGGCGGTCGCGCACGACCTCCAGCAGGATCGGCGAGATCGACAGCAGGATGATCAGCGCCATCGCCGGGATCAGGTACTTGTCGATGACCGGAGCCATCGAGTCACCGAAGAAGTAGCCGATGCAGAGCATGATCTCGGTCCACAGCACACCGCCGATCGCGTTCCACACGAAGAACTTCCGCGCGGGCATCTCCAGCGTGCCGGCCACCGGGTTCAGGAAGGTCCGGACGATCGGGATGAACCGGGCCATCACGACGGCCTTCTCGGCGCCGAACTTGTCGAAGTACTCCTCGGCCTTCACCACGTACTCGCGCTTGAAGATCCTCGAGTCCGGCTTCTCGAAGAGCCTGGAGCCGACCTTCGCGCCGAGCAGGTGGCCGAGCTGGGCACCGGCGATCGCGCAGATCGGCGCACCGACCAGCAGCACGCCGATCGGCATCTGCACGCCCGGCCCGAACGCCTTCGCGGCGGCACTGGACGCGGCCACGCCGGCCAGGATCAGCAGCGAGTCACCGGGCAGGAAGAAACCGATCAGCAGACCGGTCTCGGCGAAGATGATCGCCAGCAGGCCGATGGTCCCGACCGAGGCGATCAACGACTTGGCATCAAGGAGATTGACCGCAAGGTCGACGTGGTTAGTCACGGCCGCAGAATAGCGCGGACACCTGTCCTGAGCCTGAACACCGGGCCTGACCTGACCTTTCGTCCTGTCCTGAGTCGGGTTCTGTCCCGACTGGCGGGAGGGGAGGTGAAGCCGGAGGACGCATCTGGGAGGATGACAGCGGCGTCCGGGACGCGACGCACAACTTTTCCCCCGAACAGGAGCGGATTCGTATGCCCATCGCAACTCCCGAGGTCTACAACGAGATGCTCGACCGGGCGAAGGCCGGCAAGTTCGCCTACCCCGCGATCAACGTCACCTCGTCGCAGACGCTGCACGCGGCGCTGCGCGGCTTCGCCGAGGCGGAGAGCGACGGCATCATCCAGATCTCGACCGGCGGTGCCGAGTTCCTGGGCGGCCAGCACAACAAGGACATGGTGACCGGCGCCGTCGCGCTCGCCGAGTTCGCCCACATCGTGGCCGCCAAGTACGACATCACCGTCGCGCTGCACACCGACCACTGCCCCAAGGACAAGCTGGACGGCTACGTCCGTCCGCTGCTCGCGATCTCCGCCGAGCGCGTGGCCAAGGGCCAGAACCCGCTCTTCCAGTCGCACATGTGGGACGGCTCGGCCGAGACCCTGGCCGACAACCTGACCATCGCCCAGGAGCTGCTCGCCCAGGCGCACGCCGCCAAGATCATCCTTGAGGTCGAGATCACCCCGACCGGTGGCGAGGAGGACGGCGTCTCGCACGAGATCAACGACAACCTCTACACCACCGTGCACGACGTCGAGCGCACCGCCGAGGCCCTCGGCCTGGGCGAGAAGGGCCGCTACCTGCTGGCCGCCTCGTTCGGCAACGTGCACGGCGTCTACAAGCCGGGCAACGTCGTGCTCCGCCCCGAGCTGCTGCGCGAGCTGCAGGACGCGATCGGCGCCGAGTCCGGCAAGACGGACCCGTTCGACTTCGTCTTCCACGGCGGCTCCGGCTCGTCCGCCGAGGAGATCAACACCGCGCTGGAGAACGGCGTCGTGAAGATGAACCTCGACACCGACACCCAGTACGCCTTCACCCGCCCGGTCGTGGACCACATGTTCCGCAACTACGACGGTGTGCTGAAGGTCGACGGCGAGGTCGGCAAGAAGAACACCTACGACCCGCGCACCTGGGGCAAGCTCGCCGAGGCGGGCATGGCCGCCCGCGTCGTCGAGGCCACCAAGATGCTGCGCTCGGCGGGCACCCGCCTGAAGTAGTCCGCCAGTCGGACCCCGAACCGGTGCGGTCGCACCGGCTCACGAGCCCCGGTCAGCCATGCTGACCGGGGCTTTTTCCTGACGTGGATCACATCTGCCAAGTGTCCGGACGGCAAAATCTTCCCCTGCTTCTGGTTAGGAATTCGCCGAAGCGCGCCGTTTGTCAGGGTTCTCTCATCGACTACGCTCAGGCTTCAGTCCATGGCTACCAGTGTGCTTCCACTCGCCCCTGAGCTGCCGTCCCGTACCTGGCCGGCCCGTAGAGCCCCCTGGCGATCGCCCGAGGGACAACCCGGTTACGCGCGGCCCCTACTGCTCGGCATCGCAGCGATCGCGGGGGTCCTGTACTTCTGGGGGATCGGTCAGAGTACCTACCACACCTTCTATGCGGATGCCGTGCGCAGCATGACGGAGAGTTGGAAGGCCTTCGTCTTCGGCTCGTACGACCCCGCGAACACCATCACGCTCGACAAGCTGCCCGGGTTCCTCTGGCCGCAGGCGATCTCCGCCCGCGTGTTCGGCTTCCACCCATGGGCGCTGACGTTGCCTCAGGCGATCGAGGGCGTGCTCTCGGTGCTGGTCCTCTACCGGGCCGTCCGGCGCTGGGCCGGCGCCAACGCGGCGTTGCTCGCGACGCTGGCCTTCGCGGCGACCCCGGTGCTGGCCGGGCTGTTCCGCACCGCCGTCGAGGACCCGCTCTTCACGCTGCTGCTGCTGCTCGCCGCCGACGCCACGCAGCGCGCAGCGCAGAACGCGCGCCCGCGCACGCTGATGCTCGCCGGTGTCTGGGTCGGCCTGGCGTTCCAGGCCAAGATGCTGGAGTCCTGGGCGGTCCTGCCCGCGCTCGCCGTGGTCTACCTGCTCTCCGCACCGACCTCGCTGCGCCGCCGGTTCGGGCACGTCGCGCTGGCCGGGCTGGTGACGGTGGCGGTCTCGGCGTCCTGGGTGCTGATGGCCACCGTGGTGCCGGCCAAGGACCGGCCGTACATCGACGGCACGACGGACAACTCGGCGTACAGCATGGTGGTCGGCTACAACTTCCTCAACCGCTTCACCTCGGTCGGGCTGAACGCCGACGAGACCGGCAGCGTGACCTCCGGCCGCGGCGGCCCGATGGGCAGCATGTTCGGCGGCGGCGCCCGCGGCGCGGCGGGTGCCGACGGCACGGGCGCCGCTGGCGCCGGCGCGGCTGGCGCGGCTGGCGCCGGCGGCATCGGCCAGAGCACCGGCCAGGCCGGTGCCCAGTCAGCCGGTGCCCAGTACGCCGGCAGCACCGGACAGGGCCAGGGCGGCAAGGCCGGTCGCGGCGGCCAGGGCGGGCCCGGCGGCAGTGACGGCGGCTGGACGAAGATGTTCGGCTCCCAGTTCGCCCCGCAGACCGGCTGGCTCTACCCGATCGCGGCGATCTCCGTGCTCTGCGCGCTCGCCTGGCGCCGCCGCGAGCCGCGGACCGACCGGCTGCGCGCGGGCTACCTGATGTGGGGCACCTGGCTGACGGTCTTCTTCCTGGTCTTCAGCGCGGGCAGTGTCGGCGGCCACAGCTACTACATGGGCGTGATCGCCACTCCGCTGGCGGCCCTCTTCGGCGCCGGCACGGTCATGCTCTGGCAGGCGTTCCGGGACGGCGGCCGCAAGGCCTGGGCACTGCCCGTCGCGATCGCCGCGACCGCCGGCTGGGCGGCCTACCTGGCCTGGATGTTCCCGAGCTTCCTGCCCTGGCTGGCGCCCGCCACGCTCGCCGTCGGCGCGCTCGCGCTCGTCCTGCTCGGCGCTGCCCGGACCACCCGGTTCGGCGAGCGCCGGCTGGGCCGCCTGCGGATCGCCACCGTCGGCCTGATCGCCGGGCTGGTCGCGATGCTGCTCGCCCCGGGCGCCTGGGCCTCCTCAGTACTCACCTCCTCCTCCGGCGCCTCCTCGGGCATGGGCACGGTCGGCCCGCAGGCCTCGCACGGCTTCGGCGGCGGTGGCGGCGGCCGGCAGGCCTCGGCCGCCGGCGGCCGCACGGGCGGCCGGACCGGTGCGGGCCGCGGTGGCTTCGGCCAGGGCGGTCTCGGGCAGGGTGGCTTCGGCCAGGGCGGCTTCGGCGGTGGCGGCCTGGGCCAGAACACCCCCGGACAGAACACCCCCGGGCAGGGCGCGTTCGGCCAGGGCGGTTTCGCGCAGGGTGGCCAGGGCGCGTTCGGCCAGGGCGGCCAGGGTGGCCAAGGCGGTCAGGGCGGCTGGGGCGGCTTCGGTGGCGACGGCGGCACCAAGCTGACGAAGGCCCAGCAGGACATCCTCGACTACGCGCAGGCCCACGACAACGGCGCCCGCTACCTCTTCGCCACCACCAGCTGGTCGGCCTCCTCTCCGTACATCCTGGCCACCGGCAAGGAGGTGCTGCCGATGGGCGGCTTCACCGGCCAGGTGCCGTCGCCGAGCCTGTCGCAGTTCCAGTCCCTGGTGAACACCGGCCAGCTGCACTACGTGCTGCTCGGCGGCACCGGAATGGGCGGCCGGGGCGGCAGCAGCGGCCCGACCGCGACCATCACCACCTGGGTCCGGCAGAACTGCGCCCCGGTCGCCCCCGGCGACTACGGGCAGTCGGTGAGCAGCGCCAACCCGGAGTTGCTCTACCAGTGCGGTAAGTAACCCGTCCTCGCACCAGTCCGGCCCCGGCGACCGTACGGACTCCCGGCCGCCGGAGCCGGACTGGCAGACTGGGAACCATGACTGAACGGAAGAACTTGCTCTCGGGCCCGGACCCGACGCTGCTCGCCGAGGATCCCGAGCCGTACCGCCGGCTCGCCGAGGAGTCCGCGTCGCCCACCCAGCTCGCGGCGGACTACCCGTGGTTCTCACTCGCCTGGGCGATGCTCGCCGACGACGCCTTCACCGAGGGCCGCGTCGTCGAGTCCTACGCCTACGCCCGCACCGGCTACCACCGCGGCCTCGACGCCCTGCGCCGAGCCGGCTGGAAGGGCCACGGGCCGGTCCCCTGGGAGCACCGCGCCAACCGCGGCTTCCTGCGCTGCCTGGCCGGCCTCGCCCGCGCCGCCGACGCCATCAAGGAGACCGAAGAGGCCGACCGCTGCTGGAAGTTCCTCAACGACAGCAGCCCCGAGGCCTACGCCGAACTGAAGCAGTAACAGTACAACTAGACGGCACCCAGCCCCTGGCCACACGTCAGGAGCCGGGTGCCGTCGGCCTTTTCCCGCTCACCACGCAGAGCCCCGCGTTACGCCGGAACCCCGCGCCCCCACAACTCCTCGGCATGCTCGGCGAACCGGTCGAACATCCCGCCCTCGTGCCCGCGCCGCAGGTGCATCATCGGCGAGTCGTGCCCGACGACCCGGGCCAGATGCGGCGTGACCAGCGCACTCTGGTCGAAGCGGAAGACCGAGAGGCTCACATGGTTCGGCCCGTCCTCCGGCGCACTGAACCGAGCCTCGACACCCGCCACTCCGACCAGCTTGGCCACGTTCTCCAGGGTGATCCTGATCCGGGTCGAGACCGTCAGCGCCACGTCCTCGACCCGCTCACGCTGGCGGGTGGTCTCCGAGTCCGGATCCCCCAGCAGGAACCGCACCCGGCAGCCGCTCTCGGCCTTGCGCCGCAGCGTCTGGTGCAGGGCAGGCTGCTCCAGCCAGACGAAGTAGTCGGTGTATCCCGCCAGGAAGATCTCGGACTTCGCATCGCCGATCAGCTGCGACCAGACGGACGTCGGACAGGCCGACCTGTAGGGGTAGACGGCGAACACCTCCCGGTCATGCCCGGTCTTGACGTTCGCTCTGACTGAATCGGGCCACAGCATCCGTTCTTGACTTCCTCTCCATCTTGGCGACGGGGATTCCAGCTGCGCCAGACACTCGGGGACTTCGCCCCATACGTGTTCGTGCCACTGGTGGTTGGCGCTTCACTGACCGGCTGCTGCCGAGGTCTCCACGCCCTGACACCGCATGCCCTGCGGCGCTGAGGATGTTCTTTGCAGCGTTCACATCGGCGTGCGCGGTGTGTCCGCAGGCGGTGCACCGGAAGTCGGCTTGGCTCTCGCGCGACTTCGGATCCACTTGCCCGCACTCGTTGCACGTCTGGGAGGTGTACGCCGGATTGACCAGGACCACAGTGGTGCCGGTCATTCGCGCGGTGCTGCGGATCGCGAGTTCGAGTCGGTGCCATCCCTTATCCAGGATGGACCGGTTCAGGCCCCGCTTCTGGGCGACGTTCCGTCCGGCCAGCGCCATGTCGCCGCGTCCGCTCGCGGCCATTTGGCTGATACGCAGATCCTCCAGCGCCACAACCGCATTCGCTCTCGCCAACCGATTGCCGACCCACGCACAGAAGTCTCCGCGCCGATCGCGGACCCGCCCTGTGACGACGTTGATCTTGGCGACCGTAGCGGCACGACGCCGGCTCCCACGCTTCTGTCGCGCCAACTTCTGCTGCAACCGGCGCAGCCGCGCCGCTTCTCCTGGCGTCACGTAAGGCCGGTCATGGAACCGCCCGTCACTGGTCGTCGCGGCGACCTTCACGCCCCGATCCACACCAACAGCAGCAGACGGCATCACGTGCCGATCGGGGGTGGCTTTGCCGTCCTCGACCAGGAACGAGATGAACCAGCCCCTTCCCCGCCGAGCCACGGTCGCCGAGCGAACCTCACCGCCAAGCGGCTTGGACCAGCGAAACCGGACCCATCCAAGCTTAGGGAGCTTCGCCCGGCCCCACTTCCGGCCCAGCCGCTCCACGATGATCGCCTTTCCCACCGGGAACCGGAACGACGGTGGCCACCGTGCTTTGGAGCGCCACCGCACCTTGCACGCCCCGTGATCGCGGCAGGCCCGGTCGAGGTCGCGGAGGGTCTGTTGCAACACGTGCGACGGAGCCTCGGCCAGCCAGGGAAAGTCGCGCTTGGCCTCCGCCAGTTCAGCGGCCTGCGGCAGGTAGTTCATCCATGCCCCACGCCTGCGGTACTCGCGGCGCTGCTCCAGAGCGGTGTTCCACACCACCCGACACACATCGCCGAACATCTCGCACAACTCGGACTGAGCCGCAGACAGTTCAAGCCGATACCTACGCCCGGACAGGATAGGAACACCCCTCTCGTACCGGATCAGTTCTGCCCGGGCGGTACGCCATGGAACCTCCGATTGGTCTCCCGTACCTGACCCCGCAAGCGGGCCATGGTGGGCGTGTCGGCGGCATCAAGTGCCTCAGAGGCACTGACGGGCTCCGCCGGAGCCTCCTTTCCGCCAGCAATCTCGACAGTGCAGCGCAGACACCGGCAGTCCGGCCACACGCTGCTGGAAGGAAGGCTGTTCGGCAGCTGCGGCGGTACTTCGCTACACGACAGTTCGATCCCGAGCGGGCCACAGGTGTTCGCCGCAGCTGCCGCGCTGACCGAGATGGCCGGGTGGATGGCACACGACTCCGGGCTGGACGAGGTCGCGGGAAGACACTTTGCTCGGGCGCTTCCGCTCGCCCGTATCTCAGGCGACCTTCCCTTGGCCGCGCATGTTGCCGCCAGCAGCAGCCATCTCTCACTGGAGGGAGGCGATGCGGCACAAGCCGTACATTGGGCCGAGGTCGGGATCGACCTGGCGCGAGGTGGTCCCCACCTGCCGAGCCTGCTGGCTCGCCTGCACACCATGCAAGCCCGGGCACTGGCAACAGCGCAGCAAGCGGGCCCGGCAATCCGTGCTCTCGAACTGGCCCGTACGGCGCTGGAGACGGCTGCCGGCGATTCGCACCCATGGCTGAGCCCGTTCGACGACGCGACGCTCGCCGGCGAGTCTGCGTTGGCCTTCACCGACCTCGGCCGATACGTTGACGCGCTCAGACACGCGGAACGGGCAGTCGCCCTGCGGGATGACCGGCGAGCTCGGTCACTGGCGCTCAGTCGGATCACTCTGGCCTGCGTCCATGCCCACCATGGCAACCTCGACTCGGCTGTAGCCGTAGGCGATGAGCTACTCGCGACAAGCCCGATGCTCGGCTCGGTTCGGGTACTCCATCAGCTCGATGACCTGCGTCGTCTTCTTCAGCGGCACCATGACTACCAGCCCGTGCACGAGTACCTGGCACGATTCGATGATGCGCGACGAGCGCGGATGCTGCTGCTTGCCGACGTTGTCCCACAGCATCGGGGAGGAAAATCGTGAGGCCGACACCTGCTGATCCTGTCGCCTGGAACGCCTACCTGGCGGAAGGGAATGCCAAACAAGCGCGTAAGAGGGTCGCAGCCGACGTGATCCTGCGAGATCAGGAAGGCCGAGTCCTTGTCGTGAATCCCATCTACAAGGAAGGTTGGGACCTTCCCGGTGGGATGGCGGAAGCAAACGAGGCCCCGCACGACGCGGCAACGCGAGAGCTACGGGAAGAACTCGGCCTCGACATAGAGCTGCGTGGCTTGTTGGTCGTGGAGTGGGTACCGCCGCATGGTCCGTGGGATGACCAAATCGCCTTCATCTTCGACGCCGGCGTCATCAGCACTGAGGACGCCGGCCGACTCCGGCCGCATGATGACGAGCTCTCCGAGGCAGCGCTGCTCCCGGTGACGGACGTGCGCCGCCTGCTGCGCGTACGACTCCAGCACCGCTTCGATGCTGCCCTGATGGCCTTGGCGGACGGGCGCACGCGCTACCTGAACGACGGCCGGGAGCTCTCGTAGCGCGGCAGGAGTCAACCCGCGCTCCGGCGGATGCCGGAGCGCGGGAGCTACCGATTACCAGTCCTCACCCCCCGGTCAGCCGGTTCAGCAGGAGTGTCAGGCGCTGCTCCCCCAGCCCCGGGCGGAGTCGCCCCCCGCGCTCCAGGAGGACCAGGCCGTGCAGGGCGGCCCAGGCGGCCTCGACGAAGGTCTCCGGGTCGTCGGTGCCCGCATGGGTGACGAGGACGTCCACCAGGGCCTTGAAGGCGGCCTTGAGTGCGGGTGGGGTGTCCTCCGTGCCGAAGGAGAGGCCGCTGTTCAGGCTGAACATCGCCTCGTAGAGCGCCGGGTTCGCCGCCGCGAAGTCCAGGTACGCCTGGGCGACGGCTGCGAGTTCGCCGTTCGGGCGGCCGAGGCCCGTTGCGCGGGCGTCGGTGAGGGCGGTGGCGAGGTCGGCGAAGCCCTCCAGGGCGACGGCGTCCGCGATCGCGCCCTTGCCGGCGAAGTGGCTGTAGAGGACCGGCTGGCTGTAGCCGATGCGCTCGGCCAGGCGGCGGGTGGTGACCGCGTCCCAGCCTTCGGCTTCGGCCAACTCCCGTGCCGAGGTGACGATCAGGCGGTGGCGCTCGGCGCGTTCGCGCTCCTTGCGCTGCTGGCTCGCGGTACTTCGCATGGGTGTCGTCATAGCTCGACTCTAGCAGCGCTAGAAATCCGAGCAATGGCCGTGCTAGCGTCGGCATCAGTCCTAGCGCTGCTAGAAAAACGAGCGGGGCTCTCAACAGCTCCTGGGGGAAACGATGACTCTCAAGCGGATCAACACCACGCTCGCCATGCTGATCTCGGCGTTCATCATCTTCGTCGGCGTGCGGTTCATCCTGGACCCGCTGGGCGCCGCAGCCGGCTTCGGGATCGCCGGCCCGCACGGGACGGGCAGCGGGTTCTACGACGTCAAGGGCGTCCGGGACATCACGTCCGGGCTCGTGCCGCTGATCCTGCTGCTCACCGGCCAGCGCCGGGCGCTCGGCTGGGCGGTGCTGGCCGAGGCGTTCACGCCGCTCGGCGACGCGACGATCGTGCTGTCCCACGGCGGCCCGCTCGCCACCGCGCTCGGCGTGCACGCGGCCACCGCCGCGATGGTGATCCTCACCGGCGTGCTGCTGCTGCGCGAGACCCGGACGGCGAAGGCCGCGGCGAGCGCCGCAGCAGTGCGACCCGCGGTCAGCACGCCTGCCTATCCGTTCGGGTGACGATCCGCCAGCGAACGACGGTCAGCGCATGACCGGGAGGAACCCGCTCAGGTCGCTCCGCTCGCCGCTCGCGCTCAGCCGGGCGTCATCCTCCGCCACTGCCCAGTCCAACCGGCCGGTGGCGAGCCGGATCCAGCTGAGCGGGTCGGTCTCCACCACGTTCGGCGGGGTGCCCCGGGTGTGCCGCGGCCCGGGGACCGCCTGCACGACGGCGAACGGCGGGATCCGCAACTCGACTGCTCCGCCCGGCTGTTGATCGGCGAGAGCATCGGCGAGCAGTCGACAGACCGAGGCCAGTGCGAAGCGGTCGTGGGCGAAGTCGGGCCACTCCAGCGCGGCCGCCAGGTCGTCGGCGTGCAGCACGGTCTCGACCAGCCGGGTGACGAGCATGTCGGTCAGCGTCATCGAGCCGAGCCGGATCTCGAACCTCCGCTGCTCGTCCCGGACTTCGGGACCGGCCAGGAGCGCGAGCAGTTCGCCGGCCGCCGCGTCGAACTCCGCGGCCACCGACGCCGGCGCGCCCGCGAAGGTGCTCGCCGCGTACTCCTTGGTACCGACGGCCAGCGGTTCCGCCAGCGAGCCGACGCCGGCCACCCAGGCGGTCAGCCCGAGCGCCGCCCGGCCCGTCGGCAGGTCGTTCGGCAGGTCGTTCAAGTGCCGTGGCACCCAGGCGATCTGCAGCGCGAGATGGGCGAGCAGCTCGCGCACCCGCCAGTCCCCCAGCCGGGTCGGCCGCTCCAGCAGCCGCTCGGCCTCGGGGTCCTCGCAGAGCCGGTGCACGGCGGCCCGCAGCGCCTCGGTCTGCGCGGTCAGCGCGGCCCGCACCTTGGCCGGGTCGTAGCTGCGCGCCTTGCGGGTCGCCGTTCTCGTCGCCATGCCCCAAATCTACCCAACGACAGCCGAACGGCCCGCTCCTCAAGGGAGGAGCGGGCCGTTCCGGTACAGCGCGACGGCGTCAGCCGAGCAGCGCCTCGATCACGCCGGTGTGCGCCTCGGTCAGCTCCGCCAGCGAGACGGTGAACTGGCCCTGGACCTCCAGCGCGTCCCCGTCCACCACGCCGATCCGGGTGGCCGGCAGGCCCCGCGCACCGCACATGTCGTTGAACCGCAGCTCCTCGCTGCGCGGCACGGCGACGACCGCGCGGCCCGCAGACTCGGAGAACAGGAAGACGAACGGGTCCAGCTCGGCCGGCACGATCACCCGGGCGCCGAGGCCGCCGCGCAGGCAGCTCTCCACCAGCGCCTGGGCCAGGCCGCCGTCCGAGAGGTCGTGCGCCGCGTCGATCATGCCGTCGCGCGAGGCGGCGATCAGGATCTCGGCGAGCAGCCGCTCGCGCTCCAGGTCCACCTTCGGCGGCAGCCCGCCGAGGTGGTTGTGCGCGACCTGCGACCAGGCGGAGCCGCCCAGCTCGTCGGCGGTGTCGCCGAGCAGGTAGAGGTGCTGACCCTCCTCGGCGAAGCCGATCGGGGTGCGGCGGTTGACGTCGTCGATCACGCCGAGCACCGCGACCACCGGGGTCGGGTGGATGGCGACCTCGCCGGTCTGGTTGTAGAGCGAGACGTTGCCGCCGGTCACCGGGGTGCCGAGCACCAGGCAGGCGTCGGCCAGACCACGGGTGGCCTCGGCGAACTGCCACATCACGTCCGGGTCCTCGGGGGAGCCGAAGTTGAGGCAGTCGGAGACGGCCAGCGGCTTGGCGCCACCGGCGGCCACGTTGCGGTACGCCTCGGCCAGCGCGAGCTGGGCACCGGTGTACGGGTCCAGCTTGGCGAAGCGGCCGTTGCCGTCGGTCGCCACCGAGACGCCGAGGTTGGTCTCCTCGTCGATCCGGATCATGCCGGAGTCCTCGGGGGTGGCCAGCACGGTGTTGCCGATCACGAACCGGTCGTACTGGTCGGTGATCCACGCCTTCGACGCCTGGTTCGGCGAGCCGGCGACGGCCAGCAGGGCCGCCTTCAGCTCCTCGCCATCGGCCGGGCGAGCGAGCCGCTCGGCCGTCGGCGCGTCCGCCTGGAGCGCGTCCTGCCAGGACGGGCGGGCGAACGGCCGGTTGTAGACCGGGCCGTCGTGCGCGACGGTGCGCGGCGGCACGTCCACGACCTGCTCGCCGTGCCAGAAGATCTCCAGCCGCTCGCCGTCGGTCACCTCACCGATCACGGTGGCGATGACGTCCCACTTCTCGCAGATCTCGAGGAAGCGCTCGACCTTGCCGGGCTCGACGATCGCGCACATCCGCTCCTGCGACTCGCTCATGAGGATCTCCTCCGGCGAGAGCGTGGCGTCGCGCAGCGGCACGGTGTCCAGCTCGATCCGCATGCCGCCGGAGCCGGCCGAGGCCAACTCCGAGGTGGCGCAGGAGAGTCCGGCGCCGCCGAGGTCCTGGATGCCGAGCACCAGCTTCTCGGCGAAGACCTCGAGCGTGCACTCGATGAGCAGCTTCTCCTGGAACGGGTCACCGACCTGGACGGCGGGCCGCTTGGTCGGCTTGCTGTCGTCGAAGGTCTCCGAGGCGAGCACCGAGACGCCGCCGATGCCGTCGCCGCCGGTCCGGGCTCCGTAGAGGATGACCTTGTTGCCGGCGCCGGAGGCCTGCGCGAGGTGGATGTCCTCGTGCTTCATGACGCCCACGCAGAGCGCGTTGACCAGCGGGTTGCCCTGGTAGCAGGAGTCGAAGACGACCTCGCCACCGATGTTCGGCAGGCCCAGGCAGTTGCCGTAGCCGCCGATGCCGGCGACGATCCCGGGCAGCACCCGGCGGGTGTCCGGGTGATCGGCCGCACCGAACCGCAGCGGGTCCATCACCGCGACCGGGCGGGCGCCCATCGCCAGGATGTCGCGGACGATGCCGCCGATCCCGGTGGCCGCGCCCTGGTACGGCTCGATGTACGACGGGTGGTTGTGCGACTCCACCTTGAAGGTGACCGCGTAGCCCTGGCCGACGTCCACGACGCCCGCGTTCTCGCCGATGCCGACCAGCATCGCGTCGGACTGCGGGGCCTTCTCACCGAACTGCTTGAGGTGCACCTTGGAGCTCTTGTACGAGCAGTGCTCCGACCACATCACCGAGTACATCGCGAGCTCGGCGCCGGTGGGGCGACGGCCGAGAATGCTCCGGATCCGGGTGTACTCGTCTTCCTTCAGGCCGAGTTCGGCCCAGGGCTGCGCGGCGTCCGGAGTCTGCTCGGCGTTCTTGACAGTGTCCAGCGACATCAGGCACTCACCAACTGCTTGAGGACGGACGTGAAGAAGCCCAGACCGTCGGTCTTGCCGGTGCCGACCAGCGGCTCGACCGCGTGCTCGGGATGCGGCATCAGGCCCACGACGTTGCCGGCCGCGTTCGTGATCCCGGCAATGTCATTCAGCGACCCGTTCGGGTTAGCCGGCCCGACACCGGAGGGCAGGTAGCGGAAAACCACCCGTCCCTCGGACTCCAGCTCGTCGATCGTGCGCGCGTCCGCCGTGTAGCGGCCGTCCATGTTCTTCAGCGGGATGTAAATCTCCTGGCCCGCCTCGTAATCGACGGTCCAGGCGGTGTTCGCATTCTCCACCCGCAGCTTCTGCTCGCGGCAGATGAAGTGCAGGTGGTTGTTGCGCAGCATCGCGCCGGGCAGCAGGTGCGACTCGGTGAGCACCTGGAAGCCGTTGCAGATACCGAGCACCGGCATTCCGAGCCTGGCCTGCTCGATGATGCTCTCCATCACCGGCGAGAAGCGCGAGATCGCACCGGCCCGGAGATAGTCGCCGTAGCTGAAACCGCCGGGCAGGACGACCGCGTCGACCTGGTGGAGATCCTTGTCACGGTGCCAGAGGGCGACCGGCTCGGCGCCGGCCAGCCGGATCGCGCGCTGTGCGTCGCGGTCGTCCAGCGAGCCGGGGAAAGTGACAACGCCAACGCGGGTGGTCACTTGCCGTCCTCCACCCGAACGGTGAAGTCCTCGATGACGGTGTTGGCCAGGAAGGTCTCGGCTGCTTCCCGGATCCGGTCGAGCGCGGCCTCATCGACCGGGCCGTCCAGTTCCAGCTCGAATCGCTTGCCCTGGCGGACGTCGGCGATCCCGGTGAATCCGAGACGGGGCAGTGCGCGCTGCACCGCCTGTCCCTGGGGGTCGAGGATCTCCGGCTTGAGCATGACGTCGACTACGACGCGTGCCACTGGCACTCCCAAAGGTGTGGTGCGTGAAGGCGGGGGACCTTCAGACTACCGGGGTTCGTGGGCTGTTCGACGGCCGCCGCCTGGCGACGCGCGTAGACCCGCACCCCTTACTGGGCAAGGGATCCGGCACTCCGGACCGTCCGATTCCTCCCCCTTTAAAGAACCTCCCAGGATCACCACGACTGCCCGTTCGGGACGCCCGAATACCGGCAACACCGGACAGAACGGCCACGGATACCCGGCGGTATCCAGTCGGAAGTAACGGTGCGGAGGCGAAGCGAGGTGAATATCCGGAAAAAGAATGCAACGCCCATCGATTTCCCGGTGCCGCGGGTGCAGAATAGGGCCACCGGCAGTGGCAGGAGCTGCGCAGTAGGTGGACACCGGTCTACCCGTATGCCCTTGGACGGGCCGGTGCACAGGGCTCCCGCGGCACACCGCGCCCGGTGGGCCAATTGCCGAGAGGATTGACACCCATGGCTCAGCGTGTAGTTGTCACGCTCTCCGACGACCTGGACGGCGGCGCCGCCGCCGAAACCGTTCACTTCGGTGTCGACGGGAAGTCGTACGAGATCGACCTGTCCCTGGACAACGCCGAAAAGCTGCGTGAGGCGCTCGCTCCGTTCGTCGCGGCCGGCCGCCGCCAGAGCCGCACCGGAAAGTCGTTCCGCCGCACCGCGCTCGCCCCCGATCCCGCCGCGGTGCGCGCCTGGGCGCAGTCCCGCGGCATGGAGCTGCCCGCTCGCGGCCGCATCCCCAAGCACGTCTACGAAGCGTTCTCCGAGGCCAACTGACCGGTCTCAGCGGTCCCTTCCGCCGTTCTGCGGTGCCCTGCCGGGCACCCGCGGCGGCCCCCGGCGGAAGGGATGCATGACCACTGCCGCGGATGCGGTAGAGTTCTTTCTGTCGCCGCAACCGGGGAAGCCCGGGAGCAGGCGATCGGTGTCAACAGACACCGTGCGGACGTGGCTCAGTTGGTAGAGCATCACCTTGCCAAGGTGAGGGTCGCGAGTTCGAATCTCGTCGTCCGCTCGGAGATCGCAACACTGGATCTCGGTAGTAACCGCAGTACAGCAGTACAAGTGAAGATCGTGCGGACGTGGCTCAGTTGGTAGAGCATCACCTTGCCAAGGTGAGGGTCGCGAGTTCGAATCTCGTCGTCCGCTCCATAGCGAAAAGGGTCTCCTACGGGGGCCCTTTTCGCGTATTCGCGACCGCCCCGGCGGACCGCCCTGGCCGAGCGGGACACACGAGCCGGACACAATCGGGGCGCGGCAGCTACGGCCATGACATATGTCACCGCCGACCCGTGGATCCGCACCGGGATCCGGTGCGCCCGCGCACTGCCCCGAGGCACCGCGCGGCACCAGGCTTACGGTCATGACCAGCACTTCTCCCGCCATCGAGGCGCACGGCCTGCTGCGGCGCTACGGCGGCGACCGACACGGTTTCACCGCCGTCCGCGGCCTGGACCTCAGCGTCCGGCGCGGCGAGCTGTTCGCGCTGCTCGGCACGAACGGCGCCGGCAAGACCTCCACCATGGAGCTGATCGAGGGCCTGGCCCGGCCGACCGCCGGCCGGGTCCGGGTGCTCGGCCGTGACCCGTACCGCGAGCGGGCGGCGCTGCGGCCGCGGATCGGCATCATGCTCCAGGAGGGCGGCTTCCCCGGTGACCTGACGGCGGCCGAGACCGTCCGCGGCTGGGCCCGCACGATGGCCGCGCCACGGCCGGTGGCGGAGGCGCTCGAGCTGGTCGGCCTGCACGACCGGGCCGCAGTACGGGTCAAGCAGCTCTCCGGCGGTGAGAAGCGCCGCCTCGACCTCGCGGTGGCCCTGCTCGGCCGTCCCGAGGTGCTCTTCCTCGACGAGCCGAGCACCGGCCTGGACCCACAGGCCCGGGCGGCCGTCTGGCGGCTGGCCCGTGAGCTGCGCGCGGCGGGCACCACCGTGCTGCTCACCACGCATTACCTGGAGGAGGCCGAGGAACTGGCCGACCGGCTGGCGATCATGCACCACGGCCGGGTGGTGGCGGGCGGCACGGTCGCCGAGGTGATCGCGCAGCGGCCGGCCCGGATCGGCTTCCGGCTGCCCGAGCAGCCGGCCGCCTCGCTGCCGCGGCTGGCCGGAGCCGAGGTCTCGTTCAGCGAGCGCCAGGTCACCGTGCGGACCCACCAGCTGCAGCGCACGCTCGGCGAGCTGCTCGCCTGGGCCGACCGCGAGCGCGTGACGCTGCACGGGCTGGACGCGCGCAGCGCCTCGCTGGAGGAGGCCTTCCTCGCCATCGCCGCCGAGCAGCCCGGCCGGGCTGACGGGCCGGCGGCGCCGGAGGAAGCTGCCGAGCACCCCACCGCCGTGACCGCACCCGTGACCGCCGCCATCCCGACCGGAGCCGTCCGATGAGCACCGCCCAGCCCACCCTTGCCCCTGGCCTCGACCCTGCCCCCGAACGGCGGGCGCCCGCCCAGCCGTCCGCCGCCCGGTCCACGCCGCTCCGCGCCGTCCTGGCCCGCACCGCCGGCCTCGGCCGCACCGAGGCGCTGCTGCTCCTGCGCAGCCGCACCGCGCTCGTCATGGCGGCCGTGATGCCGCTCTGCATGGTCGGCGGCATCCACTCGGCCCTCAAGGCCCAGCGCGCCCAGCTGGCGGGGGTCAACCTGCCCGCGGCGCTGCTGGTCTGCCTCACGGCCGTCTCGCTGCTCTTCGGCGTCTACGTCAACCTGACCACGGCCTACGTCGCCCGGCGCAACGAGCTGGTGCTGAAGCGGCTGCGCACCGGCGAGCTGACCGACGCCGAGATCCTCGGCGGCACGGCGCTGCCGACCGCGGCCCTGGTGCTGTTCCAGATCGCGCTGACGGCGGGCGCCATCGCGGCGCTGTTCGGCCTGGCCGCGCCGGTCAACCCGGTGCTGGTGCTGCTCGGCCTGGCGCTGGCGATCGGCCTGCTGATCCCGCTGGCCGCGCTGTGGAGCGCCTTCACCCGGACCGTGGAGACCTCCGGGCTCACCACGCTGCCCGTGGTGCTGCTGGCGATGGCCGGCTCGGGCCTGCTGATCCCGTTCAGCGTCCTGCCCGACTGGCTGTGCACGCTCTGCCGGCTGCTCCCCACCACCTCGGCGCTGGCGCTGCTGCGGATCGGCTGGCTCGGTACCGACGGCTCCGGAGCGGCCACCGGCTTCGGCGGCAGCTGGGCCACCGCGCTGCCGTACCTGGCGGGGGCGACGGCCTGGGTCGCGCTGGCCTGCTGGAGCGCCCGCCGCTGGTTCCGCTGGGAGCCGCGCCGCTAGGGCCTGTCTGATAAGAAGACGGCACACGTACGAGCAGCGAGGGGACACACGTGGACATCCGGGGGCCGCTTCGCAGCTGGCAGGGGTTCGGCAAGGCGAAGCGGATCGAGATCTACGTCCGCTGGTCGATGTACGCGATGACGGTCGCGACACCGGTCTTCATGGTGCCGACCCTGCTGAACGGCAGCCGGCACCTCTCGGCCGGGCCGGCCGCAGTGCTGATCGCCACGGTGCTGCTGAACGCGGCGCTCTCCGTCCCGGTGGTCCGCGCCGCATTCGCGAGCCACCTCGGCCGCCGCTCGCGACCCACCGGCCTGCTGGTCGCCCAGGCCGTCGCCGTCCAGGCGGGTCTCTGGGCGACGCTCCTGCTCGGCCCGCACGGCGAGAAGCCGCCGTTCCCGATCGGCTTCACGATTCTCACGATCATCTTCTGGTCGGTCGGCCCGAGCCTGGCGCTGCCACCACGCAAGCTGGCGCCGTGTGCGCTCGGGATGCTGCTGCTGGCGCTGCCGCCCCTCGCGATCGCCCTCGGCTCCGCCTCGACCGCCGCCGGAGCGCTGGTGGGCGGCAGCCTCGGGCTGGTCGGCGCGGCGAGCTCCCGGTGCTCCGCCTGGATGGTCAAGGTCACCTGGGAGCTGGACGCGGCCCGGGAGACCCAGGCCCGGCTCGCCGTCGCCGAGGAGCGGCTGCGCTTCTCCCGCGACCTGCACGACGTGCTCGGCCGCAACCTCACCACGATGGCGCTGAAGAGCGAGCTCGCCGTCCAGCTGGCCCGGCGCGGCCGGCCGGACGCGGCCGACCAGATGGTGGAGGTGCAGCGGATCGCCCAGGAGTCCCACCGCGAAGTGCGCGAGGTGGTGCGCGGCTACCGGACCGCCGATCTCGCGGGCGAGGTGACCGGCGCCCGCTCGGTGCTGCGCTCGGCCGGCATCGAGTGCCGGGTGGACCTCGGCCCTGACCCGACCGCGCTGCCGCCGCTGGCCCAGTCGGTGCTCGGCTGGGTGGTGCGCGAGGCCGCCACCAACGTGCTGCGGCACAGTGAGGCCCAGCAGGTCTCGGTCCGGCTCCGGCTGCGGGACGGGCAGGCAGTGCTGGAGCTGGTGAACGACGGCGTCCGGCCCACACCCGAGCCCGGGCCCGCCGGCAACGGCGGCACGGGCGGCAGCGGTGGCACGGGCGGCAGCGGCCTGGCCGGACTGCGCGAGCGGCTGGCCGCCCACGGCGGGGAGCTGACGACCCACCGGTCCACGGCCGAGTTCACGCTGCGGGCCACCCTCCCGCTGACCCGCACCGCCCACGACCAGGAGCTCGCCGCATGAACGCCACACCGGTCCGCCTGCTGCTCGCCGACGACGAGCACCTGATCCGCGGCGCGATGGCCGCCCTGCTCGCGCTGGAGGACGACCTGACCGTGGTCGCCCAGGCCGCCTCCGGGCCCGAGGCGCTCGCGATGGCCAAGGCGCACCGGCCGGACGTCGCCGTCCTCGATCTCCAGATGCCCGGACTGGACGGGCTGGAGGTGGCCGCCGAGCTGCGCCGGCTGCTGCCGGACTGCCAGACCATGATCGTCACCGGCCACGGCCGGCCCGGCTACCTCAAGCGGGCGCTGGAGGTCGGCGTCCGCGGTTTCCTGCCGAAGACCGTCTCGGCCGCCGACCTGGCCGGCATCATCCGCACCGTCCGGGGCGGCGGCCGCTACGTGGATCCGGAGCTCGCCGCCGACGCGATCAGCGCCGGTGAGAGCCCGTTGACGCCGCGCGAGACGGACGTGCTGGAGCTCGCCGCCGACGGCACCACCGTGGCCGAGATCGCGCAGCGCGCCGGACTGTCGCCCGGCACGGTGCGCAACTACCTCTCCGCGGCCGCCACCAAGCTGGGCGCCGAGAACCGGCACGCGGCCGTCCGGCTGGCCCGCGAGCACGGCTGGATCTGACCGGGGCCGCGCCGCCTGCGACGGGCCGGCCCGGTCAGGCCCAGGTGGTGCCGGTCAGGCCCAGGTGGTGCCGGTCAGGCCCAGGTGGTGCCGGTCAGGCCCAGGTGGTGCCGGTCAGCCGCTCGTAGGCCTCGACGTACTTGGCCCGGGTCCGCTCGGCGATCTCGGCGGGCAGCGCCGGCGGCGGCTGCTCGCTGTGACGGTCCCAGCCGGAGTCCGGCGAGACCAGCCAGTCCCGGATGAACTGCTTGTCGAACGAGGGCTGCGCGCCGCCCGGCTTCCAGAGGTCGGCCGGCCAGAACCGCGAGGAGTCCGGGGTCAGCACCTCGTCGGCGATGACCAGCGTGCCGTCCTCGCGCTGCCCGAACTCGAACTTGGTGTCGGCCAGGATCAGGCCGCGCTCGCGGGCGATGTCCCGGGCCCGGCCGTAGACCGCGAGCGTGGTCTGGCGCAGCTCGGCGGCCCGGTCGGCGCCGATCCGCCGCGCCGTCTCCTCGTACGGCACGTTCTCGTCGTGCTCGCCGACCTCGGCCTTGAGCGCCGGGGTGTAGATCGGCGACGGCAGCTCGGAGCCGTCCACCAGGCCCGCGGGCAGCGCGACACCGCAGGCCGTGCCGCTCTCCTGGTACTCCAGCAGGCCGGAGCCGGTGAGGTAGCCACGGGCCACGCACTCGACCGGGAACATCTCCAGGCTCTCGCAGATCATGGTCCGCCCGGCCCAGTCGGCGGGCGCACCCTCGGGAACCTCGGTGGAGATCACGTGGTTGGGCACCAGGTCGGCGATCCGGTCGAACCACCAGAGCGAGAGCTGGGTGAGCACCCGCCCCTTGTCCGGGATGTCGTTGGGCAGCACCCAGTCGAAGGCGGAGGTGCGGTCGCTGGCCACCATGACCAGCCGGCCGGCCTGGTCGCGGTAGAGGTCGCGCACCTTGCCGGTGTGCAGGTGGACCAGGCCGGGAACCTGGACCGGCTCGGGCTTGATGACAAATCCGCTCAAGGTGGTTCAGTCCTCAGGAGTGGGGGTCGCTGGGCCCCACGATCCTTTCACGGGGCCTGTCAGCCGTCCTTGCAGACCTGGTCCAGCAGGTTCGCGGTGGCCTTCTGGATCCGTTCGTCGGTGTGCCCGGGCCGGTCCAGCGCCGGTGACCAGGCGAAGGTGCCGGACGCGAAGACGTACGCGCCGCTGGGCGCCCGGTAGATCGAGGTCTCCTGGTAGCGCGGCCGGCCGGCCTCGTCCCGGTACGGCGAGTGCGCGAGCAGCGTGCGCTCGGTGTGCGTGGGCAGCGCGACTTTCGGGAAGTACCGGTCGGCCTCGCCCGCCACCAGGTTCTCCACCGGGTCGCCGTCGCGCAGACCGGTGCCGGCCCAGAGCCAGTGCCCGGTGTTGCCGGCCCGCAGCGGCACCGGTTCGGCGACCCGGCCCGCGTACTGCACGCCCAGCAGGTGCTGTTCCGGCTCGCCGGCGTCACGCCACAGCGCGCTGGCCGCCCCCGGCACCCCGGCGGCCGGCGCACCGGCCGGGACCCGCTGGCGCTTGCGGCAGTTGAGCAGCCGGTTCGGCTCGCCGGCGGCCGACGGGCTCAGGTCCACCCGCCAGTACATGGTGTTCGCCGACAGGAAGACCAGCGAGGTGCCGCCGTCCCTCGCCCGCTCGGCCGCCCGGCGCATCGCCACCGACCAGTACTCGTCGTGCCCGGGGAAGATCAGCGCCCGGTGCCGGGACGGCTCGACCAGGCCCGCGTGCAGGTCGGAAGCGGTCGCGTAGGCCAGCTCGTAGCCGTACCGCTCGGCCCAGCGGATGAAGTCGTACGCGTGGCCGACGTGCAGCGGCAGCCCGGCGCCGGCGTGCGGACGGTCGAAGGAGACGGTGACCGCCGCGTCCTCCTCCCCCACCAGGCCGCCCGCGCCGTCCCAGGCGTGGTAGAGGCTGGCGCCGCTGTTGCCGTCCTCCGGGAACAGGTTGTACGCCTGCCAGGTGACGTCCGGCAGCACCAGCAGCAGCTCCGGGCCCGGGCCGAGCTGGGCCCGGTCGCGCACGGTGAACGGGATGTGGCTGCGGTGCCGCTGGTCCGCGGTGGTGAGCACCGCGACGTACGCCCCCGGCCGCCAGTGCAGCGGAATCTGCAACCGCCAGGAGTGCCACCAGTGGTGGCAGCTGACGGTCCGCCCGACCACCAGCGGGGCCGGCTGGCGCAGGCCGGCGATCAGCGGCGAGGCGGTCATGTGCTGGGCGCCGGCGCCCGCGTAGTGGCCGATCCGGTAGACGTCCACCACGAACTCGCGCGGCGGGTTGACGGTGACCCGCAGGTCCACCGCGCCGCCGGGCAGCACCACGCCGGCCGAGGCGAAGCCCTTGATCTGCTTCACCACGTCGTCGGAGTTACGCGGGGCACCGACCAGCGGCGGCGGCGCCGCGGAGGGGAGCGGCTGCTGGCCGGGCGCGTCGGTGCTGACGTACCACGGCACCGTGCCGCCGCCGCCCGCGACGTACTGGTCGGGGCTGCGCAGCCAGGGCAGCGGCCCCTGCCCGAACGGATCCGAGACGCCGTGCGCGTGCGTCCCGGACTCCCATCTCCGATCCGACTCCCTGTCCACGGGCCCCTCCCACGATGCACTTGTCCCCCGTGGCATGTGCCACGGAAAATTGCGTGTGGTCCAGCAGACCACAGAGTTCCGACGCCGCGTCACCCAAGCGGACAAAGAGTCGCAACCGTCTTTTCCGAAACCGTTCCTGACGATTCGTCATCAAGGTTGGCTGCGACTTCACCCTCCGATGCGCCATGGCCTAAGTACCAGGGCCTGTGTACCAGTGCCTAACCGAGCCGGACCGGTTTCTCCGATCGCACGCCGGCCGCCGCCAGCCAGAGCCGCAGCGGCCCCGGATCGCCCAGCTCGACGGCCTCCACCACCGGGTCGGCCAGGTCGCCGCGGCGCACCCCGCCGAGCAGCAGCACCGGCCCGTCCAGCCAGTCCAGCCCGGGGCGGGCGCCGGCGGTGTCCACGGCGGCGCAGCAGACCATCGCCGTCACGCAGTCCGCGAGCAGCTCCCGCCCGCCGCGCTCGGCGTTGCCGGGCACCGCGGGCGGCGGGGTGGCGGCCAGGCTCCGGGCCAGCTCGTCGCCGCCGCCGGCCGCCAGCTCGGCCAGCAGCCGGGCCAGCGTGGCGCTCTGGTGGCGGCCGGGCTCGACCGGCGCGACGGCGTCCAGCGCCTCCTGGAGCGCCATCGCCTGCAGCCGCCAGCCGCGGTCCACCACCTGCTCCGGGTAGTCCTCCCAGGGCAGTTCGGCCCGGCCGCCCGGGACCGGGCCGTGGAACAGCTCGGCCGCCAGCAGCGAGACCGCGGCGTCGGTCTCGCCGGGCTCCTCCAGCAGGTCGCAGGCGGGCCGGTCGCCCAGCCGGCTCTCGTAGCCCTCGGCGAGCCGGTCCCGGCGGGAGAGCTCGGTCAGCGCGGAGACCACACCGGCGTTCAACTGGGCCGGGCAGCGGCCGAGCCGCCAGGCCGGCAGCGCCACCCGGGTGAGCAGCCGGTCCCAGCCGGCGTAGGCGAGGCCGACCTGGCCCTGCGCGGCGATCCGCAGGCCGTAGTCGACGGCCTTGGCCCGCTCGGAGGCAGCGGCGGCGGCCGCCCGCTCCAGCTCGGCGACGTGCTCCCGGCAGGCCCGCAGCAGGGCCCGGGTGATCCGGTCCAGCAGCCGGCTCAGCGGGGTGCGCCGGCCGGAGCCGAGCGCGGCGTCCAGCCCGCGGACGAACCGGCGGGCGGCGGCGATCTCCGGGTCGGCGGCGGCCGCGGTGCCGGCCACCACCGGGGCCAGCAGCGCACGCAGCTCGCCGACCCGCATCCACCACAGGAACGGGGAGCCGATCACCAGCACCGGGGCCGGCTCGGCCGGCACCCGGCCGAACAGCGCCCGCAGCGGGCCGGCGTCGGTCACCCGCCGGTCGGGGAGCTCCTCCAGCCAGCTGTCGCAGTCCGGGGTGAGCGCGATCGCCGACGGCTCGGGCACGCCGAGCTTCTCGGCCAGCTCACGGATCAGCCGGTGCAGCTCCGGTGCCCGCGCCGCCGGGACGGGCACCGCCGGGGTGCTCGGCGGCACCGCCCGGGTGTGCCGGCGGATCGCGGCCAGGGCCATCGCCAGGCAGACCACGGCTATCCCGGACACCACCCAGCGGACGGTGTCCCAACCCGCCGCGTCCGGTGCGCCGGGGGCCCCGATCCGGCCGGTGAACCGCCCGGCCAGCAGCACCACGGCGACGGCGGCGGGCAGCACGGCGGCGGCCCGGGCCAGGCCGCGGATCCGCAGCACGGCGTGGGCCCGGGCGCGCGCGGCGTCGAGAGCGGCCATCCGGCGCTGCACCCCCATTCTTGGCTTGGGTGACTTCTTGGCTTGGGTGACTTCTTGGCTTGGGTGACTTCTTGGCTTCTTGGCTTGGGCGACTTCGTGGCTCGGGCGATCGGACTTCCAGGCTTGGGTGACCGAACTCGGAAGTCGGGTGGTGCGGGACGGCGGCTGGCAACCGGCAGCACGGACGGTGCGTAACCGAAGCCAGGTGCCCACTGCCAGTTCTGACGCACGCGCCCGGGCCGGTGTTCCAGTTCGGCCTGGTTTCCACTCGTCCCGGTGACGGTGCGCGCCTTGCGGACTGCCGACGCCGGTTCGCATGCCTTCCGGCGCCCTGTACCTTGCAGCTTCCCCCCACACGGGCTGGCGCACCCGGCGGCGACCGCGAGCGCGCCGACCGGCGGCACCGCGATTCAGCGCACCATACGACCGCCGGCGGCTCCCCGTCAGCCGGATGCCACGGCATTCACTCGAAGGACTGGAATCGCCCGCCCGTTCGCGAAGGCGGCGCCGGGCCCCGGAATGCCGCGGGGCGCTGCGCCCATGGGGTTGTCCCCTGGTCGCAGCGCCCCGCGGGTGCGCCGAAGTACCTGTCAGACGCCGGGCTCGGCGTGCCGCGCCTGCTCGGCGTCCTGCGCCGCCTTCAGCGCGATGTCGGTGCGGTGCTGCGAGCCGGCCAGCTTGATCTCGGCGACGCCGACGTAGGCCCGCTCCCGCGCCTGGCCCAGGCTCGCGCCGGTCGCGGTGACCGAGAGCACCCGGCCGCCGGCGCTGAGCACCCGGCCGTCCTCGTCCAGCTTGGTCCCCGCGTGCAGCACCCAGACCGTGCCGTCGGCGGCCTCGGCCTGCTCCAGACCCTCGATCGGGTCGCCCGAGCGCGGCGCGGCCGGGTAGCCCTCGGCGGCGACCACGACGGTCACCGCCGCGTCCTCCTCCCAGCGCAGCGGCTCCACGTCGGCGAGCGTGCCGTTCGCGGCGGCCAGCAGCAGGCCGGCCAGCGGGGTGCGCAGCCGGGCCAGCACGACCTGGGTCTCCGGGTCACCGAAGCGCGCGTTGAACTCGATCACCCGGGTGCCGCGCGAGGTGAGCGCGAGGCCCGCGTAGAGCAGCCCGGAGAACGGCGTGCCACGGCGGCGCAGCTCGTCCACGGTCGGCTGCAGGACGGTCTCCAGCACCTCCTGCACCAGGCCCGCGGGGGCCCAGGGCAGCGGCGAGTAGGCACCCATGCCGCCGGTGTTCGGACCGGCGTCGCCGTCCAGGGCGCGCTTGAAGTCCTGCGCCGGCTGCAGCGGCAGCACCGTGGTGCCGTCGGTGATCGCGAAGAGCGAGACCTCAGGACCGTCCAGGTACTCCTCGATCACGACGCTGCCGCGGCCCTCACGGCCGGGGACCGTCCCCATGCAGGAGGCGGCGTGGGCGAGCGCGGCGGTGCGGTCCGCGGTGACCACGACGCCCTTGCCGGCCGCCAGGCCGTCGTCCTTGACGACGTACGGCGCGCCGAAGGCGTCCAGCGCCTCGGCGGCCTCTTCGGGGGTGGTGCACACGTAGGAGCGGGCGGTCGGCACCGCGGCGCCGGCCATCACGTCCTTCGCGAAAGCCTTGGAGCCCTCCAGTTGGGCGGCCTCGGCGGACGGGCCGAAGACCGGGATGCCGGCCGCCCGCAGCGGGTCGGCGACGCCGGCCACCAGCGGGGCCTCCGGGCCGACCACGACCAGGTCGGCGGCCAACCGCCGGGCGAGCGCGAGGACCTGCGCACCGTCCAGCTGATCGACCGGGTGGACCGTCGCGACCTGCGCGATCCCGGCGTTACCCGGGGCGCAGTGCAGCTCGCTGACGGCGGGATCTTGGGACAGGGAGCGGCACAGGGCGTGTTCGCGGGCGCCGCCGCCGATGACGAGGACCTTCACGCTTGGCAAGGGTAGTCGGTGGCTGGTTCCGGCCGGTCGACCGGGTTGTCGAAAGCTCCACACTTGTCGCCTCGAACAGCGCCAGCCACTGTGTTTTCCGACGAACCGGCAGCCGGGTCAGGTTCACGGCGCGCGGCGCACTCGCTCGGAAGAGTGAAATCGCGCCGACTTCCGCAACCGCTTGACCATGGGTTCCTGACGCTTTCCGGGTAACGATCAGGAGGGAAGCCGCACCATGGTCAGCCATTTGGCGGTAAGAAGTGCTGTTGGATACCCAGAAGTGCCGCAGCAGTGCCCCAGCAGAGACCCGTCTAGGGAGCCCCACAGGTGAGCCAGCCCGAAATGCAGCCCGAGGAGAGTCCCTGGGGCAAGGACGTCGGTGAGGAGGACCCGCCCACCACGACGGCCGCAGCCGGCCGGGAGCGCGCCGCCACCCGCCGCCGCACGGATCTGAGTGCCCGCCAGTTCCCCCTCGGCGACTGGGGGGAGCCGGCCGAACGGCTGGAGGAGCTCTACCGCTGGTCCGAGGAGCGGGCCGTCGAGGCGATCGACTGGTACCGCCGGGACCGGCTCTGGAAACGCCGCTGGGCGCGGGTGCTGCGCTTCGGCGCGGCGGTGCTCGGGATCAGCGGTGCGGCCCTGCCGCTCGTCCAGCTGACCGGCCGCTGGTCGCACGCCGCCGCCTGGGGCTACGTCGCGCTCGCGCTGGCGGTCGGCTGCCTGGCCGCCGACCGCGCCTTCGGCCTCAGCTCCGGCTGGATGCGCGACGTCAGCACCGCGCAGGCGCTGCAGCGGCGGCTGGAGGCGTTCCAGTTCGACTGGGCCTCGGAGTGCGTGCGCGAGGTGCTCGGCCCCACCGAGGGCACCGCCGGCGAGGCGGCCGAGCGCTGCCTCGGGGTGCTGCGCCGGTTCTGCGAGGACATCTCGGAGCTGGTCCGCAGCGAGACCTCGGAGTGGATGCTGGAGTTCCGGGCCCGGATGACCCAGCTGCCGACCCAGGCACCGGGCAGCTGGGGCGGCCGCGGCGAGAGCTCCGGCGGCGCCCAGGTCCGGGTACTGCCGCCGCCGGGCACCCGGCCGACCATGCCGCGCCAGCGCCCGCCGGAGGGGCCCCTCAGGTAAGGCTCGCTCGCCTCCGGGCGCTCGAGCCCGGTGCTGACGGTCGTCCCCTTCGATAGGGCTCAGGCGAAGACGATCATCGAGCCCTGGGTCAGACTGCGGGTCGCCGCCGCGTACAGGCCGGCCCAGGCGTGCCGCTCCCGGGCGTACGGGTGCACGTCGTCCAGCGGCGGGGCGAAGGGCTGTTCCAGGCCGGTCGGGCCGAGCGGCCGGGTCGGCCGGGGCGGCGAGAGCGGGTCGATGCCGAGTGCCGGGGCGATCGCCTGGAGCTCGCGCAGCAGCCCGTAGGAGGAGCCGAGCGGTCCCCCGGAGGAGAGCAGCGCCTCGTCCACCAGCGGGGTCTCGAACTCGATCGGCACGTACGCGCCGGCGTGGTCGAAGTGCCAGACCAGGTGCGAGTGCTCGGCGGTGGACTCGAACATCTCCAGCAGCTGCTCGTAGTCCCCGCCCAGCGCGTCCACCGGCGTGAGCCGGAAGCCGGTCAGCTGGAGCAGGTAGGCCCGCCGCAGGAAGTGCAGCGAGTCGTAGTCGAAGGCCGCTATCGGCTCCACCCCGCCGGTGATCCCCGGCGAGAACCGGTACATCGGGACCTCGGGCAGGCCGCGCGCGGCGAGTGCCGCGTTGTAGACCTCGAGGTCCGCACGGAACGGGTTGTCGGGGCTTTGGCTCAGTACGTCAACGAGCGGTACGAGCCAGAGATCGCAGGCCACGGGCCGCTCATCCTCTCCACTGCCAAGCTGGTCCGGGCGCCGACCGGTCGCCCGGCGCCCGAACAACCCTACCGGCCCGGCGTCGCTACCGGAGCGGCCCGCGACGGCGCCCGATCTGCTACGGCGCGAGCACTTCGGGCGGCAGCGGCGCGTCCACCGGCTCCGCGGTGAGCAGCGGCAGCACCGCGACCGACTCCAGCGACTCCCCGGTCAGTTCGGCCAGCAGCCGCACGGTGAACAGGTTGTAGTCGTTGATCGTCCGGTGCGCGGCGCGCACGTCGCGGGAGGCGATCTGCTCCACGAGCTCGGTGTGCTTGTCCCAGCAGACCCCGGCCAGCTCCTGGCGGTCCTGCCGGGCCCGCAGGTAGCGGGCCGCGAACATCCAGGACTGCACCCGCAGCCAGTCCAGGTAGTCGGCGATCCTGCGGTTCTCCAGGAAGCCGGAGACCTCCGCCCAGAACCGCCGGTCGCAGCCGACCATCACGTCCAGCTGCCCGGCGCGGGCGGCCCGCGCGGCCGCCTCGGCCCGGCGGCGCAGCGAGCTGAGCCGGGACCAGTCGTAGCCGCTCACCCGCGCCCCGAGCTGGCGGAACGCGCTGTCGGTGAGCATCGTCCTGGCCTCGAAGATCTCCAGGAAGTCGGCCCAGCCGAGCTCGGGCACGGTGAAGCCGCGGTGGTGCTCGGCACGCAGCAGGCCCTGTGCGGCGAGGTCTACCAGGGCCTCGCGGGCCGGCGTCGCGGAGACCCCGTACAGCTCGGCGATCTCCTTGACGGTGAAGTTGCTGCCGGCCGCCAGGCGGCCGGCCATCAGCTCCTCCCGCAGCGCCCCGGCGATCTGCTCCCGCAGGCTGTTGCGCTGGATCGGCAGCCGCCCCTGACCGTGGAGCACCACGGGCACACCCTCCTCTGACGCAATACCGGCACGGACCGAGGGGTCATCCTCTCAAAATCCACGCACCCCGCGCACAAACGGACGGGTCGGCTCCCGGAAGTCAGCGCTGCACGGGCGCCGGGATCCCGAGCAGCCGGTCGCGCAGCACCGGGAACTCGGTGCGGGTGCGGGCCACCTCGGCCGGGTCGAAGTCCACCGTCAGCACCTCCTCGCCGCTGCCCGCCTCGGCCAGCACCTTGCCCCACGGATCGACGACCAGGCTGTGCCCGGCCTGCTCGACGCCGCCGTGCGTACCCCCCGTGTTGCAGGCCAGCACGAACGCCTGCTCCTCCACCGCCCTGGCCCGGGCCAGCAGCGTCCAGTGCTCGCGCCGGCCCGCGGGCCAGGCCGCCGGGACCACCAGCAGCTCGGCGCCGGCGTCCAGCAGCGCCCGGAACAGCTCCGGGAACCGCAGGTCGTAGCAGGTGGCCAGGCCGAGCACGCCGAAGTCGGTGGCAGCCGTGACGATCTCCTGTCCGGCCCCCATCGCGACCGCCTCGCCGCTGTCGAAGCCGAACCGGTGGATCTTGCGGTACGTGTGCATCAGGTCGCCGCGCGGCGAGAAGAGCAGCGAGGTGTTGTAGATCGGGCCGTCCGGATCGCGCTCGACGATCGAGCCGGCGTGCAGCCAGACGCCCGCCGCCCGGGCGGCCGCTGACATCACCTCAGCCGTCGGGCCGTCGAGCGGCTCGGCGCCGTCCGACCAGGCGTCAGTGGCGAAGCCGCCGAGCGGCCAGAGCTCCGGCAGGACCACCAGGTCGGCGCCCTCCTGGGCACGGACCAGCGCGGCCGCGCGGGACCGCCGCTCGGCCACCGGCTCGGCGTCTGAGACCGAGAGTTGGATCAATGAGGCGCGCACACTACCACCGTCCACGACAAGAGACCTACGATCGTCACCCGAAAGCGCTGCCGGCTCCCACCCGGCAGCGTAACGTGCGGTTAGCGCGTGCGCCCGGAAGCCGGGATTCCTGTCCCCGGCCGGCGGAGTGCGTGGGGGAAGATGCCGACGGATGGCCGGAGAAAGAGTTCTGTGACCGACAATCAGACCGTGCAGGCCTATGTCGAAGCCTGGACGCAATCCATCGAGTCCATAGCCGAGTTGATGGCCTCGCTGCCGACCGACTCGTGGAACCGGCCGACCGAGTGCCCGGGCTGGTCGGTGCGCGACGTCGTCTCGCACGTGATCGGCGTCGAGTCCGAGCTGCTCGGCGACCCGCGGCCGATCCACTCGCTGCCCAGCGACCTGCGGCACATCAAGGACGACCTGTCGCGCTACCTCGAACTCCCGGTGGACAAGCGCCGCTGCCACACCGCGCCCGAGATGACCTCGGAGCTGGAGTACGTGATCATCCGCCGCTCCCGGGCGCTGCGCAACGCCACCACCGGGCCGGCCGACCTGGTCCGGTTCCCGGGCGGGCCGGCCGCCTACGACCTGCCGTACGAGCGGCTGCTGGCCATGCGGGTGCTGGACGTCTGGACGCACGAGCAGGACCTGCGCCGGGCGGTCGGCCGGCCCGGCAACCTGGACTCGCCCGCCGCGCAGATCACCCGCGACCAGCTGCTGCTCGGCCTGCCGAAGGTGGTCGCGAAGCTGGCCGGCGCCCCGGCCGGCTCGACGGTCGCGTTCGACGTCACCGGCCCGCTGGAGTTCCTGCGCACGGTCCGGGTGGACACCGCGGGCCGCGGTTCGATCGACGGCCAGATCACCCTCGGCCCGGACGTCCAGTTCACCCTGGACTGGCAGACCTACCTGCGCCTGGCCGCCGGCCGGGTGCGGCCCGAGGGGCTGGCCCCGGGCGCGCTCATGATCGACGGGGACGCCGAGCTGGCCGCGCGGATCCTGGCCAACTTCTCGATCATGCCCTGATCTGGCGGCGCAGCCTGAGGATCATCAGCGTGCCGAGCGCCAGCGGCACGTACATCCAGCAGAACGCCTCGCGGTACGCCTGCGCCGAGTAGCTCGCCGAGCCGCTCGGCGACACGGCGTCCAGCAGTACGCCGATCCCGAGCAGCGTGATCATGGTGGCGATGAAGCCGCCCATGTTCGCGATGCCGGAGGCGGTGCCCAACCGGTGCACCGGGTTGTGCGACCGGGCGTAGTCCAGGCCGACCAGCGAGGCCGAGCCGTTGCTGCCCATCACGATCAGCACCAGGATCAGCAGCCAGAGCGGCGGGTGGCCGCCCGGCCAGCTGAGCGCGAGAGCCCAGCCGAGGCCCGTCGCGCCGATCACGCTCAGCACGATCGGCATCCGGGCGGCCGGGCCGCGGGAGAGCAGCCGGCCGAAGAGCAGGCCGAAGAACATGTTGCTGAAGACCAGCAGCGTGAGCAGCCCGCCGGCCTGCGCCCGGCTCATCCCCTGGCCCTCGACCAGGTACGGCAGGCCCCAGAGCAGCGCGAACGCGTTGCCGGGGAACTGCGTGGTGAAGTGCACCCAGAGGCCGAGCCGGGTGCCGGGCTCGCGCCAGGAGTCCCGGATCTGGGTGCGCACCGGCAGCCGCTCGACGGCCGGCGCGGCCGCGCTCGGCGCACTGCCGCGAGCGCTGCCACGAACGCTGCCCGGCGCCTCCTGCAGCAGCAGCGCGACCAGCGCGAACACCCCGATGCCGAGCAGCGCGGTGGCGCCGAAGGTGGCCTGCCAGCCCTCGGTGTGCAGCGCCTGCGCGAGCACCACCGTGGTGACCAGGTTGCCGCCCATTCCGGCCAGCCCGGTGAGCTGGGCGACCAGCGGGTTGCGCGCGGCCGGGAACCAGCGGGCGGAGACCCGCAGCACGCTGATGAAGGTCATCGCGTCGCCGCAGCCGAGCACCGCGCGCGCGGCCAGGGCCGGCCCGAAGGAGCTGCTCAGCGCGAACGCGAGCTGGCCGGCGCTGAGCAGCACGACGCCGAGCAGCAGCACCCGGCGCGGGCCGAACCGGTCCACCAGCAGACCGACCGGGATCTGCATCGCGGCGTAGACCAGCACCTGGACGATCGAGAAGGTGGAGAGCTCGGAGGCGCCGATGTGGAAGCGCTGGGCGGCGTCGAGACCGGCCACGCCGAGGCTGGTGCGGTGGATCACCGCCAGCACGTAGACGCTGACCGCGACGCCCCAGGCCAGCCAGGCGGCGCCGCCACCGGGCGGGACGGTGGGGTCGGCGGCGGCCCGGAGGTCGGTGCCGGAGGGGTCGGGTGCCCGGGGACCAGGGACGGCGGAGGAGCGAACGGCGCTGGCGGGGTCCACGGTCATAATGCGAACAGACTAGTCATCCCATCATCCGGTCAGAACCCAGCTGACCGACTTGGTCATGTGCTGGTCACGGAAGACCTCGTCCCGCACCCAGTCCGTGGTGTCCCGCACGGTCGCCGTCACGGTCACCCGCTGACCGGACAGCAGGTGCAGCCCGGCCGGGTCGTACCAGCTGCGGTCGGGCGCCTGCGGCTGCACCGGGTGGCCGTCCACCTGCCAGTCCACCTGGAGCCGTCGGTCCCCGGCCAGTGCCAGCGGACGCACCGTCAGCCGGGGGCGCCCCAGCACCCGCCCCGGCGCCGGCTCGGCGCCGTCCAGCGGGCTGACCCGCCGGTAGAGCTGCTCGATGATCGCCTCCCGGGAGGGGAGGTTGTAGGCGCCACCCAGCGTGCGCATCACCGAGTCGGCGGTCGGCCGGTAGACGCCGTTGGCGCTGCGGTACGCGCCGACCACGCCGCCGCCGTCCGGTGACTCGGCGCCCAGCCAGCGCCACCACTTCACGTGGTCACGGCGCATCACGTCGGCGCTCTGGTCGGAGAGGTTGGGGTAGTCGGCGTCCTTGGGGGCGCTGTCGTACTCGTCGCCGAGGTCGCCGACGGTGTGGCCGATCTCGTGCTGGATGATCCGCCCGGCGTCCGGGCTGCCGCCGGAGAGCGTGGTCACACCGGTGCCGCCGGCCCCGCCGTACTCGGTGGAGTTGGCCAGCGCGATCAGGTACTGCGGGCCCTCGCCGTCCCCCGCGTAGCGGGCCGTGGCGGCCTCGTCGGCGCAGAGCAGCCGGGCGGTGCCCTCGCACCAGAAGTGCATGCCGAGCGGTGTGCTCAGCCGGCGGCCCTTGCTGTCCGCCTCGGCTATCCCGGGGGTCGGCGAGACCACCTCGACCCGCCGTATGTTGAAGAAGCCCTGGTAGCTGCGGAACGGCTCGATGTCCAGCAGCGAGCGCCAGGCCTGGTCGGCCTGCTGGCGGAACAGCTCCTGCTGGTTCGCGGTGTAGCCGTCGCCGAGCAGCACGAGGGTGATCCGGTTCGCCGGATCACCCGTGCGGCGTATGTCGAAGGTCGGCGCCGAGCCGCCGGCCCGCAGCCGGGCCTGCAACGGGCCGGCGCTGCGCGGCGGCAGCGCCCGGTCGGTGGCGGCGCCGGTGGCCGGGCCGATCACGGCGAACGGAGCCGGACCGACCAGCTCCAGGCCGGCGGGCAGCACGGCCGCTCCCAGCAGGGCGAGTGCGGCCAGACTCCGGATGAGACGGCCAGGGTTGCCAGGCGTCATACGGACGGTCCTCGGTGCTCCGGTCACCCGGCGGGCGCTCGGGTGGGGGTCGCCAAGACGTACCCAGGCAGAACCGATGATCCGACTTTCCGAAGAACATCTCACCTGACCAGAGCAGTGACCTTGCGTGACCGTCAGTCAGGGCCGGGCCCGCCCGGGCGGTCAGGTGCGCCGGCGGGCGTTCAGCACCAGGTGTGTCGCGATGCCGAACAGCAGCCCCCAGAACGCCGCCCCGATCCCACCCAGCGTCATCCCCGAGGCAGTGGCCAGGAACGCCACCACCGCCGCCTCCCGCCCCTGCTCCTCGGCCACCGCCGCCGCCAGGCTGCTCTGGATCGCACCGAACAGCGCGACCCCGCCGACCACCGCGACCAGCGCCGTCGGCAGCCCGGTGAAGAGGCTCACCAGCATCCCGCCGCAGCAGCCCACCACCAGGTAGCAGAAGCCGATCGACATCCCGGCCACGTACCGCCGCCGCGGGTCCGGGTGGCTCTGCGGGCCGGCGCAGATCGCCGCGGTGATCGCGGCGAGGTTGACCCCGGGGCCGCCGAACGGCGCGAGCAGCGTCGAGACCGCGCCGGTCGCGCCGACCAGCAGCCGGTCGTCCGGGCGGTAGCCGAACGAGCGCAGCACGCCGAGCCCCGGCGCGTTCTGCGAGGCCAGCGCGACCAGCGTGAGCGGCAGCGCGAGCCCGACCAGCGCGGCCCAGTCGAAGACCGGGGCGGTGAGCACCGGCCGGGTCAGCCCGCCGTGCCCCAGGTGCAGTGACAGACCGCCGGCCAGCGCGGCGGCCACCGCACCGGCCAGCAGCGCGGCCGGCACCGCGTAGCGCGGCAGCAGCCGGCGGGCCGCCAGGTACGCGGCCAGCGCGCCCAGCACGACCGCCGGCCCGGTGTGCAGCGCCTTGAAGACCCCGGTACCGAACTCGAAGAGGATGCCCGCCAGCATCGCGTTCACCACCCCGGTCGGGATCGCCCGGACCAGCCGGCCGAACAGCCCGGTGAACCCGAGGACGGTCACCAGCACGCCACTGACCAGGAACGCGCCGACCGCCGCCGGCCAGGAGTACGAGCCGAGGCTGCCGACCAGCAGCGCCGCGCCCGGTGTCGACCAGGCGGTCACCACCGGCTGCCGGGTGTACCAGCTGAGCAGCAGCGAGGTCAGCCCGCTGCCGATCGATATCGCCCAGATCCAGGACGCCGTGTGCGCCTGGTCGAGCCGCCCGGCCGCGGCCGCCGCGAGCACCACCACCAGCGGCCCGGAGTAGCAGACCACCACCGCGACCAGACCGGCCACCAGCGCCGAGAACGAGACGTCCCGGCGCAGCGCGTACCGCGGTGGCGGCTCGGCCTCCCGGGCCTCGACGGTGCGGGGGGTCCTCGCCGTGGTGCCGCCGTCCGTGGTCATCCGTGCAGTATTCAGTGACGGCCGAGGGCCCCGCACCCGGGTTACCGGTTGCGGAGCCCTCGGCCGTCGGGGCGGTGTCAGCCCCAGGTGATCAGGCGCTTCGGGTACTCCAGGATGGCCGCGGTGTCGGCCAGCACCTTGGAGCCGAGCTCGCCGTCGACCAGGCGGTGGTCGAAGGAGAGCGCCAGCGTGGTGACCTGGCGGGGCACCACCTTGCCCTTGTGCACCCAGGGCAGCTCCCGAACCGCGCCGAAGGCCAGGATGGCGGCCTCGCCCGGGTTGAGGATCGGGGTGCCCGTGTCGACGCCGAAGACGCCGACGTTGGTGATCGTGATGCTGCCGCCGGACATGTCGGCCGGCGAGGTCTTGCCCTGCCGCGCGGTGTCGATCAGCGAGCCGAGCTCCACCGCGAGGCCGGAGAGCGTGAGCGCACCGGCGTTCTTGATGTTCGGCACGATCAGGCCGCGCGGCGTGGCGGCCGCGATGCCCAGGTTGACCTGGCCCTTGACCACGATCTCCTGGTTGGCCTCGTCCCAGGCGGCGTTGATCTCCGGGTAGCGGCGCACCGCGGTGAGCAGCGCCCGCGCGACCAGCAGCAGCGGGCTGACCCGCACACCCTGGCCGAGCTCGCCGCTGTCCTTGAGCGACCGCACCAGCTTCATCGTCCGGGTGACGTCGACCTGGACGAACTCGGTGACGTGCGGCGCCGTGAAGGCGGACGCGACCATCGCCTGCGCGGTGGCCTTGCGGACGCCCTTGACCGGGATCCGCACGTCCAGGCCGCTGCCGAGCACCGGCGCGGCGGCCGGCTGCTCGGGCGCCGCGGTGAAGTCCGCGACGGCCACGGCGGCCGGGGCCGCGGCGGGTGCCGGGACGGCTGCGACCGGAGCGGGCGCAGCCGCGGCGTGCACGTCCTCGCGGGTGATGATGCCGTCCTGGCCGGTCGGCACCACGGTGCGCAGGTCCACACCGAGGTCCTTGGCCAGCTTGCGGACCGGCGGCTTGGCGAGCGGCCGGTCGGCGACCAGCGGCTGGGCCGCCGGCTGGGCGACCGGCGCGGCGACCGCGACCGGGGCGACGGCCGGAGCCGGCGCCACGGGAGCCGCAGCGGCCACAGCAGCCACCGGAGCCGCAGCGGCCGCACCGCGCCGGGCCCGGCGCTGGGTGCCGCCGGTGCGCGGCCCGTAGCCGACCAGCACCTCGCGCCGCTCCGGCTCGGCCTCGACGGCCGGCTCGGCCGCGACTGCCGCGGCGGCGACGGGGGCCGCGGCGGGCGCCTCGGCCGGTGCGGCGCCGGCCACCGCGATCGCGATGATCGAGGTGCCCACGTCGACCGTGGTCCCCTCGGGGAAGTGCAGCGCCTCGACGATCCCGTTGAACGGGATCGGCAGCTCGACGGCGGCCTTGGCGGTCTCCACCTCACAGACGACCTGACCGTCGGTGACGGTGTCACCCGGCTGCACGTACCACTTGAGGATCTCGGCCTCGGTCAGGCCCTCGCCCACGTCGGGCATCTTGAACTCACGCAGTGAGCTGACAGTAGTCATCGGGCTGCCCTCTCAGAACGCCAGCGCGCGGTCGACCGCGTCCAGCACCCGGTCCAGGTCGGGCAGGAACTGCTCCTCGACGCGGGACGGCGGGTACGGCGCGTGGTAGCCGCCGACCCGCAGGACCGGCGCCTCCAGGTGGTAGAAGCACTTCTCGGTGAGGCGGGCCGCCAGCTCGGCGCCCATGCCCATGAAGACCGGCGCCTCGTGCACCACGACGGCGCGACCGGTCCGCTTGACCGAGGCCTCCAGGGTGGCGAAGTCGACCGGGGAGAGCGAGCGGAGGTCGACGACCTCGATCTTGCGGCCGTCCTCCTCGGCGGCCGCGGCGGCCTCCAGGCAGACCTTGACCATCGGGCCGTAGGCCAGCAGCGTCAGGTCGGTGCCGGGGCGGACCACCTTGGCCGCGTGCAGGTCCAGCACGGGGGCCGCGCTGATCTCGGCCTTGTCCCAGTAGCGGGCCTTCGGCTCCAGGAAGATCACCGGGTCGTCGGACTCCACCGACTGCCGGAGCATCCAGTACGCGTCGTCCGGGTTGGACGGGGTGACCACCCGCAGACCGGCGGTGTGCGCGAAGTACGCCTCGTGCGACTCGCTGTGGTGCTCCACGGCACCGATGCCGCCCGCATAGGGGATACGGATGGTGACCGGCATCTTGACGTGGCCCAGCGCGCGGGCGTGCATCTTGGCGAGCTGGGTGACGATCTGGTCGAAGGCCGGGTAGACGAAGCCGTCGAACTGGATCTCCACGATCGGCCGGTAGCCGCGCAGCGCGAGGCCGATCGCGGTACCGACGATGCCGGACTCGGCGAGCGGGGTGTCGATCACCCGGCCCTCGCCGAAGTCCTTCTGCAGGCCGTCGGTGACCCGGAAGACGCCGCCGAGCTTGCCGACGTCCTCGCCCATGATCAGGGTCTTCGGGTCGGTCTCCAGGCAGGTGCGAAGGGCCTCGTTGATGGCCTTCGACATGGTGAGCTTGGACATGATCTGACTACTCCCCGCCCTCGAAGGACTCCGCATACGCGACGTACTCGGCGCGCTCCTCGGCCACCAGGGCGTGCGGTTCGGCGTACACATGGTCGAAGATCAGGGTCGGGTCCGGGTCCGGCATCGACCGGACGCCCTCGCGCACCCGCAGGCCGAGCGTCTCGCTCTCGGCCTCGACCGAGGCGAAGAACTCCTCGTCCGCCAGGCCCTCGCGCTCCAGGTGCGCCTTGAGCCGGGAGATCGGGTCCTTGGCCTTCCAGGCCTCGGTCTCCTCGGCGTCGCGGTAGCGACTCGGGTCGTCGGAGGTGGTGTGCGCGCCCATCCGGTACGTGAACGCCTCGATCAGCACCGGGCCGCTGCCGCTGCGGGCGCGGTCCAGCGCCCAGCGGGTGACCGCGAGGCAGGCCAGCACGTCGTTGCCGTCCACCCGCACGCCGGGGAAGCCGAAGCCGGCGGCGCGGCGGTAGAGCGGGATCCGGGTCTGGGTGGTGGTCGGCTCGGAGATCGCCCACTGGTTGTTCTGGCAGAAGAAGACCACCGGCGCGTTGTAGACCGAGGCGAAGGTGAATGCCTCGTTGACGTCGCCCTGGCTGGAGGCGCCGTCGCCGAAGTAGGCGATCACGGCGTCGTCCGCGCTGTCCTTGGTGATGCCCATCGCGTAGCCGGTCGCGTGCAGCGTCTGCGAGCCGATCACGATGGTGTAGAGGTGGAAGTTCTTCTCGTTCGGGTCCCAGCCGCCGTGGTTCACGCCGCGGAACATCCCGAGCAGGTTGAGCGGGTCGACCCCGCGGCACCAGGCCACGCCGTGTTCACGGTAGGTCGGGAAGGCGTAGTCGTTCTCCCGCATGGCGCGGCCACTGCCGACCTGCGCGGCCTCCTGGCCGAGCAGCGAGGCCCACAGGCCCAGCTCGCCCTGGCGCTGCAGGGAGGTCGCCTCGGCGTCGAACCGGCGCACCAGCACCAGGTCCCGGTAGAGCGAGCGAAGCTCCTCCGGGGTGACGGTCAGCGGGTACTCCGGGTGCTCGACCCGTTCACCTTCCGGGGTGAGCAGTTGTACGAGCTCGGCAGGGGCGTCCTTCCCCGTGCTGAGGCTGTCAGGGACGCCGGGGGCTGCCTTCTTGCGCGCCCTCGCCGTGCTTTTGACGGTCACGTTCACTCCTCGGTCTGTCCGGCCGCCCGGGGTCGCCGGTGACCGGTCCGGTCACCTCCTCGCACAGCGCGCGGGGTGTGCGCACCGAATACGCGGCAGGTGGTGATCCTTTTCCGACGGCGTCCTCACGAGAACGTTACCCAGCAGGCGCTCTTGGCGCGCCTGCGCTAGGACGTCCTACTTGTTCCGACCTGGGTGGGGGTCGAGCCGTGCTCGAAGCTCGCTCGGCGAGTGCCGTCAGGACACCCGCGCACGCTATCCGGGCAGGGCGTCCTCGCGTAAGGGGGTAACTCGGACGGATTGTGCGACGAGGCGGTGCGGGCGATAGATCACGGATGAGCCGCTATGGGAGAATTTAGCGGTGACTGAAAACGGACATATCAGGGTTTTCCTCCTCGATGATCACGAGGTGGTCCGGCGCGGCGTGCACGAGCTGCTCTCGGTCGAGGCGGACATCGAGGTGGTCGGCGAGGCCGGGACGGCCGCCGAGGCGCTCGCCCGGATCCCGGCGGTCGACCCGGACGTCGCGGTGCTGGACGTCCGACTGCCGGACGGCAACGGCGTCGAGGTCTGCCGCGAGATCCGCTCGCAGCGGCCGCAGACCAGGTGCCTGATGTTGACCTCGTTCTCGGACGACGAGGCGCTCTTCGACGCGATCATGGCCGGCGCCTCCGGCTACGTGCTGAAGGCGATCCGCGGCAGCGACCTGCTCTCCGCGGTGCGCGACGTGGCGGCCGGCAAGTCACTGCTCGACCCACTGGCGACCAGCCGGGTGCTGGAGCGGCTGCGCGCGGGCGGCGAGAAGGAGGACGAGAAGCTCGCTCAGCTCACCAAGCAGGAGCGACGGATCCTCGACCTGATCGGCGAGGGGATGACCAACCGGCAGATCGGCAACGAACTGCACCTGGCCGAAAAGACGGTGAAGAACTACGTCTCCAGCCTGCTGGCCAAGATGGGCATGGAACGGCGCACCCAGGCGGCGGCGTACGTGGCCAGGCTCGGCAACGAGCAGTAGGACTGAATCAACCTGGGTGAATCACCAGCGGTGAATACAGCGTCACAGCCGTGCACAGCAGTAACACCGTTCACTCGGGCATCGAGCACTACCGGCCAAATTCGGCCATCCGGCCCGTGATCGGCGTGCATCGGTACGATCGCAGAGTGTGACAGACAGTCAGACTCTCGCCACACCAACGCTCCTGACGAGCGGCCTGCCGACGGACGGCCCGGACGCCGCCGCCCCGCCGGTGGGCACGCTCAGCCCACCGGTCTCCCGCTTCGTGCTCGCCCGGGTGCTGCGCGGCTACCGGGTCGGGCGGCTGCTCCAGGCGGAGCCGGTGGCGGAGGGCCTGCTCAACCGTGGGTACCGGGTGACCACCGGCAGCGGCCGCTACTTCCTCAAGTGCTACGTGGACCGGGCCACCGCCACGCACGCCGCGATCAGCGCCCAGCACCGGGCCACCGCGGCGCTGCACGCGCGCGGACTGCCGGTCGCGCCCCCGGTCACCGCCCGCGACGGACGCACCGTCACCGACTGCGACGGGCGCCGCTTCGCGCTCTACCCCTGGGTGGTCGGCGGGCACCGCACCGGCGCCGAGCTGACGCTGCGGCAGTGCGGCGAACTCGGCGCGCTGCTCGGCCGGCTGCACAGCGCACTCGGCGAGATCTGCGCCCCCGTCAGCCGGCCGGCCGGGCTGCCCAGCGCCGATCCGGAGGACACCGCCGCGCTGATCGACCAGTTGCGCGAGCTCGCCCGCCAGCGCCGCCCGTTCGGGCCGTTCGACCAGCTGGCCGACCGGCGGCTCGCCGAGCGGGCCGAGCTGCTGGCCGCGCACCGGCACCGGCGGCCGGCCGAGACGGCGGTCGGGCCGTGCGGCTGGGTGCACGGCGACTTCCACGGCCTCAACCTGCTCTACCGCGGCGCCCTGGTCGCCGCGGTGCTGGACTGGGACCGGCTGCGGGTGCGCCCGCGTGCCGAGGAGGCGGTCCGGGCGGCCACGCTGGTCTTCAACGACCGGGTCACCGGCGAGCTGGACCTGGCCAGGGTCCGGCAGTACACCCGGGGCTACCGCGCGACGGCCGGCGCCGGCGCCGAGGAGCTCGCGCTCGCGGTGCACCGGGTCTGGTGGGAGCGGCTGAACGACTTCTGGATGCTGCAGTGGCGCTACCAGCGCGCCGACCCGCGGGCCGACCCGCTCTTCCCCGCGGCCGCCGCGCAGACGGTGTGGTGGTGCCAGGAGTACGAGCAGGTGCTGGACGCGTTCGCGAACTGAGCCGACCGGGCCCGGCTGAGCCCACTCCCCCGCCCGCAACGGCCGACGGGCCGCCGGCTCCGGGCTGTTGCCCGGGCCGGCGGCCCGTCGGGTCGGTCAGGTCAGTACCGCGTCACTGCACCGCGTCACTGCGCGGGCGCCGAGGCGCCGCCGGTGGCCGGGGCCGAGGCGTGGCCGGCCGTGGTCGGCGGCACCGGGGCCAGGCTGGTCGGCGGCGGCGGGGCCGTGGTGGTGGTCGGCAGGCTCCCCGTGGTCGCGCTCCCGGTCGGCGGCACGGAGGCGCTCGACGAGGAGGAGGCCGAGGAGGACGCCGAACCGGACTCCGAGGCGGTGGCCGCGGAGGTCGGCGGGTACGACGGCGTGTAGCCGTGCGTGCGCGTCGTGGACGGCGGATAGGTCATCTGCTGCGAGTTGTCCGTCGGCTGGTAGCTCGGCGCCCGGGTGGTCCGGCTCGGGCTCGGCGACGGCGACGCCGACGGGCTGGTGGACGGCGAGTCGCTCGGCGAGTCGGAGGCCGAGGTGGAGGCCACCGGCGAGTCCGTCGACGTCACCGAGTTCGTCCCGCTGCCGGTGCCGCTGCCGGTCGACGCCACCGCGATCCCGATGCCGGCCGCCGCGAGCACGGCGAGCGAACCCGCCCAGATCAGCAGCTTGCGCCGCTTGCCCGGCCGCGGGCCGCCGTCGTCGTAGCCGCCGTTGCCGCCCTGGCCGGCGTTGCCACCGCCGTAACCGCCCTGGCCACCGCCGTAACCGCCGCCGTAGCCGCCCTGGCCGCCGGTGCCCGCGCCACCGCCGCGCGGCAGCATGGTCGTCTTGTCGCCGCCGGCCGCGCCGAAGGCCGCCGTGACCGCGGTGCCCTGGCCCGGCGTGCCGTCGTACGGCGGGTAGCCGCTCGGCAGCCCCATGGTGACCGCGCCGGTCGGGAACGAGCCCGCCCCACCGTGCATCTCGCGCAGCGCGTGCTGCACGTGCGCGCGGAACTCGTCGGCGCTCTGGAACCGGTCGTCCGGGTCCTTGGCGAGCGAGCGCAGCACCAGCTCGTCGAGCTGCCACGGCACCCGGCCGTTGACCTCCGAGGGCGGCACCGGCGCGTCCTGGACGTGCTGGTAGACCACCGAGAGCGGGGTGTCGCCGGTGAAGGGCGGGCGCAGCGTCAGCAGCTCGTAGAGCATGCAGCCGGCCGCGTAGAGGTCCGAGCGGTGGTCCACCGGCTTGCCGAGCGCCTGCTCGGGCGACAGGTACTGCGGGGTGCCCATCACCATGCCGGTCTGGGTCATGGTGTTCGCGGCGCCGGTGAGTGCGCGGGCGATGCCGAAGTCCATCACCTTGACCGCGCCGGCCAGCGTGATGATGACGTTCGCGGGCTTGATGTCACGGTGCACGATGCCGTGCCGGTGGCTGTAGTCCAGCGCCTCCAGCACGCCGGCGATGATGATCAGCGCCTGGTCGACCGGCGGCTCCTGCTCGTCCACCAGCAGCTCGCGGACGGTCCGGCCCTCGACCAGCTCCATCACGATGTACGGGGTGGACTCGCCGCCGATGAACTCCTCGCCGGTGTCGTAGACCGCGACGATCGAGTGGTGGTTCAGCGAGGCGACCGAGTGTGCCTCGCGCGTGAAGCGCAGCCGGGCCACCTCGTCCTGGGCCAGCTCCGAGCGGAGCAGCTTGACCGCGACCTGGCGGCCGAGCCGGACGTCCTGCGCGGCCAGCACCTCGGCCATGCCGCCGCGGCCCAGCTTGTGGGTCAGCCGGTACCGGCCGTCGCCGAGCGTGCCGAGCGCCGCGGCGGTGCCGCGACCCGGCGTGGCCGGGCCGTACGGCGAGCCCGGCGGCTGACCGGCCGCGCGGGCGGCGGTGGTCTCCTCCGGGTCGGCGGCCGACTGGGACCACGAGGGCCGTCCGGTCTCGCGGGTCATGTCGTCCTGGGCGGAGCCGGGCCCGTGGCCGGGGCCCGGGCCGGGAGTGAAATCTCCCTCGCCGTCGCCCGGCTGCTGCGTCTGTGCCATTACTCCTCGCCCCGGGCCGACGCTCTCATCGCGGTCGCCCTTTCGATTCACTTCCCCAGAACGCTACCGCCTCGGGCCTGCGCACGGGGAATGCGTCAGAACGGCATCAAACGGACGGCGAACCCGTGCTCGGGGCCCGGCCTGGGGTCACCGGCCCGTGCTCTGCCCCAGGTCAGACACGATCCGGGCGGCCACCACGGCGGGCCGCGGCGCACCCGAGGAGCCGGTCGTGGAGGCCTTCTGCGCGACGATCGAGATGATGATCGCAATCAGCACGATCAGGCCGATCACCACACCGGCCACCACCAGCGCGGTCGAACAGCCGCTGGTGCCGGCCGGCACCGGCTGCGGCGGCCACGGCCCGGCCTGCGGGCCGGACTGCGGGGCGGCCATCCGCTGCTGCTGCGGCACCTGCTGCTGGAAGGCCTGCGGCGGCTGGTACGGCTGCGGCGCGGGCGTCTGGTACTGCTGCTGCGGGGGCGGCGTCTGGTACGGCTGCTGCGGCGCCGGGGTCTGGTAGGGCTGCTGCGCCTGCGGGAACGGCTGCGGAGTGTTCGGACCGTACGGCTGCGGCGCCGGGGTCTGGTACGGCTGCTGCACCTGCGAGCCGTACGGCGAGGGGGTCGGGTTCGGCTGGTACAGCTGCTGCACCTGCGGGCCCGGCGTGTGGATGTCGCCGCCGACCGGCGGGAAGTTCGTCAGCGAGCCGGACGCGTGCACGGCCGGCGGGCCCTGGCTGATCACCAGCGGAGTGCCGGCGCCGGGCCGCTCGCCGGACGCCACCCGCTCGACCTCCTCGCGCATGGTCTCGGCGGTCGGGAACCGGTGGCTCGGGTCCTTGCGCATCGCGCGGGCCACCAGCGCGTCGACCGCCGGGGTGACCGCACGGTTCAGGCTGGACGGCGCGGGCGGCTCCTCCTGCACGTGCTTGTACGCGATCGAGAACGGCGAGTCGCCGTCGAACGGCAGCTGTCCGGTGAGCAGCTCGAAGAGCATGCAGCCGACCGAGTAGAGGTCGGAGCGGGCGTCCACGCTCTTGCCCAGCGCCTGCTCGGGCGAGAGGTACTGCGGGGTGCCGACCACCATGCCGGTCTGGGTCATCGAGGTGACCCCCGACTGCATGGCCCGGGCGATGCCGAAGTCCATCACCTTGACCACGCCCTTGGTGTTCACCATGACGTTGCCCGGCTTGATGTCGCGGTGCACCAGGCCCTGGTCGTGCGAGGCGTCCAGGGCGGCGAGCACCGCGGCGGTGATCTTCAGCGCCTGTTCGGTCGGCATCGCGCCCTGCTGGGCGACCGCCTGGTTCAGCACGTCGCGCAGCGAGTGGCCCTCGACGTACTCCATGACGATGTACGGCATGGTCGAGCCGTCCGGGCCGAGCTCCTCGCCGCTGTCGAACACGGCCACGATGTTCGTGTGCTGGAGCCGGGCGACGGCCTGCGCCTCGCGGCGGAACCGCTCGCGGAACGAGGACTCCCGGCCGAGGTCGGTGTGCAGCGTCTTCACCGCGACCTGGCGGTCCAGCACCGTGTCGTACGCCAGGTGGACCGAGGCCATGCCGCCCTGGCCCAGCAGGCGCTGGAGCACGTACCTGCCGTTGCTCAGCGAGTGCGGCTGGGCGTAGGCCTGCTCCGGTCCGGTGCTGCCGTCCTCGCGCATGGTCCTCTGCTTCCCCCTAGGCGGGCCGTCGACAGGGGTCAGCGTATAGGCAGCGCGCCCCTGCGGATTTTGCAGGGGCGCGGCGCCACCTTCTTCGAATACCTACTGATTTCCGGTATCCGCGGATACCGCGATTTGCCGCTCCGGCCGGCCGTCCGGCTGGCCATCCGGCCGGCCTCCAGGGCCCGGGGACACGGCCTGCGGGTACGGCCTGCGGGTACGGCCTGCGGGTACGGCCTGCGGGCAGGGCCTACGCGTGCGGCCTACAGGTACGGTCCCGCGCGCAGGCCGCGGCCCTCGGCCGGATCGTCGAAATCGTGGTCGGCCGGCTGGCTGCCCGGTGGCAGCGCCCGGCGCATCTGCTCCAGCTGGGCCCGGGCGGCCATCTGCTGCGCGAAGAGCGCGGTCTGGATGCCGTGGAAGAGCCCCTCCAGCCAGCCGACCAACTGGGCCTGGGCGATCCGCAGCTCGGCCTCGGTCGGAATGCCGTCGTCCTTGAACGGCAGCGAGAGCCGCTCCAGCTCCTCCACCAGCTCGGGCGCCAGCCCGAGTTCCAGCTCCTTGATCGAGCTGGCGTGGATGTCCTTCAGCCGGGCCCGGCTGGCCTCGTCGAGGGGAGCGGCCCGCACCTCCTCCAGCAGCTGCTTGATCATGCTGCCGATGCGCATCACCTTGGCGGGCTGCTCGACCATCTCGGTCACCGGCAGCTCGCGCGGTTCGCCGCCTTCGTCCTGGCGGCCGAAGGCCCGTCCGCCGGCGCCCGGCGCGCTGCCGACCGCCATCCCGTCCGGACCGACGATCAGCACCTGCTGCGGCCCGTCGTCGGACGACCCGTCCGATCGCTTCGATCCCTGGTACGGCTCGTGCTCGGGCCGTTCGTTCACCGGCTTCGTCATAGCTCCTTCATATGCTTCGGCCCTCCGGAGGGTCAACCGACCTGCGCTGTTCACACAATGCTCACCCGCGGCGCAGCCGCAGGCCGACGAGCCCCAGTCCACAGCCGATCAGCACCAGACCGGCGCCGAGCGGCAGCACCAGAGTGGCCGGATCACGCCAGCCGACGGCGCTCTGCTGGGCCGCGGCGGACAGCGCCGGGAGCACCGGGAGCGCTGCGGCCGCGGGCGGCGTGTCGGCGACCGAGGGCGCCGGGTCGCCCGGCCCGGCGGCTGCGGCCGCGGCGGTCGGCAGGCCCAGTGCGCCCGGTGCTCCTGGTACGGCTGTGCTCAGGGGTGCCCCGGCCGGCGGCACGGCGGCCACGCTGCCATCGTCGCCCGGCGGTGCGACCGCCTCGGCAACCGGCGGGCCGGCCGGGACGGTCCGGCCGGTGAGCGGCTCCACCAGCGTGGACGGCCGGTCGGAGGGCTGATCGGACGGCGGGGCCGAGGCGGCCGGGCCGCTCGGCGGCGCACCGGCGCTCTGCCGGCCGCTCGGGGTCGCACTCGCGCTCGCGCCTGTGCTCGCGTTCGTGCTCGGGGTGGCGGAGGGGGTGGCAGACGGGGAGCCCGGGCGGCTCGGTGCCGGGCTCGCGGTGCCGGTGGGGCCAGTGGTGCCCGTGGGACGGGCGGAGCCGGTCGGGCCGGGACTCGCCGGGCTGCTCGAGCCGGCGCCGGGTCGGCCGGAGCCAGTAGCCGACGATGCGGTGGTCGGTGCGGTGGTCGGTACGGGCGCTGCCGAGGCCGCCGACTGGCCCGGGGTCGCTCCGCCATCGGAGGGGTGCGCCGCCGAACCGCCACCGGGGGGCGGTGCCGACGGCCGGAATATCGGCCCCGGCCTGGGCAGTCCGGTCTCCTCGGCGGCGGCGGTCGGCAGCACCACACTGCTCGGTGCCACCCCGACCGGGCCGTTGCCGCCATCGGCCGCCTGCGCGGTCGCGGGCAGCACCACGATGAGCAGAACCGGGGCGGTCAGCCCTGCTCCGGCGGCCAGGCGCCGGGCCAGCGCGGTCCGCACCGAGGTGCAGGTCCGGCCGGCGCGGCCGGGCGGCACGCAGGCAGGGGTGCTGGGCGGGATGTCGGGCGGGAGGGACGAGAGCGAGGTCGTTGCCACGGACGACGGTCCTTCCGACGGCCGACGGCCCGAGGGCGGCGCCGGCAGCGGGACAGCTCCGGGACCAAGCGTCACACAGACCGCCGGGGCGGGCATTCCGAACGCGGGAGTCCCTGCCAGGCGGGCCGCGGCGTGCCCTGGTGGTGCCTTCTCAGGCCGCGGGCTCGTACCAGAGGCTCGCCATCGGGGAGCGGGTGGTCCAGCCCAGCGAGGTGTAGAGCGCCTGCCCCTCGGGCGTGCCGACCAGCAGGCCGGTGCGCGCGCCGGACTCGTACGCGGCGTTCTGCAGCGTGCGCATCACCAGGCTGCCGAGGCCCTTGCGGCGGTGGTCGGCGGCGGTCTCGATCTGGTCGGCGACCGCGGTGGCGCCGGTCATGGCGATCTGGCCGCGGGCGGCGAAGTGCCCGTCGGGAGTGCGGACCAGCACCCGGGTGACGTCGGCCCGGGTCCAGCTGGTGAGCACGTAACCGGCCGGCACCTCGGGGCTGTCGGCCACCAGCGGACAGGTCATCAGGAAGCCCGGCTGGTCGATCTGCCAGCCGGGGCCGAGCCAGGGCAGGACCGTCTCGTCCTCGGCGAAGAGCTTCAGCCAGGTGCCCGGCGCGCTCGTCCCGGCGACGATCTTGCGGACGTCGGGCTCGGTGGGCTCGGGCAGCACGTGCCGCGAGACGTGCTTGGCCTGCCCGACGTCGATCGTCCAGCCCCACGGCTCCTCGATCGGCTCCGAGCCGCCGCGCGAGACGATCCAGCCGTCGATCCACTCGCGGACGAGCTCGCTGATCCTGGCATCCGGCATGGCCGCCTCCTGCGTTGTCGTCATAGGTACTTGTTGTAATAGGTGCTTGCTGTAATAGGTGCTTGCCGCAAGCACACCTTACCTATCTGCGGGATGCCTGACCAGAGCCGCGAGCGGGCGAGTCGGCGTCAGCCGCAGTCGCAGCTAACGCCACAGCCGGCGCCGACGGCCGCCGGCGCGCATGACCGCCTCCGCGCATGCCGCCGGAACGGACGGCTGACTGCGGCCGTCAGAGCCGGTCGTAGATCGCGGCCAGCTGGCGCAGCACGTCGGTCGCGGCGGCGAGCGCGGCGGCGTCGTGACCGGCCAGCGCGACTCCCAGCGACTCCACCAGCCCGGCCTGCCGCTCCTGATGGCGGGCCCGACCGGCCTCGGTGGGAGCGACCAGCACCGAGCGCTTGTCGCCCTCGGGACGTTCGCGGGTGACATAGCCGGCCGCGACGAGGCCGTTGACCAACTGCGTGGCCGCAGCGCCGGTGGTCTCGGTCGCGGCGGCCAACTGCCCGATCGGGAGCGGGCCGTGCTCGGCGAGCACGCGCAGCGCGCGGGCGTGCGTGAGGGAGAGCGCGCCCGGCGTGCGGGTCGCCCGGCCGCGCAGCCGGGCATCGGCGGCGCTGAGGCTGTAGGCGGCACGGGCGAGCTGATCGAGAGCCCGCTCCCGCCCGACCCCGGCCGCAGATTCAGGCGTGGAGTCAGCTGCGCGATCAGCTGCGGGCTCAGCGGCGGATTCAGCGGGCTGCGCTGGCATGGGCGGGCCTTCCGGCTCGGGGATCGACAGTTGACAGGCAGCTTAGCTTAAGTACTTAATATCTAAGTACTTAGCCAAACCGCTTTCGAGGAGGCACCCCATGACCGTTCGTTCGACCGGCCAGAGCTGGGCCCTGGACATCGCCCTCGCCCAGGGCGGCTTCGACGCCCTGCACCCCCAGGCCAAGGGCACCCTGGAGCAGCTCGGCCACGACCACACCGACTTCGACAAGGTCTTCGCCCTGGTGCAGAGCGGCGTGATGCTGCCCAAGGCGTGGGCCACCGTGGCCGGACAGGCCGAGGAGCGCGCGGCGCACCACGAGCGCGGCGGCTTCGCGCAGACCGCCGCCGACCTGTACGTGCGCGCCTCGGTGATGTGGGGCCGCGCCCAGTACTCGATCTTCGACGCCGCCGACCCGCGCAAGCTCGCCTTCCGCGAGCACGCCAACCACTGCGTGGCGCGGCTGGGCGCGCTGCGCGGCGGCCGGGTGCGCCGGGTCGAGCTGGACTTCGAGGGCCGGCGGATCTTCGCCCTGCTGCACCTGCCCGCCGGCGAGGTCCAGGGCGCCCCCGCGGTGATCCTCGGCCCGGGGATGGACATGATCAAGGAGGACTACATCTACGCGGCCGAGCGCTACTACACCTCGCGCGGCATCGTCGCCCTCTCCATCGAGGGCCCCGGCCAGGGCGAGTCCCGGGCGAAGGGCCTGACCGTCGACCTCACCAACTACGAGCGCGCGATCAGCCGCTACATCGACCACCTCGCCTCGCTCCCGGAGGTGGACCCGGCCCGGATCGGCATGTTCGGCATCTCGATGAGCGGCTACTGGGGCTCGCGCGCCGCCGCCACCGACCCCCGCCTGGCCGCGCTCGCCGCGTTCGAAGCCGTCACCGGCGATTTCACCACCATCTTCGAGCGCGCCCAGCCCACCTTCAAGAACAACTACATGTTCATGGCCGGGTACACCGACGAGGCCGCCTTCGACAACGACCTCGTCGCCCACATGCCGCTCGGCGACCTGGTCCGGGACATCACCTGCCCGGTCGTCTTCGGCATCGGCGAGTTCGACGAACTCACCCAGCTGGAGCAGGCCCTGGCGAACTACGAGCGGATCCGCGCCCCCAAGGAGATGCGCGTCTACGAGAACGAGTTCCACCCGCTGGGCGGCACCGCCGCCGAGGTCTTCCGCTTCGGCGCCGAATGGGTCGAGCGCGCGCTGAACGGCGAGTTCCGCGAGCCGGGCCGCGACGTGCGCCACTACGTCCACAGCGACGGGCGCACCACCGACGGCACCGCCAACCCCACCTGGTGGCTCGGCACCACACCGCCGCAGATCACCGCCGCCCGCTGACACCGCCCTCCTCACCCGGTCACGAACTCGGTCACGGGCCGACCGAAACGCCATCGCATACGAACGTACGTGCTGATAGATTCCCGGCCCGTGACCGCCAACCGCATCGCGCAGCTCGTCGTCGGCGCCGCCGCTGTCCTGCTGACCATCAGCAGCTGCGGGACCATCGCCCCGGCCGGCCCGGCCAAGCACACCACTGCCCAGGCCACCAAGACGCCGACCCGGGCGTCCACCACGCTGCCCACCAGCATCGCCGCGTCCGGTGACGGTTTCCGCCCCGACGACTGCGTGAAGTCGGCCGATCCGACGGCCTGCTCCTTCGGCCTGCCGCGGATCGACCCGACCACGCCCTGTGTGGACGACGGCCTCGGGATCGCCGGCTCCTCGTACTACCGCTGCTTCGGCGCCCGCTGGGTGGAGATCCACCGGTCCGACCTGCCGGTCGCCACGCCGACCCACTGACCGCCGACCCACCGGTCCACCAACCGCCGCCCGCCGACCGTCGACTACCGAGCCAGCGAGCCACCGGGCCCCGGCAGCAGCTCCTGCAACAGCGGCGAAGCCACCCGGTGCTCCGGATGCAGCCGCAGCATCGCGTTGACCACGCCCGCGAGCCCCGGCATCAACCCGGGCGCGAACGCCTCCTTCGCGATACCGCCCACCGGCCCGCGCTCCTCGATGCCGCTCAGCAGCTCGGCGTCCGCCCAGTCCAGCGCCGGTCCGCCGTACTCCGGCAGCGTGGTCGCCAGGACGCCCAGCAACTCCCGCAGGCCCAGGTCCCCGTGGCAGAGCGTGTGGCTCCAGCCGAAGCCCTCGCGCAGCGTGGCGGGCAGCGAGCGGCGCGCGGTCTCCAGCTGATCGGGGTGACCGGTGCGGCGGTAGAGGTCGGCGGCGGCCAGGCCGATCCCGGTGCCGCCGTGGCACCAGGCGGTCGGGAACTCGGTCTGGCTCCCGACCCGGGCATCCCGCCAGGCCGCCACCCGTCCGTCGAACAGTGAATGCTCGAACTCGAAGGCATGCCTGGCCAGTTCGCGCCAGCGCCGGCGATCCGCCGGGCCGCCGGCGGCCGAGCCTGCCAGCCGGCTGAGCGCCCAGCCGATCCCGGTCGCACCGTGCGCGAAACCGCCGATGCCCTCAGGTGCGAGCACGGTGGCCCAGCGGGCGCCGCGCCCGTTCAGCAACGCGGTCCGCTCCAGTTGCCGGCCGGCCTCCGCAGCCGTGGCCAACCAGCGCTCCGAGCCGGTCAGTTCGGCCAGGGCGAGGAGCGGAACGATCGCCCCGGCGGCGCCGCTCAGCAGATCCAGGTCGCGGTCGTCGGCGATCGCGGCCGGCGTGATCAGGGCTGCCCGCTCGCAGGCCCGGTCCAGCAGCCCCGGCTCGCCCAGCACCTGGTACAGCGCCGCCCAGGTCCACAGCTGCGAGGCGAGGCCGATGAAGCCGCCGATCTCCGCGGTCCTGGTCAGCTCCTCGGTCGCGGCCAGCACCCGCAGCGCACCGTCCAGCACCGCGTCCAGCCCGGGTACGCCGTCGAGCTCCGGCACGGCGTCCGCTCGCCCCGCCCGCTGCTCGGCCCGGTACTGGGCCAGTGCCAGCACGACTCCGCCCTGCCCGCTGTACAGGTCCGCGGTGAGTGGCCGGATCGCCCACCCGGCCCTGATCAGGACCGGGCTGACCCAGGTCGCCGTCCCGTCCGCGCCGACCACCGCGTGCTCGCACAGGCTCCGAACGGCCGTCGCGGCGATCGCCCGGCGCCGCCGGTCCACCGCGCCGCCGACCGGCGCGGTCGCCGGAACCTGTACCCGCGGCGGCAGTTGGCGCTCGTTCAGATACGCCCCGACCAGCGCGCTGCGGATCACATCCTCCTCCTGGGCGAGGTCGGCCGCATGCCAGTCGGCCAGCACGGCGGCCAGCACCTGCTCGTCCACCACGAACGTGAAGACCGGGATGTCGCCCGCGAGCAGGTCGGCGATCTCGCTGTCGATGGTGGCGAGATCGGTCGGCGCACCGGGCAGCGCGGCGCCGTTGCCGCTCAGGATCTCCCGGCCGCGGTGCCGCGCGGCGGCCGGATCGTGCAGCGAGGCCGGGTGCCAGAGCATCCGGCCGATCTCCACATAGCTCTGGGTAGGCCGGCGGAGCAGCCGCACCACGCTGCCGTGGAACCCCTGCAGGGCCGGCGCGAGCTCGCCGCGGTCGGCAAGCCCCCGCAGGCGCTCGGTCAACTCTCGGAACCCGATGACGACTTGGTCCCAGTAGCGGATCAGCACCGGCTGCGGGCTGGGGTGGTTGCGGCTCGGTGGCAGGTCCACCACGTCGATCGCCATCCGGGCCGCATCGGTGCCCCCGCCGGCGATCACCGGCACCCGGATCCGCGGCTGCTGCCCGGGCAGCGAACCGGCCGCGGAGATGTCGACACCGGCCAGCGAGTAGCCATCGGCGCGCAGCGGCAGGATCCCGGTGCGCAGCACCGTACGGCGGATCAGCCGGTAGGCCAGGTCAACGGCCTCACCGCGACCGCTCGGCGAGGTCGGCGGGTCGGGAGTGAAGAGCGTCTCGGCGTCCACCACCACCGGGTCGGGACCACAGGCGATCAGGTTCTCAGCATGCAGATCGGTGCCGCCGAGTAGCCGCATGACGGCCAGCAGGTGGCCCAACCGCCGGTAGAAAATGGCCAGTTCGGCATCATCGGCGCAGTACCGGTGCTCGATGTGGGCCGCCCAGCCGTAACCCGCGCGGACCAGCACCGGCGGCACCCGCAGCGCGCGGCCACCGTCCGACCCCGCGGGCTGCACCCGGTGCAGGAAATCCGCGAGCGCGGCGTCCACCTCGACCGGGCGCGGTTTGTAGACGAGCCGCCCGTGCTCGAACTCCAGCAGTGCCACCGCATGCCCGCCGCGGTGCGGGTCACCCGCGCCGAGCTCCACCGCGAGCAGCAGGCCGGGCGCCCCGCCGAGCAGCTCGGCGAAGCCGGTCCGGTCCGAGACCAGCCGGCGGGCCAGCACGAGCACGGCGTCCAGCTGCCGGAGCACGACCGTCTCGGCCCGCTCGTGCAGCACCGGGTAGCGGTCGGCCAGCTCGGCCAGGAAGTCGGGGGTACGGGCCAGTGCGACGAAGGCCAGCCAGCGCTCCTGCGGCTGCTCACCCGGCAACCGGCCCGCCAGCGAGGCCTGGTGGAGCTCCAGCAGGAAGACCCGGCTCAGCTTGACCTGGAGCAGGTCCAGCACGGCCCGCTCGGCAGCCGCCCTGATCACCCGCCGCTCCTCGGGGGCCAGTTCGACCAGCTGGGCGAGTTCCTTGTCGAAGCGGTCGAGCAGCGGAGCCGCCAGCGCCGCCATCGGCTCGGCAAACCAGTCCACCTTGTTCTCCCCTCTCGCGCGACGGTCGGCCGGGTGGGCCGCGCACCCACAGCGGGTGCGCGGCCCGGGGTGACTCAGCAGCAGTAGCTGTGCTGCGAACCGCTGGGGCTGGAACAGAACGCCATCAGCGCATCGGTGCTGTCGGTGAGCGCGGCCTGGGCAGCGGCGCCGCCGACGTAGAGCGGACCGGCCGGGTTCTCCAGACCGAACGCCGACTCGGCACCGCCGAGCCAGGCCGCCATGATCCGGCCGACCTGGCTGTCGAGAGTGGTGGGCACGTCAACCTCCTTGTGGGGTGGGACCGACCGACCGATGGGGGGGTGCGTGGGGAGCGCCGTCCGTGGGGCACCTCCCGGCCGAAGGCCGGGGGGAGAATCCGAGCGTCGCGACACCGCCCCCGCATGCCGGTCGGCCCTGGGGTGCTTGTGCTGGATGTGCAAAGGATCCAGCCGCCGACATCCACCGCCGCAGTGCAGAACCAGCCATGTTCGATGCGTGACGAGCCACCGCACCCCGCCCGCCGGGGAGGCCGCACCAACCTGAGTACGGGCAACACGCTGAGCACCCGAATACGGGCAGAGCGCTGAGCGCCTAAGTACGGGCAGAGCCCTCAGCGGCCACTCTTCAGCCGTCTGAACAGACGGATGATCAGACCTATCAGCATGGTGCAACTCCCTTGTCCATCACGGGCTTTCCCGGCGCCTCACCGAGCACTGCCAAGGTACGGCGCACCACTCGCCCGTGGCTTCGACCCCAGGGTGGAGCCAGGGTGGAGAAACAGGGTGGAGAAAACCGGGTGGAGAAGGGGGCGGAGAGGGCGGCGGAGACCCACCCGGACCCCGCCCCGCCGTGGCCGGCCGAGCGGGGTCCGGTGAGGTCAGCGACCGCGCCCGGTCACACCTGCAGCACGACCTTCCCCACCTGCTCCCCCGCCTCCAGCGCCCGGTGCGCCTCGGCCGCCTCGGTCATCGGCAGCACCCGGTCGATCACCGGCTTCACCACGCCCGACTCGATCAGCGGCCAGACGTGCTCGCGCACCGCCGCCACGATCGCGGCCTTCTCCGCCAGCGGCCGCGGCCGCAGCGAGGTCGCCACCACCGCCGCCCGCTTCGCGAGCAGCGTGGACAGGTCGATCTCGCCCTTCACCCCACCCTGCAGTCCGATGATCACCAGACGCCCCGAGACCGCCAGCGCGTCCACGTTCCGCGGCAGGTACTTGGCGCCCATGATGTCCAGGATCACGTCCGCGCCGTGCCCGCCGGTCGCCTCCTTCACCGCGGCCACGAAGTCCTGCTCGCGGTAGTTCACCAGCACGTCAGCGCCCAACTCCTTGCAGCGCGCCAGCTTCTTCGCGCTGCCGGCCGTGACGATCACCTTCGCGCCGACCGCCTTGCCCAGCTGCGTAGCCATCGTGCCGATGCCGCTCGCACCGCCGTGCAGCAGCACCGTCTCACCGGGGCGCAGGTGCGCGACGAGGAAGACGTTCGACCACACCGTGGCCGTCACCTCCGGCAGCGCGGCCGCCGCCACCAGGCCCAGCCCGCGCGGGATCGGCAGCAGCTGGCCGACCGGGACGGCCACCTTCTCCGCGTAGCCGCCGCCCGCCAGCAGCGCGCACACCTCGTCACCCTCGGCCCAGCCGGCGACGCCGGGGCCGAGCGCGACGATCCGGCCGGAGCACTCCAGGCCGGGGTACGGCGAGGCTCCCGGCGGCGGGTTGTAGTGGCCCTGACGCTGCAGCAGGTCGGCTCGGTTGACGGCGGTGGCCGCGACCTCGACCAGGACTTCGCCCTCGGCCGGCACCGGGTCGGGGACCTTGGTCCAGGTCAGCGCCTCGGGCCCGCCTGGCTGGGGAATCGTGAATGCGTACATGGGTCGAAGCTACTCGGCGCGCCCGGCAAACGGGCGTCAGACGCCCTCGGCCGAACCGATGACAGCCCCGCGCCCCGCGGACCGTCACGCTCCCCGTACGGCCGCGTCATCTGCCGACTCCCCACCGGATTCCCCCAGTTCACCGTGGTCGGAGCGGGCCGCGCGGGGCGCCCGGGAGACGGATCTGACACTTCGTCAGTTATGGCAGGATGCAGCCACCGCCCCTTCGAAGGAAGAGCCGCCGTGCGCGACGAGACGATCAGCGAATTCCTGGACCGACTGGCCGACCGGGTGCCCGCCCCCGGGGGTGGCGCGTCGGCCGCTCTGCACGCCGCGCAGGCGGCCGCACTGCTGGCGATGGTGGCCCGTTACAGCACCGGGGAGAAGTACGCCGCGCACCAGCCGGTGGTGGAGCGGATCATCCGCGAGGCCGACGCGCTGCGCGGGCAGGCGCTGACCCTCGCCGAGCAGGACGCGGCGGCGTTCACCGCGGTCTCCCGGGCGTACCAGCTGCCGAAGGCGAGCGAGGAGGAGACGGCGGCGCGGTCGGCCGCGATCGCGCAGGCCCTGGTCGGCGCCGCCCGCCCGCCGGCCGAGGTGATCACCGCCGCACTGGACGCGGTCGAGCTGGCCGAGGCACTGCTGCCGATCGGCAACCCGAACGTGATCACCGACGTCGCCGCCGCGGCCGAGGCCGCCCGGGCCGCCGCGGCCACCGCGCGGGTCAACGTGGAGATCAACCTGGGCGGGATCCGGGACGAGAAGGTGCGCAGCGGCCTGCTCGCCGAGACCGCCCGGGTGGACGAGATCGCCGCCCGCGCCGAGCGGATCACCGCCGCCGTCCGAGAGGAGATCGCCAAGTGAGCACCGACCCAGCGAGCACCGACCGAGCGAGCACCGAGCAGCTGACCGGCAGCCCGCTGGCCACCGCGATCCGGGCCGAGGCCGCCGAGCGGGCGGCCGAGCTGACCGCCGCGGGGCGCCCGCCGCAGCTCGCCGTGGTGACCGCGACCGCCGACGAGTCGAGCGCCTGGTACGTGCGCTCGATCGCCCGCGCGGCCGAGAAGACCGGGCTGCGCTGCACCGTCCACGACCTCGGGCCGGAGGCCTCGGCCGCCGCGATCCGCGAGCGGCTGGAGCAGCTCGGCGCCGACGACGCGGTGCACGGCATCATCCTGCAGACCCCGCTGCCGGGCGAGGCCGCGCGGGAGGACCTCGCCTCGGCGATCGCCGTCGAGAAGGACGTGGACGGCGCGAACCCGCTCTCGCTCGGCCGGCTCGCCAGCGGGCTGCCCGCCTTCGCACCGGCCACCGCCGAGGCCGTGGTGGCGCTGCTGGAGCACTACCGGATCCCGCTGGCCGGCCGTCAGGTCGCGGTGGTGGGGCGCTCCACGGTGGTCGGCAAGCCGGCCGCGCACCTGCTGCTCGACCGGGACGCCACGGTGACGGTCTGCCACTCGCGCACCGCCGACCTGGCCGCCGTCACGAGCAGGGCGGACGTCCTGGTGGCCGCCGTCGGCCGGGCCGGCCTGATCACGGCGGAGCACGTCAAGCCAGGCGCCGTGGTGATCGACGTCGGCACCAACCCGACGCCGGAGGGCGGGCTGACCGGCGACGTGGACGCCGCCGCGGTCGAGGGCCGGGCGGCCGCCCTCACCCCGGTGCCCGGCGGAGTCGGCCCGGTGACCACCGCACTGCTGCTGCGGCACACCGTCCGGGCGGCCGAGCGGGCCCGCTAGGGCCTGTCGGATACATCGGATACAGAGGAAGACGGCCTAGCGGGTCCGCTCGGCCGTCTCCGGCGCGGAGCGCTGGATGGTGATCACCCGGTCGGTCAGCTGAAGGGTCGCGGCCTCGGGGTCGGCGAAGTTGATGATCCGCCGCCCGCGCACCACCGCGACCACCAGGTCCGCGCAGTCACGCGGGCTGCGGCCCTCCTCGGCGCGGCTGACCGGGCGTTCGACCACGTTCAGCCCGCGCCCGTAGGTGAGCAGGTCCTCCATCACGGCCCCGGCGTTCGGGCTGAGCATCGACAGCCCGAGCAGCCGGCCGACCGAGCTGGAGCTGGTCACCACCACGTCCGCGCCGCTCTGCCGCAGCAGCGGGGCGTTCTCGTCCTCCCGGACGGCGGCGACCACGGTGGCGAACTTGTTCAGCTGACGAGCCGTCAATGTGATCAGCACAGCGGTGTCATCGCGCTCGGGTGCCACCACGATCTGCGCGGCCCTGGGCAGCTCGGCGCGGATCAGCGTCTCCGTCCTGGTCGCATCGCCGACGACGCCGACCAGCCCGTCCTGGGTGGCCTGCTCGATCACCCGGCGCTGCGGATCGACCACCACGATGGACTCCTTGGGCACCCCCTGCCCGAGCAGCGTCTGCACGGCGCTGCGCCCCTTGGTGCCGTAGCCGACGATCACGGCGTGCTCGTGCACGGAGGACCTCCATCGTCCGACCCGCCACTGCTGGCGGGTGCGTTCGGCGAGCACCTCCAGCGTGGTGCCGACCAGGATGATCAGGAAGACCACGCGCAGCGGCGTGATCACCAGGATGTTGGTCAGCCGCGCGCCGGAGCTGACCGGGGTGATGTCGCCGTAGCCGGTGGTGGAGAGCGTGACGGTCGCGTAGTACGCGGCGTCCAGCAGGTCGAGGCTGCCGCCGGCGCTGTCCCGGTAACCGGACCGGTCGAGCCAGACGATCAGCGTGGTGGCGAGCAGCACCGCCAGCGCCACCGCGAGCCGCAGCCCGACCTGGCGCAGCGGCGGCGCGCTGCCCCGGGCCGGCAGCGCGATCCGGGCGTCCCCCTCGGCATCCGCCTGCCGCCGGGCCGGCCGGACGCGACGCTGACGGCTCCTCATGCGATCAAGCATGCGGGGCTCCCGGGCCCGTGTCGCGCCGACCAGCCCCTGCCTACCCCGGTGTCTGCACCAGTTCCACCCGCTCCCCCGCCCGCACCCCACCGGGCGGCAGCACGGCGAGTGCGTCCGCGAGCGCCAGGCCGCGCAGCATGGCCGGCCCGTCGAAGGCCAGCGGCAGCGCCCCGCGCTCGGTCAGCCGGACCGGCAGCAGCCGGGTGTCCGCGGGGTGCCCGGCCAGGGCCACGGCGGCGAGCACGAACCGCCCGTCGGCGGCCGGCCGCCCGGCCAGCCCACGCAGCAGCGGCAGCGCGAGCGTGACGGCCCCGGCGACGGCGGCCAGCGGGTTGCCGGGCAGGCCGACCAGATGGCGCGCCACCCCACCGGGCGTGGCGGGCGGCAGCTCGGCGAGCAGCATCGGGTGGCCAGGACGGACCGAGACACCGTCCACCAGCAGCCGCCCACCGGTCTCCGCGAGCGCCGCGTGCAGGAAGTCGACCGGCCCGGCCGCCGTTCCCCCGGTGGTGACCACCAGCTCGGCCGGCGAGTGCCGGATCGCGTCCCGGAGCAGCCCGAAGTCGTCCCGCACGGTGCGCCGGCCGAGCAGCTCGGCACCGGCCGCCACCAGCCACGGCTGCAGCAGCGGACCGAGCGCGTCGCGGACCAGCCCGGGAGCGGGCAGGCCGAACTGCAGCAGCTCGTCACCGAGCACCAGCAGCTCGACGGTCGGCGCGCGACGGACCGACAGCCGGTCGTAGCCGCAGGCCGCGGCGAGGCCGAGGACGGCCGCGGTGACGGCGGTACCGGCAGGCAGCAGCTCCTCGCCGCGCCGGCACTCCTGGGCACGCGGACGCACGTCCTGACCGGGCACCGGGGTGCCGGGGACGGTCGGCCGCAGCATCCCCTCGTGCACGGCCGAGGGCTCGACCTCCCCGTGCTCGCGGCGCAGCACGGCGGTCGCGCCGGGCGGCAGCTGCGCGCCGGTGGCGATGCCGGTCGCCCAGCCGTCGGCCAGCGGCGGCGGGGTCCGGCCGGCCAGCACCTGACCGGCGAGCCGCCACGGGCCGGGGCCGGAGACCGCCCAGCCGTCCATCGCCGAGGTGTCGAAGGCGGGCAGGTCGGTGAGCGCGGTCAGCGGTACGGCGAGCGTGCGGCCGGCCGCGGCGGCGAGCTCGCACTCCACCGGGGGCAGCGGCGCGCGGGCGGCCCGGTGCGCCACGGCCCGGGCCTGCGACCAGGCGGCGTCGCGCGGAGCCGACGCGAGCGGGAAGTCCGCGCCGGGCTCCCCGAGCCGGGAGGCGGCGGCGCTCACGGCTGACGGTCCGCCGGGCCGGCGGCGCCCGGCTCAACGGGTGCCGCCGGATCGGCAGCCGCCGCCGTCCAGCGCTCGGCGAGCGCGGCCATCTGCCGGGAGGCCTCGGCCACCGCCGCCGGGCCACCGCCCCGCGCCGCCGCCGCGTAACCGACCAGGAAGGCCGTCAGCGGCGCCGCCGGCCGCTCCACCCCGTGCGCGACGACCCGGGTCAGGTCGAGCAATCCACGGATGTCAACGTCGAGGTCGATCCCCAGTTCGGTCGCGGCCTCGGCCATCCAGTCGTCCAGCGTGCGTTCCATGGACGTCAATGCTGCCTGATCGAGCGCACTGTGCTGTGTTCCGGTGGTGAGCAATGTGCGTCATTTCGCTCACCACGCCTTCCGGACCTCGTGAAGCGCCACGGCCGGACAGCGCCGGACAGGGCCTAGGTCAGGTCGGTCCGCCGCCGGGCCTCGGCGAGCTCCTCCCAGGTGTCGCAGTCGAACGAGACGTCGCCCGGGTCCGCCAGCCGGACGGTGTGCAGCCCGCCGACCAGCCGGCGCAGCGGCCGGCCGGCCGGCGCGCCCAGCTCCGCGAGCGCCGCCCGCAGCGCGGTGCCACGGTAAGCGGCCGCGAGCGGCTGGTCCCGGCCGGCCGCATCGACCAGCATCGCCGCCTCCACCTCGCCCCGGACGGCGGCCACCAGCGCCAGGACCGTCCCGGAGTCCAGGAACGGCAGGTCGGCCGCGAGCAGCAGCACCAGCTCCGCACTGATCCGCTGGTCCGCCAGCCCGGCCGCCACCGCGGCCACCGGCCCGCCACCCGGCGGGTCCTCCCTGGTCCAGCCGACCCCGCTGAACGGCCGGCCGGCGCCGGTCGCGGCTCCGGCATCGGCGGCCGCTCCGGCACCGGCATCGGCATTCGCGAGCGGCAGCACCGGCCCGACCACGACCGTGCTGCGGGCGCCGGCACAGGCCGTGAGCACCCGCTCCAGCAGCGTGCGGCCGCCGACCGTCAGCGCGGGCTTGTGCGCGCCACCGAGCCGACGGGCAGCGCCGCCGGCCAGCACGATCGCGTCGAACTCAGGAGTCATACCCCCACGGTCTCACTCCCCCCGCGCTTCCCCGCCCGTCTCCCCGTCCATCTGCCCGTCCATCTGCCGACCCGTCGCCTCGCCCGTCGCCTCGCCCGCCTCCCCGTACGCGGCCGAGTCCCGCCGTTCGGTGTTCGCGACCGCCCCCGCCTGCAGGATGGCCGGCAGCGTCAGCCCTCCGTACCGCTCGTTGACGGCGGCGACCAGGCCGTCGGCGTCCCCGGGGTGCCGGGCGAGCAGCCGGTCGAAGTCCTGCAGGTACTCACCCGTGAAGGCGAGCACCCGGACGGCGTCGTCGTTCTGCTCCGGGGCCCGGTGCCCGGCGATCACCCGCTGGGCGCCCAGTTCGGCGATCCGGCCGAGGTTGCGGGTCCAGGTCACCCGCTGCTCGGGCGTGGTCTCGGCGGTCCACACATGGGTGCCGTTGTAGACGCAGTCCCCCGCGATCACCGTGCTCGCGGTCGGCACGTGCACCACGCAGCTGTCCGCACAGTCGCCCTGGCCGAGGTAGAGCACCCGGATCAGCTGACGGTCGATCATCAGCGGCTGCGGCAGCAGCGCGCGCGGCAGCACCGGCGCGTCCGGGATGTCATCGCCGTGGACCGGCCGCCACTGGTGCACCTTGTCGGCGGCGGTGCGGGCGATCTCGTGCACCACCTGCGGCGCGGCCAGCAGATGGGCCTGCGGGAAGAGCCGGAGCACCTCCTCGACGCCGAAGTAGTGGTCGGGGTGCGGGTGGGTGATCACCACCGCGAGCAGGTTGCGGCCCTTGCCGGCGATCCACTCGGCCAGCTCCCGGCCGGCGCTGCGGGTGAACTGGGCGTCGACCAGGATCGCGTCCCGGGCACCCATGATCAGACTGGACGTCACGAAGAACGCCGACTCCGGGCCGGTGAAGACCTCGACCTCCAGCGGTGGGGCCGGCGGCCCGGCGGCCGTGGCACCGCCCCCGGCCTGCGGCCCGTGGGGCCCCCAGGGCGGCACTCGGCGCAGTCCGGCGGCCCCGTCGGCACCGCCGTTCGCTTCGACGTTCCGTTCGGACGGCGACGGCGTCACTGGTGCTCCCTGGTCCACGGTGGTGCCCGCGCCCGACCGGACGTGGGCGCTGGTCGGCACCAGCATGGAAGCCACCACCCCCGCCTGCCCGGCAGGCGCGCCCGGGCGGGTGAGCGGCAGGGGCAGCACCGTCACCGCCCGTGGATGGTGCGATGACGGATGGTCAGCCGACGCACCGTCACCTAATCTGCGCCGCACGCCCCGTCGTCACGGCGCGGCTGTCCCGGGCCGGCCGTCAGGCCGCGGCGCCCGCGAACCGCTCGGCCAGTGCCTTCGCCCTGGCGGCGGCCTCCTGGTGCGCCTGCGCCTTCGAGGCGTCGGCGTGCTCGACGAACTCCGCGAGCGCCGGGTTGAGCCGGGCCATGGTGAACTCGGGGACCACGAAGTCCACCTCCACGCCGAGGAACCCGCCGAGCGCCTTGTCCAGGAAGTTCGTGACGAACTCGAAGTCCTCACGCGGGCTGCCGGGACCGTACGAGCCGCCACGCGGCGCGACCACGGTCACCGGCTTGCCGACGACCGAGCCGCCCTCACCCGCGGTACGGCCCATCTTGATCACCTGGTCCAGCCATGCCTTCAGCACGGACGGGACGCTGAAGTTGTACATCGGCGCGCCGATCACCACCGCGTCGGCCGTCTCCAGCTCGCGGATCAGCTCCTCGCGCAGTTCGTCGGCGGCCCGCTGCTCCTCGGAGAGCTGATCGGCCGGAGTGAAGGCGGCGGTGATGGCGGCCTCGCTCAGGTGTGGCACCGGCGCGGCCGCCAGGTCGCGGTAGATCACGGTGCCGCCCGGGTGCGCGGCCTCCCACTCGGCACGGAAGGTCGCGGTGACCTCGCGGGAGATGGAGCCCTGGGCGAGGGACGAGGAGTCGATGTGCAGCAGCATGGGCATGGCGAACCTCCGAAAATGTGAGTAGCTGCTGTTTCCCCGGCAGCTGTCATTACCGTAGCAGCTTACTTTTCTGCAGTCACTAGCGCGCGGCGCGTACCCTTGACCCATGGCAGAGCTGGAGATGGACCCCTCGGTGCACGGCACAGCGACTGGGATCTCGGTGGGGGCAGCCGATGCGTCGGACCCCTGCACCGTCACGCCCACCGCGTGCCAGGCCGTCGACCTCGGGCTGACCAGGGTCTTCGCGCTGCTCGGCAAGCGCTGGTCCGGGCTGGTGATCGCGGTGCTGAGCAATGGCCCGGCCTACTTCTCCGAGCTGCGCCGGGCCATCCCCGGGATCAGCGAGCGCATGCTCTCCGACCGGCTCACCGAGCTGGCCGAGGCGGGCCTGGTGCTCCGCGAGGTCGACGAGGGCCCGCCGCTGCGGGTCAGCTACCGGCTGACCGGGGCCGGGCAGGGACTCACCCCGGCCCTGAACGAGCTGCGGCGCTGGGCCGGCGATCACCTGCCGGAGGGCGGGCCGGCCTGCTGACGGCTCCCGGCCGGCGCCTGCGCTCGTACCTGCGCTCCTACCTTCGTTCCTCCCTGCCTACGTTCCTCCCTGCCCTCCGTTCCCGCCCACCTGCCTCGGCTCCGCTCACGCCTCCCGGACGAACGCGAGCTCGGTCCACTGCACGCCGGCCCGCCCGTGCAGGTCCCCGCGCTCGTGCTGATGCACCAGCCGCAGGCCGGCCGCCGCGGCCTGGCCACGGACCTCCGCCGCCGGTACCTCGAACATCCGGCGGCCGGCCGGAACGGGCCCGCTGCGCACCGTCATCAGCAGCGTGCCGCCAGGCGCGAGCAGCGCCGCCACCACCGGCATCGCGGCCGCGCGCTCGGCGGCATCCAGGTGCATCCAGACGGCGGTCAGCAGGATCAGCTCGTACCGCTCCCCGGCGGCGGTGAGCCGGGGCAGCCCGGGCAGCGCGTCGTCCACCCAGGAGAGCGCGGTGTCGGCGTGCAACTGCGCGCCGAGCGCCCGTAGTTCGGCGGTCGGCTCGGCGGCGGTGACGGTGTGGCCGCGGCGGGCCAGCGCGGCGGCGTCCCGTCCGCTGCCGGCGCCGAGGTCGAGCACCCGGACCGGCGCGCCGGGCATCAGGTGCAGCGCGTGCGCGTGCACCTGCTCGAAGCTGACGCTCTCGTACTGCTCGGCCAGCGCCTGCGCATCCGCCGCGTACCCGGCCGTCCCGGGTACCGGTACGCCCGCTGCGACGCTCCCCCTGGCCTCGTTCTCCGGGGCCTCGCTCTCCAGAGCCTCGGCGCCCAGCTCCGCCAGGAGCCTCGGCAGCTCCCGCATCTCCTCGAAGACCCGCGCGCCCTCGTCCGCCAGCCACTGCCCCGGCGTCAGACCGCCCGCGTAGCCGAGCACCCGCATCCCCGCCGCCCGCGCGGCCCGCACCCCGTACTTGCTGTCCTCCACCACCACGCAGGCCTCGGGGCGCACCCCCATCCGCCGCGCCGCGTGCAGGAACAGGTCCGGAGCGGGCTTGCCCCGGCTGACCTCGGTGGCGCTGAAGATCCGACCGTCGAAGTAGTCGTACAGCCCGGTGCGCCCGAGCGTGTGACGCATCTTCTGGTGGCTGCCGCTGGACGCGACGCAGCTCGGCAGCCGCAGCTCCGCCAGTGCCTCGGGTATCCCGTCCACCGCGGTCAACTCCCGGTCCACCAGCTCGCGGTGCAGTTCGTCGAACCGCTCGCCCCAGCGCTGCGCCGCCTCGGCGCCCAGCCGCTCGGCGATCTGCTCGCCGATCGAGGCACCGGAACGGCCGACGAAGCGGTCCAGCACCTCCTCCTCGGTCAGCGGCCAGCCGAGCTCGGCGCCGACCCTGGCCTGCACCCGGACCGCGATCCGCTCGCTGTCCACCAGCACCCCGTCACAGTCGAAGACGACCAGCTCCACCGTGCCACCGCTGTCCATCGAATCCCCCGTACGTCGCTGCACGCCGTTCATCACTCCGGTCATCCACACATTCTGGCCAGCGCACCAGGACACCGGGGCAACAGGGCAACAGGGCAACCGGGCAACCGGGCAACAGGGCAACAGGGCAACAGGCACTCGGTCGGCCAGCGGGCACAGCACAGCGATCGGCCGCTGCCCGACTGATGGCTGACTGATTCGCCGCCCGACCGGCCCCCGTAGCGTCATGGATGTCAGAGAGCGCAGCCCCACGAACCGGAGGAAGCCATGACCGCCTACGCCATCGCCAACCTGCGCGAGGTCCAGTTCGGCCCCGCGATCATCGAGTACCTGGAGCGCGTCGACGCGACCCTCGACCCCTTCGGTGGCCGCTTCCTGGTCCACGGCAACCCGATCGACCTGCGCGAAGGCAGCTGGACCGGCGATCTGATCATCATCGAGTTCCCGGACCTCCCCCAGGCCCAGGCCTGGTACGACTCCCCCGCCTACCGGGAGATCCTGCCGCTGCGCACCGACCACGCGGTCGGCGAGGTCCTGCTGGTCGGCGGCGTCGCCCCGGGCTACCGGGGTGCGGACACGCTGGCCAAGCTGCTCTGAGCCACCGGCTCCGACAGGGGCGGCCGACCCGGCGTCGGCCAGGTCGGCGGCAGCAGGGGCAGCAGCGCCCGAAGCCCTGTTGCCCGTTGCCCTGTTGCCCCGTCGTGACAGTAGACGAACAGCACGCGGATTATCGGCTGACAAGCTTCTCTCATCGCAGAGAGCAAGCAGGCGCTGACACGGAAACGCAGGTCCGGGGGGACGGCAGGTCCGGGGGACGACAGGGCGGCTCAAGCGCGATCGCCAATCGCATCAGGGAACAGCCATCCCAGGGGGAACACCGTGGCAATTCGCCGCCGCAACACCGCTACCGCCATCGCGCTCACCGTCGCGCTGACCACCGGCTCCGCACTGCTGCTCACCGCCTGTGGCCCGGACGCCCCGAGCGCCCCGGCCGCCGCCGGCTCGGCGGCTCCGTCCAAGGCCCCGGTCACCGCCGTCAGCACCACCCCGGCCACCACGCCGCCGGCCGCCACGCAGCCGTCCACCGCTCCCAGCACCGCCGCCACGCCGACCGAGGCCCCGAGCGCCGCACCCACCGCCGCTGCCGGCGCACCGACGACCGCGGTCACCCAGCCGGCCGACGTGCCCGGCACGCCCGCTGCCAAGCCGCTCACCCCGTCCGTCCCGACGGTCCCGACCGTCTCGGCCAGGCCCGGTAGCGCGTCCACCGGCAAGTCCGTGCCGCCCGCCGCGCCCGTCCCGACCACTGCCCCCGCATCCGTGCCCGTGAACGGCACCGGGCACAGCTCACTGACCATCAGCAACGGCACCCAGTACGTCCTCATGAACGGCACCTCGGTCAACTTCGGCACCACCGTCCGCGACCTGACCTGGTCGCCGGACGGGAGCAAGGCCGCGTTCATCGACGGCTCCGGCAACCTCGACCTCACCAACCCGAACGGCAGCGGCCGGGTGACGGTGGCCAAGAACCCCGGTGGCCAGACCTGGTCGCACCCGACCTGGCAGGTCGCACCGGCCGTCGCGGGGGCCGGTGCGGCCAAGAACAACCTCGTCTTCACGGCCGGCCAGGGCGGCGCCGCCCGCCTGATGGTCGTGCCGGCCGGCGCCGTGGACGCAAGCCCGACCCAGCTGACGCTGGGCAACTACCCGGGCACGCAGCCGAACCCGACCACCGGCAACTCCTGGGCCAACGGCGGCGGCGAGGGCACCTACGGGGCGACCGTCTACCAGAACACCGACGGCAACGTCTACCTGCGCGACGACTACACCCGCCAGGTGGGCGGGGTGCTGACCCCGGGCTCCGAGCCCGCTCTGTCGCCCGACGGCGGCGAGGTCGTCTTCGTCCGCTCCACCGGCGGTCACGACCACCTCTTCGAGCGCAACCTGAACGCTCCGGGGGCCGCCAAGGACCTCACCCCGCACGCGACCACGGACTACACCGAGCCGGCCTGGTCGCCGGACGGCAAGACCATCGCCGCCCGGACCCCGCACGGCATCTCGACCCTGCCGGCCGACGGCTCCGCCGCGCCGACCCAGGTCTCGACCTACCCCGGCCTGCCCGCCTACCGGGGCTGAGACACCCCGCCACACCGCATCCCCGCAACCACTGCAACCCGGCTCGGCCGGGCGCTCCTGGACCTGGGTCAGCCGACCGGCCCGCCGAGCGCCCCGCCGAGCCGGTCCAGTTCGGCCCGCAGCTCGTCCAGGTGGGCGTCGGCCGTGTCGTGCGGCAGGAACTCCACCACGTCCACGAAGCGGAACAGCACCTGCGTGGTGGTGACCGCGAACTCGTAGTCCGCGAATCCCACCACCGCACCCATCGCCCCGCGCACCGCGCCACGGGCGACGTGCGCGGTCAGCTCGTCCTCCGGCCGCACGGCCGCCAGGCCGCGGCGGGCGTTCGGCCGGGCCAGGTAGGGGCACACCATCGAGGCGTAGAGCATGCACGCCCGGTGCCCCGGGCCCTCCAGGGTCGGCGCGAGGTTGCGGTAGGGGCGCCCGGCGGCCAGCGCGTCCGCTATTGCGGCGCTCTCGGCGGCGCCGACCACCCGCCAGACCGGGCCCTTGGGCATCAGCACGTTGCAGACCGAGCAGAGCCGGCCCCGGGCGCAGTCCGCGCTGCGCCCGTAGTCGGTCAGCGCGAACTGCGGTTCGTCGTGTTCCCACGGCGTGATCGCGGGCACGGGGTAGCCGCGCGGGTCGCGGGGCCTGCTCTGAACGGTCGTCGGCATCGGCACTGCATCGAATCGCACACCTATGCCTATCAGCTCAGTCCCGGGTCATGTCCACGAACCGCGAGTAATGGCCCTGGAAGGCCACCGTGATCGTGGCCGTCGGGCCGTTACGGTGCTTGGCCACGATCAGGTCGGCCTCGCCGGCCCGGGGCGACTCCTTCTCGTAGGCGTCCTCGCGGTGCAGCAGGATGACCATGTCGGCGTCCTGCTCGATCGAGCCGGACTCACGCAGGTCGGAGACCATCGGCTTCTTGTCGGTGCGCTGCTCCGGACCACGGTTCAGCTGGGACAACGCGATCACCGGGACCTCCAGCTCCTTGGCCAGCAGCTTGAGGTTCCGGGACATGTCCGAGACCTCCTGCTGGCGGCTCTCGGCCCGCCGCGAGCCGCCGGACTGCATCAGCTGGAGGTAGTCGATGACCACCAGCTTGAGGTCCTGGCGCTGCTTCAGGCGCCGGCACTTGGCCCGGATCTCCATCATCGACAGGTTCGGCGAGTCGTCGATGTAGAGCGGGGCGGCGGTGACGTCCGGCATCCGCCGCGCCACCCGGGTCCAGTCGTCGTCCGTCATGTTGCCGGAGCGCATGTGGTGCAGCGCGACCCGCGCCTCGGCGGAGAGCAGGCGCATGGCGATCTCGTTGCGCCCCATTTCGAGCGAGAAGATCACGCTCGGCAGGCCGTTGGTGATCGAGCAGGCGCGGGAGAAGTCCAGTGCGAGCGTCGACTTTCCCATCGCGGGGCGGGCCGCGATGACGATCATCTGACCGGGGTGCAGGCCGTTCGTCAGCGCGTCCAGGTCGGCGAAGCCGGTCGGCACGCCCGACATCTGGCCGGCCCGGGAGCCGATCGCCTCGATCTCGTCGAGCGCGCCCTCCATGATGTCGGCGAGCGGGGCGTAGTCCTCGCTGGTGCGCTGCTCGGTGACGGCGTAGATCTCGGCCTGGGCGGCGTTGACGATCTCGTCGACGTCGCCCTCGGCGGCGTAGCCCATGCCGGCGATCCGGGTGCCGGCCTCGACCAGGCGGCGCAGCACGGCCCGCTCGTGGACGATCTCGGCGTAGTACTCGGCGTTGGCGGCGGTCGGGACCGAGTTGACCAGGGTGTGCAGGTAGCCGGGACCGCCGACCCGGCTGAGCTCGCCGCGCTTGGTGAGCTCGCTGGCGACGGTGATCGGGTCGGCCGGCTCGCCGCGCGCGTAGAGGTCGAGGATCGCGCTGTGGACCAGCTCGTGGGCCGGCCGGTAGTAGTCGATCGGCTTGAGCACCTCGACCACGTCGGCGATGGCGTCCTTGGAGAGCATCATGCCGCCGAGCACGGACTGCTCGGCGGGGATGTCCTGCGGCGGGACCCGCTCGAAGCCCTCGACACCGCCGGAGCGGTCGCCGTCCCGGTCACCACCACGGTCGCCGTCGCGCTTGCGGAAGTCGCCCTTGCCGCCGCCGCCCTTGCCACCCTTGCCGCCCGCGGAGCCGTCGGAGCGGCTGCGGGAGACCGGGAGCCGGTCGCTGGGGCTGTCGGCCGGGAACGCGCCGAACGCGTCGTCGGACGGCTGCCAGTCGTCCTCCGGCGGCGGCGGGACGTCGTGGTCGTCGTACTGGGGGCCGGTCACGCGTCTTCCCCGATCAGCGAGTGGTGCGAGTGGTGCGGGTGCTGCGAGTACCGCCGGTGAGGCGAGTGCTGTGAACGGTCGGGACGGGCGGACGCGGCCATCACCGGGTCCACCTCCTTCTTACGCCAGGTTGCCGACAAGCCGGGGCCGGTGGCGGTGCGGCGCGTCGGATGAGCGACCACGCTAAAGGTCGGGCGGGCCTGACACCAAAGAAATCGGGGCCGGTTATCCACAGGCTGTGTGGACGAACACGCCTTCGCTGTGGACAACTGCCCGAAACCTGTGCACAAGCTTGTGGAAGATCCTGTGGATAACCACACGATCGACCCAGTGTCAACTCGCTGACCTGCAACAACACTTTCCACCGGCTGTGCATGAGAAATTTTTCACACCCTGCGGACGGCCCACCTGTGGATGGTTACGGTGGCCCCCATGACCTCGACCCGCACCGAACGCCGCCGCCAGGACCGGGACATCCTCGCACTCGCGGTACCGGCCTTCGGCGCACTGGTCGCCGAACCGCTCTTCCTGCTCGCCGACTCCGCGATCGTCGGCCACCTCGGCACCGCCCAACTGGCCGGCCTCGGCGTGGCCGGCACCGCGCTCGCCACGCTCACCGGGGTCTTCGTCTTCCTCGCGTACGCGACCACCGCCGCGGTCGCCCGCCGGATCGGCGCCGGGGACCGCCGTGCGGCCGTCCAGCAGGGCATCGACGGCGTCTGGCTGGCGCTGCTGCTCTCCCTCCCCGTGGTGCTGCTGGCGCTGCTGCTGGCGCCCGCCGTGGCCGATCTGCTCGGCGCCTCGGCCACCGCCGCGCCGTACGCCGTGACGTACCTGCGGATCAGCGCGCTGGGCATCCCGGCGATGCTGGTCGTGCTGGCCGCGACCGGTGTGCTGCGCGGACTGCAGGACACCCGCACCCCGCTCGCGGTCGCCGTCGGCGGCTTCTCCGCGAACATCGCGCTCAACCTCGGCCTGGTCTACGGCGCCGGCCTCGGCGTGGCCGGCTCGGCCTGGGGCACGGTGCTGGCGCAGAACGCGATGGCCGCCGTCTACCTGACCGTGGTGGTCCGCGGCGCCCGCCGGGAGCGGGCCGGCCTGCGCCCGGACCCGGCCGGGATCCGGGCCTGCGCACGGGCCGGCGGGCCGCTGGTGGTCCGCACCCTGAGCCTGCGCGCGGTGCTCGTGCTGGCCACCGCGGTGGCCGCCCGGCTCGGCGACCAGCAGGTCGCGGCGCACCAGATCGCGATGTCGCTGTGGGGCTTCCTGGCGTACGCGCTGGATGCGATAGCCATCGCCGGGCAGGCGATCATCGGCCGCCACCTGGGTGCCGGGGACCGGGCGGGGGCCCGGGCGGCGACCCGGCGGATGGTCGAGTGGGGCATCGGCTCCGGCGTCCTGCTCGGCGTGCTGCTGCTGGCCGCCCGGCCGCTGTACGTGCCGCTCTTCACGCCGGATCCGGACGTGCGCCGGCAGCTCGCCGCGGTGCTGCTGCTGGTCGCGCTGACCCAGCCGGTGGCCGGGCTGGTCTTCGTGCTGGACGGCGTGCTGATGGGCGCCGGTGACGGCCCCTACCTGGCCTGGGCGATGCTCGCGACCTTCGCGGTCTTCGCGCCGGTCGCGCTGGCGGTCCCGGCGGCGGGCTGGGGGCTGGCCGGGCTCTGGTGGGCGATGAACCTGGTGATGCTGGTCCGCGGCGGCTTCCTGCTCGGCCGGGTGCGCACCGGCCGCTGGCTGGTGACCGGCGCCGTCCGGGCCTGAAGCCCACGAGCCGGAGAGAGCCGAAAACCCGAGGACCGGGCCCTCCCCGAAGGGAGGACCCGGCCCTCAGTGACCGACTACCGCGTTCAGGCGGAGACGACGGCGACGTTCAGGTCGGCCGTGACATCGGCGTGCAGCTTGACCGAGACCTTGTGGGTGCCCACGGTCTTGATCGGCGAAGCGATCGTGACAGCGCGCTTGTCCACAGCCGGGCCACCGGCGGCCTTGACGGCCTCGACGACGTCAGCCTGGGTCACCGAGCCGAACAGGCGGCCGGCCTCGCCGGAGCGAACGGCCAGCTTGACCTGCAGACCCTCGAGCTTGCCCTTGAACTCGTTGGCAGCCTCGATGGTCTGGATCTCGTGGATCTTGCGGGCGCGACGGATCGCGTCAACGTCCTTCTGGCCGCCCTTGGTCCAGCGGATGGCAAAGCCACGCGGAACCAGGAAGTTGCGGGCGTAGCCGTCCTTGACCTCGACGACCTCGCCGGCGCCACCCAGGCCAGAGACCTCGTGCGTGAGGATGATCTTCATTCTTCGGTCACCCTCTCTTAGCGCGCGGTGCTGGTGTAGGGCAGCAGCGCCATCTCACGGCTGTTCTTCACGGCCGTGGCGACGTCACGCTGGTGCTGGGTGCAGTTGCCGGTCACCCGGCGGGCACGGATCTTCCCGCGGTCGGAGATGAACTTCCGAAGCAGGTTCGTGTCCTTGTAGTCAACGTAGTTGACCTTGTCCTTGCAGAAGACGCAAACCTTCTTCTTCGGCTTGCGAGCAGGCGGCTTCGCCATGGTGTGCTCCAAATGAGGATCACGATCCGAGGCCGTACCGAGTACGGGCCCCGGGTCGCACGAAATCTTTCAGCTCTTAGAACGGAGGCTCTTCCGAGAAGCCGCCACCGGACGGGGCACCCCAGCCGCCGCCACCCTGGTTTCCACCAGAGGGAGCGCTGGACGCCCAGGGGTCGTCGGCCGGGCCGGACTGGCCGCCGGCACCGGAGTTTCCACCCCAGTTGCCGCCGCCCTGCTGGCCGCCACCGCCGCCCCAGCCGCCACCCTGGCCGCCGCCACCCTGCTGCTGGCCGCCGCCGAAGCCGCCGCCACCACCAGGACCGCCGGCCCGGTTGGCCCGGGTCACCTTCGCGGTCGCCGAGCGCAGGCTCGGGCCCACCTCGTCGACCTCGACCTCGAAGACCGTCCGCTTCTCGCCTTCCTTGGTCTCGTAAGACCGCTGGCGCAGTCGGCCCTGCACGATGACGCGCATGCCGCGCTGCAGCGATTCGGCCACGTTCTCCGCCGGCTGACGCCAGACGTTGCACGTGAGGAAGAGGCTCTCGCCGTCCTTCCACTCGTTCGTCTGACGGTCAAAGGTGCGGGGAGTGGACGCGATGCGGAACTTCGCGACCGCCGCACCCGAGGGGGTGAAGCGCAGCTCGGGGTCGTCGACGAGATTGCCGACGAGGGTGATGACGGTCTCGCCTGCCATGGCGTGCTGACCTCTCGGGAGGAGGAGTTCCGTTCAGCGATGTTTCACGTGAAACATCGGACGCGAGCCACCAAGACCCACGGGGGGTCTCAGCAGTGACTCAGTGGGTGTCCGGGCGCAGGACCTTGGTCCGCAGAACCGACTCGCTCAGAGACATCTGGCGGTCCAGCTCCTTGACGACCTCGGGCGTGGCCTTCAGGTCGATGACCGTGTAGATGCCCTCGGGCTGCTTCTTGATCTCGTACGACAGGCGACGACGGCCCCAGGTGTCGACCTTCTCAACAGTGCCGCCGCCGTTGCGGACGACATTGAGGAAGTTCTCGATCAGGGGGGAGACAGCGCGCTCCTCGACCGAGGGGTCGAGGATGACCATCACCTCGTAGTGACGCATGGGTAACCCACCTCCTTTGGACTCAGCGGCCACGGTCTCTCCGTGGCAGGAGGGTTGTGCAGCGTCGGCACTGGTGCTCAATGCCGGGCCCGGTTCCACCGTAGTGGTCGGCGCCGACAATGCGGCCTGTTCAACCCCTCGCGGGGCGGCCGCCCGCAAACGGACAGCAAGAGGCACAAGTACACCAGTGCAGACCGCACAGCCTACCTGCACCCGGACGGCCGAACAAAACGCCCATCGATTGCCCCCGGGTCTCAGACGGCGCAATCTGGGCAGAACGGGTAGCACGCGCAACTCTCGCCCTCCGCAGGAGGTGGGTTCCATGGCACAGACCATCCGCCGATTCCCCGCTCTCACCCTCAACACCGACGGCCACGCACACCCCAGGGAGAACACCCTGGTCGGGCTGACCGTGATCCTCGGCCTGGTGGCCTTCAGCACCTCGTTCGTGCACAGCTGGCACTTGCTGAGCTCGTGGACCGGCCTCGCCGGGATCATCACCGGGCTGTGGGCGCAGTTCATCTCGGTCACCACGGCCGAGCGGTTCGTGATCGTGATCGCCCTCGCGATGGCAACCTTCGGATTCGGCGTCGGCCTGGCGCACGGCGGCCTCTTCGGCGGGGTCTCCTGACCGGCCCGGCTCCCCGTGGACGGCGCTCGCCCACCGGGCGGGCGCCGTCCGTCGCACCGGGCGCCCGGCAGGCCCGCAGCCCGGGCGCCGCACGCCCTAGGGTTCCGTCGACGGCGCCGAGTCCGAGCAGGGCCGAAAACGGACCATTCGGACGATAGGGTCAGACCAGTCGAAGTCATCAGGAAGTCCCCCCAGCGAATCACCCCGGCGAGTCACCCGCAGCAAGCCACCCGAGCACCAGCCGAAGCACCGCCAAGCGACAGCCAAGGAGCACCCCGAGCATGAGCCTGCGTCTGAGGACGATCACCCGCGAGGAGCACCTCGCCTTCGTTCGGAGCCTGCCGTCGGCCAGCCACATGCAGCTGCCGTCCTGGGGAGAGCTGAAGTCCGAGTGGCGCAGCGAGTCGATCGGCTGGGTGGACGCCTCGGGCACAGTGGTCGGGGTCGGGCTGGTGCTGTACCGGCAGCTGCCGAAGCTGAAGCGCTACCTGGCGTACCTGCCGGAGGGCCCGGTGATCGACTGGTTCGACCCGGACCTCGACCGGTGGCTGCAGCCGATGCTCGCGCACCTGAAGGCGCAGGGCGCGTTCTCGGTGAAGATGGGCCCGCCGGTGGTGATCCGCCGCTGGGAGGCGGCCACCATCAAGGAGGCGATCGCCGGCAAGCACGCCAAGCGGCTGCGCGACATCGATCCCGACTGGTACGAACCGCGGGCCTTCGAGGCGGCCGACCGGCTGCGGCGTTCGGGCTGGCTGCAGGGCGACGACGGCGGCGCAGGCTTCGGCGACGTGCAGCCGCGCTACGTCTTCCAGGTGCCGCTGGCGAACCGCTCGCTGGACGACCTGCAGCGCGGCTTCAACCAGCTGTGGCGGCGCAACATCAAGAAGGCCGAGAAGAGCGGCGTCGAGGTGGTCCAGGGCGGCTACGACGACCTGCCCGTCTTCCACCGGCTGTACGTGGTCACCGCCGAGCGGGACCGCTTCACCCCCCGCCCGCTCTCCTACTTCCAGCGCATGTGGACCACGCTGACCGCCGAGGACCCCAACCGGATGCGGCTCTACCTGGCCTACCACGAGGGCGAGCCGCTGGCCGGGACCACGATGCTGACCGTCGGCGAGCACGTCTGGTACTCCTACGGCGCCTCGGCCGACCACAAGCGCGAGGTCAAGCCGTCCAACGCGGTGCAGTGGCGGATGATGCGCGACGCGTACGCGCTCGGCGCGGCGCGCTACGACCTGCGCGGGATCAGCGACACCCTGGACGAGGACGACCCGCTCTACGGACTGATCCAGTTCAAGCTGGGCACCGGCGGCCAGGCGGCCGAGTACCTGGGCGAGTGGGACTTCCCGCTGAACAAGCTGCTGCACAGGGCACTGGATCTCTACATGTCACGCCGCTGACCGACCCGCAGAACCGCTTCACCCCGCGACACCGCTCCACCTCGCACCGCCTCCCCCGGCCCGCCGGCCGGGGGGACTTCCAGGAGAGCTCGATGACCCTTTCGCTGTCCGTGGACACCGACCGCTGGCGGACCCATCAGCGTGCGCTGCTGGCCGAGTTCCCGGGGCTGGTCCCGGTGGCCAAGGGCAACGGCTACGGCCTGGGCAACCACCAGCTGGCCCAGGAGGCCGAGCTGCTGGGCAGCGGCCTGCTGGCGGTCGGCACCGTCGACGAGGCCGCCGAGGCGCTCGACGCCTTTGCGCGCGACGTGCTCGTGCTGACCCCGCACCGCCCCGGCCAGGACGCTCCCGAGCTGCCCGCCACGGGGGCACCCCCGGCCGAAGGCTGGGGGAGGATCATCCGCACCGCCGCAAGCATCGACGCGCTGACGGCGCTGGCCGGAACCGCCGGCTCCGCCGGCGTGGGCAGCGCGCGGGTCGTGGTGGAGTGCATGACGAGCATGCGCCGGCACGGCATCGGCGTCGCCGAGCTGGCGCACCTCGGTGCGGCACTCGGCGACCTGCGTTTCGAGGGCTTCGCGCTGCACCTGCCGCTGGACCGCCCCGACGGCAGCGACTCGGTCGAGGAGGTCGCCGGCTGGCTCACCGCGATCGCGAACGCCGGGCTGCCGACCGACACCGTCTACCTCAGCCACCTGGGCGCGGCCGGGGTCGCCACGCTCGAACAGCGCTACCCGGGGACCACCTTCCGGTCCCGGATCGGCACCCGGCTCTGGCTCGGCGACATCGGCGCGCTCCAGGCCCGGGCGACCGTGCTGGACGTCACCCCGGTCGCACGCGGCGAGCGCTACGGCTACCGCCAGCACAAGGCGCCGTCCGACGGGCACCTGCTGGTGCTGGCCGGCGGCACCGCGCACGGCATCGGCCTGGAGGCCCCGAAATACGTGCACGGGTTGCTCCCGCGCGCGAAGGGCATCGCCCGGGCCGGCTTGGCGAGCGTCAACCGCACGCTCTCGCCGTACCAGTGGGAGGGCCGTCAGCTCTGGTTCGCCGAGCCACCGCACATGCAGGTCAGCATTCTCTTCCTGCCCGGCGGCAGCAAGCCGCCGGTGGTCGGCGACGAACTGTCCGTCAACGTCCGGCACACCACGACGCACTTCGACCGGGTGACGGACCGCTAGGTGTTCTGACCCGACGCGCCGCGGGGCCGGTCAGCCCTGCAGCGCGTCCGGCGCGTCGGGCACGTCCGGCACGTCCTCGGCACCCAGCGGCCGCTCGTCGGCCAGCCACTCCCCGGCGGCCGGGGCGTAGGCCGCGTACGTCGCCTCCTCGCGCAGCCGGCGGGCCGCACCGAGCACGAAGACGTCCGGCGCCAGGTCGAGCACGCCGCCCGACGGGTCGTCACTGCCGTCCCAGCGGACCGGGTCGCGATCCGGCCGCAGGATGTCGCGGACCACCATGGCGCACAGGTAGAGCGTGCCGACCAGGTGCAGGATCACCGCGAAGTGGTACCAGTCCTGGCCGATGCCGTGCTGCTTGGAGTCGCCGCTGTAGGCCAGGTAGGACCAGATGCCGAGGAAGTACAGCACCTCGCAGGCCTGCCAGATCAGGAAGTCCCGCCAGCGCGGGCGGGCCAGCACCGCGAGCGGAATCAGCCAGAGCACGTACTGCGGCGAGTAGACCTTGTTGGTGACCACGAACGCGGCCACCACCAGGAAGACCAGCTGCGCGTAGCGCGGCCGGCGCGGAGCAGCCAGCGCGAGCCAGCCGACGGCCAGGCAGCTGGCCACCAGCAGCGCGGCGATCCAGGTGTTGAGGCTGGCCAGCGAGGCGTTGCGGTCCTGCATCAGGATCATCCAGAAGGACCCGAAGTCCTCCTTGCGGGTCTGGCTGAAGGTGTAGAACGTCGCCCAGCCGTCGAAGCTGGCGATCATGATGGGCACGTTCACCAGCAGCCAGGCACCGGCGGCGCCGCCGGTCGCCTGCCAGAAGGCCCGCCAGCGGCCGGCCCGCCAGCAGAGCACCACCAGTGGGCCGAGCAGCAGCAGCGGGTAGAGCTTCGCCGCGGTGGCCAGACCGATGAACACACCGGCCCAGACCGGCCGGCTCTTCGACCAGTACGCCATCGCGACCGCGGTCAGCGCGACCGCGAGCAGGTCCCAGTTGATCGTGGAGTCCAGCGCCAGGCAGGGGGCCAGCGCGAAGAGCAGCGCGTCCCACGGACGGCGGCGGTGGGTGCGGGTGAGCGCGATCACGGTGACCACCGCGCAGATCATCAGCATTCCGGCGTTGATCATCCAGAACCACCGCTCGCGGTCCTGGATCAGCCCGCCGGTGGGGGTCAGCCAGCCGGCGATCTGCATGAACAGACCCGTCAGCACCGGGTACTCCAGGAACTTCATGTCCGGAGTGGGCATCGGGATCTGGTCGAGATACGGGTGCAGACCGGCCGCGAAGCCGCGCGCCGAGTACAGGTGCGGGATGTCGCTGTAGCAGGCGTGGGTGTACTGCGCGGTCGCGCCGAAGAACCAGCCGCTGGTGTAGCAGGGCAGCTTCTGCACCATGCCGAGCACCGAGGTGACGATGGTGACCAGCGCCAGGAACCGGGCCGGGACCCACCACGAGACACCGAGCAGCGCCCGGCGCCCGGGCGGGCCGCCCATGAACTCGCTGCCGGCCGCCGCGACCGGGTCCTCGTCCGCGGGGACGACCACGGTGTTGGGCTGCGGGCCCTCGGCCACGGCCACCGGGGCCCCGGCTCCGGGCTCGCCGGCGGGCCGGTCCTCGGTCCCGGTGGATTCGTCACGCGCGCTCGACGTCATGGCGCACATACTGCCGCACCGGGACCGGTCGAACGAGGACTACCCCGGGAACGGCCGTGGGGGGGGGGGGGGGGGGGTGGGGGGTGGTGTAATGGGTTGTTTTCGTGGTGTTTCCGTTTT
>NZ_JBWXUE010000002.1:248944-453772 GCF_057158765.1 Kitasatospora sp. NEAU-69
GATGACCCGGGGACGGGTTGTGGCGCCCTTGAGCTCGTGTGGGGTCCCGCCACGGTGTTCGGTCGGGTCAGCCGGTGGGCTGGCCGTTGCCGGGCGGCGTCGCACCGGTCGTACCGCCGCCTCCCTGGGTGGGCGGCGCGGTCGAGCTGTTCCCGGGCTTCGGGGTCTTGGACGTCGGCGGGGGACTCGGCGGCCCCGAGGTCGTCGGCGGCGAGCAGTCGATGACGCCCGGCACCGGGAAGCAGGAGCCTCCGCCGCCGTTACCGCCACCGTTACCGCCACCGTTGGCACCACCACCGTTGGCACCACCGTTACCGCCACCGTTGGCACCGCCACCGTTGGCACCACCGTTACCGCCACCGGCAGGAGTCGTGGCCGGCTGGGTCGGGACGCCGCAGTCCAGGCCGGGCAGGCAGGTCTCCGGACCACCGACCGGCTTCTGCGTGGTCGGCGCGACCGTGGTCGGCGCCGCGGTGGTCGGCGCGGCGGTGGTCGCCGAGGCACTCGCGGACGCCGAGTCGCTCGCCGAGGCCGAGGCCGAGGGCGATGCGGTGCTCGGCGCACCCGAGGCGTCCACCTCGGAGTTGACCTGGCCGGGGGTCGGGAAGTCGACCACCGGGGTATTGGCCAGGGCGGCCTTCATGTAGTTGGTGAAGATCTCGGTCGGCAGGTCACCACCGTAGAAGGTCTTGCCGCCGCCGGTGCCGATCAGCGAGAGCAGTCCCGGGTGGGTCGGGTCCTCACGGAACATCGAGACCGCGGTGGCCAGCTGCGGGGTGTAGCCGTCGAACCAGGCCGAGGTGCCCTTGTCGGTGGTACCGGTCTTGCCGGCCACCGGGCGTCCGACGGCCTGCGCCTTGGTACCGGTGCCCTTGTCCACCACGTCCTGCAGCACGCTGGTGATGTTGTCGGCCACCGCCTGGTCGAGCACCTGCTTCGCGGCGGGCTTGGTGAAGTTGGTCATCGGCTTGCCGTTGAACTCCACCTTGGTCACCGCGTACATGTCGGTCTGCTGACCGCGCGCCGCGAAGACCGAGTAGCCGGAGGCCATCTGGAGCGCGCTCGGGGTGGAGGTACCGATCGCGAAGGCGGCGGTGTTCTGGTTCTGCACCGGCATCGACGCCGGGTTCAACCCCATCTGTGCGGCCAGCTTGGCGACGTTCGGACCGCCGACGTCCTGACCGAGCTGGACGAACGGCACGTTGAACGAGTTGATCATCGCGTCGCGCAGCGTCACGTAGCCCTGCGGGCCGTTCTCGTCGTTCTTCTGCTTGAACGGGGTGCCGTCCGGGTTGGTGATCAGCGAACCGTCCGGCCTGCGGATCGTGCTCAGGTCGTCGGCGTTGTAGCGGCTGTCCTCGTTGATCCGCATCGGCTTGCCGTCCGGACCGGTCTGGGTCAGCACGCCGTCCTGCATCGCGGTGGCGAGCACGTACGGCTTGAAGGTCGAGCCGACCGGGACACCGCTGGTGTCGGCGTTGTTGCTGTACTGGCCCTTGTCGATGCCGGGACCGCCGTAGAGGGCCACCAGCGCGCCGTCACCGGGCACCACCGAGGCCGCACCCACCTGGACGAAGTTGTCGTTGTTGGGGCGCTTGTTCAGGTCCAGGTTCTGCTGGGCCATCTGCGCGACGGCGTTCGAGAGCATGTCCACCTTGTCCTTCTGCAGGGTGGTGTAGATCCGGTAGCCACCGTGGCCGAGTGCGGCGTCGGTGATCGTCGGGTCCTTGCTCTCGATGTACTTGTCGACGGTGTCGACGATGTAGCCGATCTGCCCGCTCATGTTGCTCGCGGGCTGCTGCTTGATCGGCTCGGGAATGCCGGCCTTGGTGCACTGGTCCATCTGGTCCTGCGTGATGACCTTGGTCTTCACCAGGTTGCCCAGGACGTACTCCCAGCGGCCGCTGCCCGGGTCGGTGGGCGTGCCGAACATGCGCGCGTGGTTCGCCGCGCTGAGCGAGGGGTCGTAGTAGCCGGCGCCCTTCAGCAGACCGGCCAGCATCGCGCTCTGGCAGGTGTTCAGGTCCTTCGCCTCGACGCCGTAGTAGGCGTGCGCGGCGGCCTGGACACCGTAGGAGTTGCGACCGAACCAGCTGGTGTTGAGGTAGCCCTCCAGGATCGTGTCCTTGGAGACCTGCTGGTTCAGCTTCAAGGTGATGAAGAACTCCTTGAGCTTGCGGCTGACCGTCTGGTCCTGACTCAGGTAGGCGTTCTTCACGTACTGCTGAGTGATCGTCGAACCACCCTGGGTCGCCTGCCCGGAGGCCATGTTGTAGACGGCGCGGGCGATGCCCTTGGGGTCGATGCCGTTGTCGGTGCGGAACGTCTCGTTCTCGGCGGCGATCACGGCGTCCTGCATGGACTTGTTGATCTGCGAGATCGGGACGATCTCCCGGCTGGTGGAGCCGGTGCGGGTCATCTCGCTGCCGTCGGCCCAGTAGTAGACGTTGTTCTGGACCGGGGCGATGTCCTTGAGCTGGGGCACCTTGGTCATCGAGTACGCGGTCCCGATCGCCGCGACGCTGCCGCCGAAGAAGATCAGGAAGACCGTCAGCACCTGCTTCCAGGACGGCAGCCAGCGGCGCACGCCGCTCTTGCCCCAGCGCGGGTAGTCGATGAACCGCTTCTTGCCCGGCGGCTTGGCGGCCGGGCCGCGACCCGGCCCACTGCCGCCGTTGCCACCGCCCTTGCGGCCACCGCCGCCGCCCTTCTGGGCGGCCTTGCGCATCTCGGCGCGGGTCAGCCTGGGCTGCTGCGCGGTCTGCCGCATCGCCTGCGGCCCGCCGGGCGGGCCGGCCCGCCGAGGGGTCGGCCGGCCAGGCGTGTCGTAGGACGGCGCACCGTCCGGCGGGTTGCCGTACGCGTACGGTCGTCCGCCGCTCTGCCGACCGGGCGGTTGTTCGTCGCCACCCGGGTTGGGCGACCGGCGCCGGTGTTCGCTCATTGTCCAGTAACTCCTAGGCCAGGCACGGGCGCCTGAAGACAGGGTCCACACTTCCGATGCTCGCAACCGCCCTAGGCCCATGGGTACGGCCGCTGCCCCGATGGTGGTCCTCGTGCACACGCGACAGCGTACGCATCTCGAAATGGGAGCCAATCGGGCAAAACTGATCAAACGTCGCGAATCGGCGGCAAATCATTACATGCCCGTTGCCAAGACACCCCTGCTTGGCCTTGACGCACGGTCACTACCGCACTCGTGAGGGGTCACTGCGTCGGCTCCGAAGTCTTGTGATCACATTCACCCATGCCCCTCTTGCCCCAATCGTGACCTCCGCCTATCGTTCTCGATATATCGAGTCGATACATCGCAGCGGCATAAGCTGCTGCGGTACAGCGTGTGTGAAGGGAGGCCGGACCGCGTGAGCAGGCGCTCGGGAGTGCTGGAGTTCGCCGTTCTCGGCCTGCTGCACGACGCCCCCATGCACGGGTACGAGCTGCGCAAGCGGCTCAACGTGCTGCTCGGCTCGTTCCGCGCCTTCTCCTACGGAACGCTCTACCCCTGCCTGAAGAGCCTGGTCGCCCAGGGTTTCCTGGTCGAGGACAACCCGGACACCGAGTACGTCCCGGCCACGGCGCTGAACGGCAAGCGGTCGAAGATCGTCTACCGGCTCTCCCCGGAGGGCAAGGAGCGCTTCGAGGAGCTGCTGGCCGACTCCGGCCCGGACGCCTGGGAGGACGAGCACTTCGGTGTGCACTTCGCGTTCTTCGGTCAGACCGACCGGGCGGTGCGGATGCGCGTGCTGGAGGGCCGCCGCAGCCGGCTGGAGGAGCGGCTGGAGCGGATGCGCAGCTCGATCGCCCGGACCCGCGAGCGGTTCGACGACTACACCCTCGAACTGCAACGGCACGGCTTGGAGTCGGTGGAACGCGAGGTCCGCTGGCTGAACGAGCTGATCGAGACCGAGCGGGCCAACCGGAGCGGGCGCACCGCCGCTCCGCCGGGGGGCAACGAAACACCACAGTCTTCGGACGGCCGTGGCGACGAGGGCGGATCCTCCGATCCGCCCCGGCCACCGCACGACCGCCCGGGGCGCTCCGCCTAGGAGCGCCGCTGCCGCGCCCGCCCAGTGCCACGCGGCGGAAGTGGGCGCAGTGCGCCCGTCAGACAGTCAGTTGAGAAGCAGGATGAGGGTCGCCGGCCTCCGGCGGACCTCCGAGATCACAGGGAGCAACCGGAATGGGTTCGGTTCGCGTAGCCATCGTAGGCGTGGGCAACTGCGCCGCGTCGCTTGTGCAGGGTGTCGAGTACTACAAGGACGCCGACCCGGCCGGCAAGGTCCCCGGGCTTATGCACGTGCAGTTCGGCGAGTACCACGTCCGTGACGTCGAGTTCGTCGCCGCGTTCGACGTTGACGCCAAGAAGGTGGGCCAGGATCTGGCGCACGCCATCGTCGCCAGCGAGAACAACACCATCAAGATCTGCGACGTGCCGCCGACCGGCGTCACCGTGCAGCGTGGTCACACCCTCGACGGCCTGGGCAAGTACTACCGGGAGACCATCGAGGAGTCCGACGAGACTCCGGTCGACGTCGTGCAGGTCCTGAAGGACCAGCAGGTCGACGTCCTGGTCTGCTACCTGCCGGTGGGTTCCGAGGACGCCGCCAAGTTCTACGCGCAGTGCGCCATCGACGCCAAGGTCGGCTTCGTCAACGCCCTGCCGGTGTTCATCGCGGGCACCAAGGAGTGGGCGGACAAGTTCACCGAGGCCGGTGTGCCGATCGTCGGTGACGACATCAAGTCGCAGGTCGGCGCAACCATCACGCACCGCGTGATGGCGAAGCTCTTCGAGGACCGCGGTGTCCTGCTGGAGCGCACCATGCAGCTGAACGTCGGCGGCAACATGGACTTCAAGAACATGCTCGAGCGTGAGCGCCTGGAGTCCAAGAAGATCTCGAAGACGCAGGCCGTCACCTCGCAGATCGTGGACCGTGAGCTGGGCGCCAAGAACGTCCACATCGGCCCGTCGGACTACGTCCAGTGGCTCGACGACCGCAAGTGGGCGTTCGTCCGCCTCGAGGGCCGCGCGTTCGGCGACGTTCCGCTGAGCCTCGAGTACAAGCTCGAGGTCTGGGACTCCCCGAACTCGGCCGGTGTCATCATCGACGCGGTGCGTGCCACCAAGATCGCGATGGACCGCGGCATCGGCGGCCCGATCCTGTCGGCGTCCTCGTACTTCATGAAGTCCCCGCCGGTGCAGTACTTCGACGACGAGGCCCGCGACAACGTCGAGAAGTTCATCAAGGGCGAGGTCGAGCGCTGAGCGCAGCGAAGTTCGCGACTGTTCAGCACTAAGCGCTGAGCGCAGCGAGTTCGCGACTCTTCAGCGCTGAGCACCCTGCGCTGAGCTCGTAGTCAGTGACGACGGCCGATGTTTCACGTGAAACATCGGCCGTCGTCATGACACCCTGTCGGGGTGGCGATCCCCCGACGGCCGGCCCCGGCCTCCAGCACCCAGCCCAACGGTCGCGCCACGCTCGGCGAGCTGATCAGAGCCCGTGACTTCCGCCGGCTGCTCACCGCCCGGCTGCTCTCCCAGCTCTCCGACGGGGTCTTCCAGGTCTCGCTGGCCGCCTATGTGATCTTCTCGCCGGAGCGCCAGTCCTCCCCCGCCGACATCGCCTCGATGCTCGCCGTGCTGCTGCTGCCGTTCTCGGCGATCGGCCCGTTCGCCGGCGTGCTGCTGGACCGCTGGCGCCGTCGCCAGGTGCTCTACCTGGGCAACCTGGCCCGCTTCGGACTCGGCCTGGTGACCGCCGGGCTGCTGCTCGGCCGGGCCCCCGAGTGGCTCTTCTTCGGCTCGGCGCTGCTGGTCACCGCACTCAACCGGTTCATCCTGGCCGGACTCTCCGCCGCCCTCCCCCGGGTCGCGCGCCCTGAGCAGCTGGTCACCGCGAACGCGCTCTCACCGACCGCCGGCACCGTCGCGGCCGCCTGCGGCGGCGGGATCGGGTTCCTCTTCCACCAGATACTGCCGCCCGGACCGAACGCCGATGCCGTCCTGGTGACCATGGCAGCCGCGCTCTACCTGGCCGCCGCCCTGGCCGCGCACCGGATGGACCCCGAGCTGCTGGGCCCCGAGCACCACCCCGACCGACCCGAGCTGCGCGCCGCACTCGGCCAGGCCGGCCACTCGCTCGCCGACGGGATCCGGCACCTGGTCCGGCAGAGCCGGCCGGCGCTGCACGCGCTCGCCGCGGTGACCGCCGCCCGGTTCTGCTACGGCGTGCTGATCGTCACGGTGCTGATGCTCTCCCGGTACACCTTCAACGACCCCGCCGACGCCCGCGGCGGCCTGGCCACGCTCGGCACCGCGCTCGGCTTCTCGGCGCTCGGCTTCTTCCTGGCCGCGGTCATCAGTCCGTGGTTCACCCGCCGGCTGGGGCTCACCGGCTGGATGACCGTCTGCCTCGGCTCGGCCGCACTCTTCGTCCCCGCGCTCGGCCTGCCGTTCTCGGCGCCGCTCGCGATGGCAGCCGCTCTGCTGCTCGGCGTGGTCACCCAGGGCACCAAGATCTGCGCCGACACGATCGTGCAGAACGCCGTCGAGGACGACTACCGCGGCCGCGTCTTCGCGCTCTACGACGTGCTCTTCAACGTCGCCTTCGTGGCCGCGGCCGGCGCCACCGCACTGGTGCTGCCACTGAACGGCAGATCGGCCACCGTGGTGCTCGGAGTCGGCCTGCTCTACGCACTGAGCGCACTGCTCTACGCCCGCGCTGCCCGCCGCTCCACGCCAGCCGTCGTCGCCGGGCAGGTGGCGGCCCCGAACAACTGACGGACCGCCACCTGCCCGCTCATCAGATCAGCTCACCGATCGCTTCCACATCCCCTCGGGCGCCTCGGGGAGGTTGTCCACAGGGGGCACGCCCCGGTTGTCCACAGAGGCGCGGCGGTCCCGCTGCTCGACATCGAGCAGGTAGCACCGCACCTGACGTGCGGTTTCGCTGTCGCGCAGGAGCATCGCGACGTTGAGGACGGTCCGCCGCGTGAACAGCGCGAGGGACCGGATCCCACAGAGTTCCTTGAAGCAACCCAGTTCGCCGCCACTCAGACTTCCTTGAAGGAAGCCAGTCGCGAGCCGCTCAACGGACTCCGCCGAGCACCTTGTCACAGCTCACCCGCAGGTCATTCCCCCTGCTGCTGGGCCGTCCACCACTGGCGGAGTGCCGCGACTGCTTCCTCGTGCTCCATCGGGCCGTGCTCCAGGCGCAGCTCCAGCATGTGCCGGTAGGCCGCGCCGACCTGCGGGCCGGGCTTCAGGTCGAGCAGCTCCATGATGTCGTTGCCGTCCAGCGCCGGGCGGATCGCGTCCAGCTCCTCGCGCTCCTTGAGCTCGGCGATCCGCACCTCCAGGCCGTCGTAGGTGCGGGAGAGGGCGAGCGCCTTCTTCTTGTTGCGGGTGGTGCAGTCCGAGCGGGTCAGCTTGTGCAGCCGCTCCAGCAGCGGGCCCGCGTCGGTCACGTAGCGGCGCACCGCGGAGTCGGTCCACTCGCCGCCGCCGTAGCCGTGGAAGCGCAGGTGCAGCTCGACCAGGCGCGAGACGTCGTCGGTCAGTTCCTTGGAGTACTTCAGCTCGCGCATCCGCTTGCGGGTCATCTTCGCCCCGACCATCTCGTGGTGGTGGAACGAGACGCGACCGTCCGACTCGAAGCGGCGGGTGCGCGGCTTGCCGATGTCGTGCAGCAGCGCGGCGAGGCGCAGCGTCAGGTCCGGGCCGTCCTGCTCCAGCGCGACGGCCTGCTCCAGGACGGTCAGCGAGTGCTCGTAGACGTCCTTGTGCCGGTGGTGCTCGTCCTTCTCCAGCTTCAGCGCCGGCAGCTCGGGCAGCACGTAGCCGGCCAGCCCGGTGTCCACCAGCAGCCGCAGGCCCTTGACCGCGTGCTCGGCCAGCAGCAGCTTGTTCAGCTCGGCCTGGATCCGCTCGGCGGACACGATGGTGATCCGCTCGGCCATCGCGGTCATCGCCGCGACCACCTCGGGCGCCGGGTCGAAGTCCAGCTGTGCGGCGAACCGGGCGGCGCGCATCATCCGCAGCGGGTCGTCGGAGAAGGACTCCTCGGGCGTGGCCGGGGTGCGCAGCACCCGGGCCTCCAGGTCGTCCAGCCCGCGGTGCGGATCGACGAAGCCGCGGCCCGGCAGGTCGACCGCCATCGCGTTGACCGTGAAGTCGCGGCGGACCAGGTCCTGCTCGATGGTGTCGCCGTAGGTCACCTCGGGCTTGCGCGAGGTGCGGTCGTACGCCTCGCTGCGGTACGTGGTGATCTCGATCAGGAAGCTGCCGTCGGCAGTGTCCTTGCGCGCGCCGACGGTGCCGAAGGCGATGCCGACGTCCCAGACGGCGTCGGCCCAGCCCTTGACCAGCTTGAGCACCTGCTGCGGCCGGGCGTCGGTGGTGAAGTCGAGGTCGTTGCCGAGCCGGCCGAGCAGCGCGTCCCGCACCGATCCGCCGACCAGGGCCAGCCGGAACCCCGCCGCCTGGAACCGCCGGGCGATCTCGTCCGCGACCGGTGAGACGCGCAGCAGCTCCTGCAGACCGCGCGTCTGGGCCTCGCTCAGGCCTGGCAGCATGCCGGCAGCGGTGGCGGGCACGGCGGCGGAGACGGTGGCGGAAGCAGGGATCGCGGCACTGGAATCATTGGCGTTGGACACGGCTCACAAGGGTACGTGCCGCGGGGCCGCGCCCGCCCCCGGCTTTTCCCACACCGGCTTCCCGCCGCTGCCGCGCCCGCGAAGGACGGCCCGCAACACTGCGGGCCGGGCGGCGTCGTTACCATGCCGGTGGGGAACCTCTCGCGCGGCGCGGCGCGTCGTTGCCGACAGCGCACCGCGGACGGCGCGAACCACGGCACCGGACGACACCGAAGACGACAGCGAACGAGAACGGCGAGGGCGAAGCGCGTGGGCGAGCCAGCACGGCACTCCGGAGGTCCCCGCAGGTCAGACCGGGGTCCGCGAGGACCGCTCCGGGCCCGGCTGGCCGCCGTGCTCGCCGGCGGCAGCGCGCTGGCCGTGTTCGCCGGGCTGGCCGTGGCGCCGCAGGCACTGGCCGATCCGGCGCTGGCCGCGGTCTCCGCCGACTACCCGGTCAGCGTGGCGATCACCGACGTGCAGCCCACGGACCCCAACGCCAACGGCACCGTGACGGTCTCCGGCACGTTCACCAACTCCGGCACCGGCCCGCTCAAGGGCGCCCAGGCGGGCCTCGCGGTCGGCCACAAGAACCTGCTGCGCAGCGAGATCGCCGGCGTGCTGAACCGCAGCGACCCGGTCGCCGCCGACGGCACGGTGATCAGCGGCACCCTCAGCCCCGCCGCCGACCTGGCCGCCGGTGCCACCCAGCCGTTCAAGCTCGCCGTCTCGATGAACGACCTGAAGCTGGACACCAACGGCGTCTACGAACTCGCGGTGGACGTCGAGGCCGGCACCACGGACGACGACTCGCCGCACCAGGTCGGCATCGGCCGCACGCTGCTGCCGTACTTCAACAACACCGGCGACACCAAGCAGACCCAGGTCGCCACCCTGTGGCCGATCACGCACGCCCCGGAGCTGGTCGCCCAGACCCTGTCGGACACCGACCAGACGCCGGTGCTGCGCGACGACAGCCTGGCCACCGAGCTCGCCCCCGGCGGCCGGCTCGACCGGCTGGTCAGCATCGGTTCCCAGCTCCAGTCGCTGACCTGGGTGGTCGATCCGGACCTGCTGGACGCCGTCTACGCGATGACCAAGCCGTACCGGGTGCAGCTGCCCAAGCACGGCGACGAGCCGGCCCAGAGCGACAACACCACCGCGGGCACCGGCCGCGACGTGGCCACCGCCTGGCTCGGCAAGCTGCGTGCCGCCGTCGCCAAGAACAACTCCGAGGTGGTCGCGCTCCCCTACGCCGACCCGGACCTCGCCTCGATCGCGCACAACGGCGCCGGCCTGGCCGGCCTGAACACCGCGCTCAGCAAGGCCCGCACGGCCGGCAAGGTGACCGTGGACGGCCGGCTCTCGGTCGACTCCAGGGACAACTACGCCTGGCCCTACCAGGGCTACGTCGACCCGCAGATCGTCGCGACCGCGAACAGCCTGGGCGAGAACCAGCTGCTGGTCAGCAGCGCGAGCCTGAGCGAGTCGCGGCTGCTGGCGTACACGCCCAGTGCCGCGCGCCCGATCGGCGACGGCCAGAGCGCGATCGTCGCCGACTCCACCGTCTCCGGGCTCTTCCAGGGCGACCTGACCAGTGCCGAGGCGAAGAGCTCCATCGAGCAGCGGTTCCTGGCCGAGACGCTGGCGATCACGCTGCAGTCACCGTCCAAGCAGCGGACCCTGCTGGTGATGCCGCCACGCACGCTGACCGCCGACGCCGCCCAGACCCTGGCGACCGCGCTGCAGGCCGCGCAGGGCGGCCAGTGGACCGGCGCCGTCACGCTGGACAACCTGGCCGCCTTCCCGGTCGATCCGGACGCCGCCACCACAGTCCCCGGCACCGATGCGTACCCCGGCGAGCTGCGCGCCGGTGAGCTGAGCACCAACGACTTCGCCGAGGTCTCCCAGATGCAGCAGGGCGTGGACCTGCTGCTGCGGATCCTCACCAACCCGCAGCGGGTCAGCAGCCCGTTCAGCGCCGCCATGGTCCGCTCGGTCTCCACCGCCTGGCGGGACCACCAGGGCGACGGCGCCGCGTACCGGGCCGGGGTGCAGGGGTACCTCCACCAGCTGACCGCCGCGGTGGCGATCCCGACGAAGAGCCACACCATCACTCTCGCGGGTGATTCCGGCGTGCTCCAGGTCAGCGTCCGCAACGACCTCCAGCAGCAGGTGACCAACCTGAAGCTGGTGCTCACCTCCGGGCAGACCAACCGGCTGAAGGTCGGGCGGGCCGTGGACATCACGCTGAACCCGGCCCAGAGCACCTCGATCCGGTTCATCGCCCAGGCCCAGGGCAACGGCCCGGTGCAGATGAAGGCCCAGCTGTTCACCGACGGCCCGGACTCGCAGCCGTACGGGGACCCGGTGAACTTCGTCGTCGATGTCACAGCAGTGCCCAGCGGCGTCTGGTGGGTGGTCGGCGCCGGCGGCGTGCTGGTGCTGCTGGCCGGGCTGCGGATCTACCTGCAGCGCAAGAAGCGGGGCGGCGAGCCGCACGAGGACCCGGACGCGCCGCTGCCGGTCGAGCCGTCCCCGGCGGATCAGCAGACTCCGCCGGCCGACCCGCAGGCACCGCGCGAGTCGCTCAACCTGGACACGCTCAACCTCGACACGCTGCGTCCCGAGCACCGACGGCACCCGGACGGCGGCGGCGTCCAAAGCCGGGATCGGGTGAGCGGTGATGAGACAGTAGGTCTCTGAGACCAGCGGGCCCACGCAGGGCCGCCCCGGACAGCGGTGAGGTGGAATGAGCGAGCGATGGGGGTACCCCCGGCCGCGGGCTGGGGGAGAGCTCATCATCAACAAGGTGCGCGTTCGCGAAGCGACCGCCGAGTCCTACGAGGCGGGCGCATGAGTGAGCGAAGCGGGCACCCCCGGCCGGAGGCTGGGGGAGGGCCCTCTCCGGACGCCGGGAAGCAGCCGGGTGGCGGCGACCGGACGCCTGCCGCCGCGGGCCCGTCGGCCGCACAGGCCGAGGAGTCCGACTGGTACCTCGCCGACACCTATGCCCGGGACCCGTACGCGGCCGACCCGTACGCCGCCGCCGACGGCCCGGGCCCGTACGAGCGCGCTGCCGAGGGCGCCGCGGAGTCGGCACCGGCCGGACCGGCGGCCGGGGGCGGCCGACAACTGCCGGCCCAGCAGGGCGCCGAGACCGGTCCGGCGGCCGATGGCCTGGAGGAGCCGGTGGTACCGGCCTCCCGCTGGGCCCGGCCGGCCGCCGTCGTCGCCGCACAGCTCGCCGCGCAGCTCGCGGCACAGACGACCCCCCGCAGCGCCACGGCACCGGGCTCGGTGCCGGGCCCCGCCGCACCGGCCGGCTCCCACCGGGACCCCGAACCGACCGAGTACGTCGGCGTGGACTCACTGCTCGGCCAGGCCGCCGGCGAACCGGGCGGCGACCTCGCCGAGCCCGCAGCAGCAGCCGAACTCGCGGGCGCGGGCGCGGCGCCGGTACTCGCCGCCGAGCCGCCGGAGCCGTTCGTCCCGGTCATCGAATTCGACCCGCCGCTGACCGCCGAGGAGATCGGCCTGCGGGCGAACCCCGCCGCGCCGCCGGCCGCCGCCACCGAACCGAGCGCCGCCGCCGGCCGCCCGGCCGGCCTGCCCCCGGTGATCGAGGGCCCGGACGGCCCGGACGGCCCCGAGCTCATCGGCATCGGCGACCTCGGCAGCCTCGATTCCCCACTCGACGAGCTCGGCGAGACCACCGGCCCCGCCTCGTCCGTCGGCCTCGTCCTCGAGGAACCGGCCGGCGCCGCCGACCTCCGCCCCGACGCGGATCCCGAGCTCGACCCCGACGCCGACCTCGACCCAGACCTCGACCCGGCCTCCGGCCGGCCGGCCGAGCCCGGCGCCGCCGCCAAGGTCGCCGGCCTGCTGAACTCCAGCGCGATCATGGCCGCCGGCACCCTGGTCTCCCGAGCCACCGGCTTCCTGCGCACCATCGTGATCGCCGCCGCGATCGGCGTCGGCACGATGGGCGACTCCTACACGGCCGCCAACACGCTCCCCACGCTGCTCTACATCCTGATCGGCGGCGGTGCGCTGAACGCCGTCTTCGTGCCGCAGCTGGTGCGCAGCATGAAGCAGGACGAGGACGGCGGCACCGCCTACGCCAACCGGCTGCTCACCCTGGTGATGGCCGGCCTGGCCGGCGTCGTCTTCGTCGCGGTGATCGCCGCTCCGCTGCTGGTGCAGCTGATCTCCCATTCGCTGATGGCCGACCAGGGCAGCGCCGACACCACGGTGGCGCTGGCCCGGTACTGCCTGCCGACCATCTTCTTCATGGGCATCCATGTGGTGATGGGTCAGATCCTCAACGCCCGCGGCCGGTTCGGCGCCATGATGTGGACCCCGGTCCTCAACAACGTCGTGGTCATCTTCACCTTCGGCATGTACCTCTGGGTCTTCGGCACCTTCGAGCACAGCCGGGTCACCCCGCAGGACGTCTCCCCCGAGGGCCTGCGACTGCTCGGCATCGGCACGGTGCTCGGCCTGGCAGTCCAGGCGCTCGCGATGTTCCCCTACCTGCGGGCGGCCGGCTTCCGGTTCCGGCCGCGCTTCGACTGGCGCGGGCACGGCCTGGGCAAGGCCGCCCGGCTCGCCAAGTGGACCTTCTTCTTCGTCCTCGCCAACCAGGCCGGCTACCTGGTGGTCACTCAGCTGGCCACCGCGGCCGGGCACACGGCCGAGTCGGCCGGCTACCTCGGCGTGGGCCTGGCCGCGTACTCCAACGCGCTGCTGATCTGGCAGCTGCCGATGGCGGTGATCACCGTCTCGGTGATGAGCGCGGTGCTGCCCCGGCTCTCCCGCTCGGCTGCCGACGAGGACGCCGGGGCGGTGCGCGACGACCTCTCCTACGGGCTGCGCACCTCCGCGGTCGCGATCGTGCCGGCCGCCTTCCTCTTCCTCGCGCTGGGCCCGCAGATCGGCAGCGCGATCTACGGCCTGGGCAACGGCGGCGGCGTCGCGCACGCCACCACGGCGGTCGGCTACATGCTGTCGGCCTTCGCCCTCGGCCTGATCCCGTACTCGGTGCAGTACGTGCTGTTGCGCGGCTTCTACGCCTACGAGGACACCCGCACGCCGTTCTCCAACACCGTCTGGGTGGCCGTCGCGCAGGCCGGCACCGCACTGCTCTGCTACGTCGTGCTGCCCGCCCAGTGGGCGGTCACCGGCATGGCGCTGGGCTACGGCGCCTCCTACGCGGTCGGCGTCGCGGTCGCGGTGCCCAAGCTCAAGCGGCGGATCGGCGGGCTGGACACCGGCCGGATCGTCCGGACCTACACCCGGCTGGCGATCGCCTGCGTGCCGGCCGCACTGGCCGCCTTCGTGCTCTCGCTGGCGCTGCACGCGCTGCTCGGCGGCCTGCTCGGCTCCTGGCTGAGCAGTGTGGTCACGGTCGCCCTCGCCGGGGCCGCTCAGCTGGCGGTCTTCCTGGCGCTGGCCCGGCGGATGCGGATCGAGGAGCTCAACGCACTGATCGGCATGGTCCGCAGCCGGCTCGGCCGCTGACCGCAGATCAGTTTGTCCACCTACCGAGCAACCAGGAACCGGCGGGAACCGGATGGCCCCGCCAACGGTCGTACTCAGGTGAGAAGAGTGGGCACAATTGTCTCGAACGACTTGGTCTGCAGACCCAGGTCCTCGCCTGCCCGCCTCCCGGGGCCCTGCCGGCGGACAGCTTGGACCGGGCGCTACAAGGGGAGGCATGACGACGGTGGCTGATCGCACCAAGGATCGCACCAAGGCAGTCGTCGACACACCAGCGGCCGAACCGGAAAGCGATATCACCGCCGAGATCACAGCCGAGATCACCGCTCCGCTGTCGGCCGCCGAGATCGCCGCCGAGCTGGCCTCCGGCTCGGCCGAGCCGGAGGACGACGACGCCGCCGAGCCCGGCGCCGACGACACCGGGCACACCGAACCGGCCCCGGCCGACGACGCCGACGCCGACGCGGATCAGGACGCCGCCGATCGGACCGCCGTCCTCCCGCTGCCCGCCGGACCGGCCGGGCCCGCAGCGCTCCCCGAGACGCTGCCGGTGCCGCCGCGGCACAGCGGCGACCGGATCGCCGGCCGCTACCGACTCGAAGAGTGCATCACGCAGACCGAGGTCTTCAGCAGCTGGCGGGCCGTCGACGAGAAGCTGCGCCGCGCGGTCGGCGTCCACCTGCTGGCGGCCGGTCACCAGCGCGCCGAGGGCGTGCTGGCCGCCGCCCGCGCCGCCGCGCTGCTCGGCGACCCGCGGTTCGTGCAGGTCCTGGACGCCGTCCAGGAGGGCGAACTGGTCTACGTGGTCCGTGAGTGGCTGCCCGGCGCCACCGACCTCGCCACGCTGCTCGCCACCGGACCGCTGGAGGCCTACGACGCCTACCAGATGGTCCGTCAGGTCACCGACGCGATCGCCGCCGCGCACCGGGCCGGCCGCTCGCACCTGCGGCTCACCCCGCGCTGCGTGCTGCGCACCGACACCGGCCAGTACCGGATCAACGGCCTGGCCGTGGACGCCGCGCTGCGCGGCCTGCCCGATCAGAGCGCCGGACACACCGACACCCGGGCCATCGGCACGCTGCTCTTCGCGGCGCTGACCCACCGCTGGCCCTTCCCCGAGGACCGCTACGACCTGAAGGGCCTGCCCAAGGACCTCGGCGAGGTACCCCCCGACCAGGTCAGGGCCGACGTCCACCGCGGCCTGTCCGAGCTCACGGCCCGCGCGCTGTTCGACAAGCCACCGCGCCATCTGGAGCCGATCGACACCCCGGCCGAGCTGGCCACGGCGATCGGTCTGCTGCCCCGGATCCGCCAGCCCGAACCCGACCCGGCCACCACGGCGCTGCGCTACCCGTCCCCACCCCGCCGCACCGCGCCCCCGCAGCGACCGGCCCCGCAGACGGCCGTGCTGCCCCCTGTGGCGGCCCCGCACCCGTCGGCCCGACCGATGGCCCACCCCGCGGCCCGACCGGGCCGCCGCCGGGCCAAGCAGCTGCTCAAGTGGACCGTCTCCGTCGTCCTGCTGGCCGCGATCGGCTACGGCTCCTGGCAGCTGGCCGGCCAGCTCGGCGGCAACACCGGCCAGAAGCAGGCGCTCGGCACGCCGGCTGCGGGCACCGGCGCCTCGTCCGCCTCCTCGGCGCCGCCGTCGGCCGCCCCGACGGCGCTGAACATCGCGGACGTCACCTCCTTCAACCCGTACGGCAGCGGGCCGATGCACCCCGAGCTACTGGGCGCCACCCATGACGGCGATCCCAACACCGCCTGGACCACCGACGGCTACTTCGACAACCTCACGAAGATCGGCCACGGCACCGGCCTCCTGGTGGACCTCGGCTCGGCGAAGTCGGTCAGCTCGATCAACGTCCTCTTCAACGGCTCGACCACCGCAGAACTCCGGGTGCCCAGCGCCGCCGGGGACAGCCAGCCGGTCAAGCTGGACGACTTCGGCCAGCCGCTCGCCCAGAACACCGGCAGTACCGCGCAGTTCCAGCTCGGCACACCGGTCCACACCCGCTACCTCTTGATCTGGCTGACCAGCCTCCCGTTGGATGGGACCGGCAGATACCGCGGCCAGGTGGCCGAGATCAAGGTCGCCGGCTGACCGGCCGGACCGCCGCGGCAGCAACGCCCGCCGGTCCACCGGTGGGCTGGGGCGGCTCCGAAGGGCAGCACAGATGGCAGGATCGGCAGAACGGCCCCCACCGGCCGGTGAGCCGCGCGACGCCGAGGTGAGCAACGCCGAGGTGAGCAACGCTGAGGCGAGCGACGCCGAGCTGCTCGCCGCGCACGTCGCTGGGGACCCGGCCGCCTTCGGCCTGCTCTTCGCACGGCACCGCGACCGGCTGTGGGCGGTGGCCGTGCGCACGCTCGGCGACCGCGAGGAGGCCGCCGACGCCCTGCAGGACGCACTGGTCTCCGCCTTCCGCGCCGCCCACAACTTCCAGGGCCGCTCGGCCGTGACCACCTGGCTGCACCGGATCGTGGTCAACGCCTGTCTCGACCGGGCCCGCCGGGCCGGCACCCGGCGGGCCGACTCGCTGGACGAGCACCCGCAGCAGCTCGACGCCGCGCTCGGCAGCGCCGAACCCACCGACGCCTTGGTGCTCCAGCGCGAGCTGCGCCGCGAGCTCGGCGCCGCACTCGCCTCGCTGCCGCCCGAGCAGCGGGCCGCACTGGTCCTGGTGGACATGCAGGGCTACCCCGTGGCGGAGGCCGCCGAGCAGCTCGGGGTGCCGGTCGGCACCGTGAAGAGCCGGTGCGCCCGTGGCCGGGCCCGACTGCTGCCACTGGTCCGCCACCTGCGCCCGGCCGAGAACGCTGGCGAGAGCGCCGCCGCGGCGGACGGGCGACGCAGTGCCACCGCGGCGGACGGGCCACGCAGTGCCACCGTTTCACGTGAAACATCGCCACCCGGAACACCGGCTCGCGCGAGTGCACCGACCACGCCCCCGTCCGTTGTTTCACGTGAAACACGCGAAACAACGGATGCTCCTGCGGAACCCGGGAACCCGGAACCACCCGGCTCCGTCCAACCCCGGGGCGCTGCCATCCCCAACCAAGACCTGAGCCTGGAAGGAGACGCGAAGACCCGATGACGAACCAGACACCCGATCCGGTCGAGACGGCCCCCGCGTCCCATCCGACCGTCGAGCAGCTGGCCGACCTCCAGGAGGAGCTGCTCTCCCCCGCCGAGGCCGAGCAGCTGCGCGCACACCTGGCGGGATGCCTGGAGTGCACCGAGACGCTGGCCGCACTGACCGAGCTCGCCGAGCTCCTCGGGGCCGAGCTGCCGCCCGCCATGCCGGACGACGTCGCGCTGCGGATCGACGCGGCGCTCGCCGCCGAGGCGAGCACCCGCGCCGCCACCGCGGCCACTGCGGCCAGTGCGGCCACCCCTGCGGCCCCGACCGCACCGGCCGCCCCGACACCGCCACACGCTCTGACCGACCCGGGCGCACCGTCGGCCGGCCGCCCCGGCGGCACCGCCCCGCCCAGGCGCGCGGACGGCGGCAGCGCCGACGGCAGCGGGCCCGGACGCCGGGCACCGCGTCGGCACCGCCGGCGGCTGCTGCTCGCCGTCGGCGCCGCCTGCCTGGCCGTGCTGGGCCTCGGCACGGCGGTGCTCGTCTCGGGCAACGGGCAGCAGTCGGCGAGCGACTCCGCCGCCGCGAGCCGGCCCTCGGCCGCGGCTCCCGCGACGCCCGGCGCCGCCGTACCGCCGGGCTCCCTGGGGCCCGCGTACTCCAGCGCGCCCGAGTACACCGCGGCCGGCCTGTCGACCCAGATCCGGGCCCTGCTGCCGGCCGGCCCCGAGACCGTGCCACACGCCCGCACCGAACAGAGCACCCCGGCCACCACGCTGCCGTCCTGCGTCGAGCAGGCCGTCACCGGGCACGCCGGCGAGCAGCCGGTCGCGACCGGCCACGGTCGCTACGGCAACGCGGCCGCGGACGTCTACGTGTTCAAGATCGATGCCGATCCGAGCCGGCTCGACGTGTTCCTGCTCTCCCCGGGCTGTGCCACGGCGACCCCGCCCGGCCCGGCCACGGTGCTGCTGCACCAGGAGGTCCCCGCCCGCTGAGGCCCGGCCGGCCGCGGGCCGATCCATCATCCGGTGGGGCGGTGGTCGCATCCCCCCCGGGGAATGCGGGAGACTGGGGAACCGTTGTCCCGGGCGGCGGAGCAGGAACCGCCACCCTCCCCGCCTGGCGCGGGTCGCGATGCGAACCAGGAGATGCAGTGAGCGACGTCCGTAACGTGATCATCATCGGCTCCGGCCCGGCCGGGTACACGGCTGCGCTCTACACCGCGCGCGCTTCACTGAAGCCGCTCGTCTTCGAGGGTGCGGTGACCGCCGGCGGTGCGCTCATGAACACCACCGAGGTGGAGAACTTCCCCGGCTTCCGGGACGGCATCATGGGCCCCGAGCTGATGGACAACATGCGCGCCCAGGCCGAGCGGTTCGGCGCCGAGCTGGTCCCGGACGACATCGTCTCGGTCGACCTCACCGGCGACATCAAGACCGTGACCGACTCCGAGGGCGTCGTGCACCGGGCCCGCGCCGTGATCGTCACCACCGGCTCGCAGCACCGCAAGCTCGGCCTGCCCCGCGAGGACGCGCTCTCCGGCCGCGGCGTCTCCTGGTGCGCCACCTGTGACGGCTTCTTCTTCCGCGACCAGGACATCGCGGTCGTCGGCGGTGGTGACACCGCGCTGGAGGAGGCCACCTTCCTGTCCCGCTTCGCCAAGAGCGTCACGGTCATCCACCGCCGCGAGGAGCTGCGCGCCTCCAAGGCGATGCAGGAGCGCGCCTTCGCCGACCCGAAGATCAGCTTCGCCTGGAACAGCGCGGTCGAGGAGCTCCACGGCGACCCGAAGCTGAGCCACGTGACGCTGCGCGACACGGTCACCGGCGAGCTGCGCGAGCTGCCCGTCACCGGCCTGTTCATCGCGATCGGCCACGACCCGCGCACCGAGCTCGTCAAGGGCCAGCTGGAGCTCGACGAGGAGGGCTACCTCAAGGTCGACGCGCCGAGCACCCGGACCAGCCTCACCGGCGTCTTCGGCGCCGGCGACGTGGTGGACCACACCTACCGGCAGGCGATCACCGCGGCCGGCACCGGCTGCGCCGCCGCGCTGGACGCCGAGCGCTACCTCGCCAAGCTGGCCCACGAGGAGGCTCAGGCCGCCGTCCCCGTCGGCGCCTGACCCCTGCCCGGCCCAGCGCCGCAGCGGCGGCGAAACAGATCGCCGCTCGGCGTTGTTGTCCCTTCTGTAGAACGAACCCGCAGTAACCCACCGCACAGCGACCTTTAGGAGATCCCGTGGCCGGCGCCACCATCACCGTGACCGACGCGACCTTCGAAGCCGAGGTCCTCAAGAGCGAGAAGCCCGTCCTGGTCGACTTCTGGGCCACCTGGTGCGGCCCGTGCCGCCAGGTCGCCCCGGTGCTCGACGCGATCGCCGCGGAGTACGCGGACGAGCTGACGATCGCCAAGGTCGACGTCGACCAGAACCCCGCCGTCGCGGCGAACTACGGCGTGGTATCGATCCCGATGCTCAACGTCTACGTCAAGGGCGAGCTGGTGAAGACGATCGTCGGCGCCAAGCCGAAGGCCGCCCTGCTGCGCGACCTGGCCGACATCATCACGGTCAAGTAAGCAGGCTGAGCAAGCCTCGCTGATCGCCGAGAGGGCGGGCCCGACACCGGGCCCGCCCTCTCGCGTTGTGCGGCTGACAACGGCACCGCCAGGCCGCTCAGAACGGCCGCAGCGCCGGTTCCTTGCGGGCCCCGCCGAGCAGTCGCTCCAGCGCACCCTCGACATCGCCGCGCCAGGAGAGCGTGGAGCGCGCCTCCAGCCGCAGCCGCGGCGAACGGTGGTGCGGGCGGACCGTCTTGAAGCCCACCGCCCGCAGATGCTCGGCCGGCAGCAGACAGCTCGGCAGCTCCGCGCCGGTCGCTCCGAACGCCTCGATCGCCCGGACTCCCCGAGCCAGCAGATCCTTCGCCACCGTCTGGACCAGCACCCGCCCGAGGCCCTGTCCCTGGAACGGCGGCAGCACCCGGCTGATCATCAACTGCACGGCATCGGGCGAGACCGGGCTGGTCGGAAAGGACTGCGAGCGCGGCACGTAGGCCGGCGGGGCGTACAACACGAAGCCGGCCGGCACCTCGTCCACATAGGCGACCCGCCCGCAGGATCCCCACTCCAGCAGCACGGCCGAGATCCAGCTCTCCTTCTCCTGCGCCGCCTTGCCCCCCTCGACCGCCTCCCGCCCACGCACCGGATCGAGCTCCCAGAAGACGCAGGACCGGCACGGCTCAGGCAGATCCGCCAGATTGTCCAGGGTCAGCGGGACGACCTTGCGGCCCATGCAGCACACACCTCCTTGGTCGGTTCCTCCCCCGGGAGCCGCCCGAAATCCAGACTCCCATGTCCCACCTCGCACAGATGCCAATGGGTGCATGTTTCACGTGAAACATGCACCCATGCGCGCCGGAGGAGCATCCCGGCATCCCGCTCAGCTCTGCGAGAGCCGCAGCCCGTCCTCTCCCGGCGCCAGGCTGTCCAGGATCCGGTTGAGGTCCTCCACCGAAGCGAACTCCAGCACGACCTTGCCCTTGCCGAGCTTTCCGTTCCGCTGCGAGACCTCGACCTTCACCCGGGTCTCGAACCGGTCGGAGAGCCGCCCGGCCAGATCGTTGAAGGCCGGCGAGAGCAGCTTGCCCGCCTTCGGCCCGACCGGCCGCTGCGGCTTCTCCTCGTGGTCCATCAACGCCACGATCTCCTCGGTGCTGCGCACCGAGAGGCCCTCCGCGATGATCCGGCGGGCCAGCGTGTCCTGCCGCTCCACGTCCGACACCCCGAGCAGCGCCCTGGCGTGCCCCGCGCTGAGCACCCCAGCCGCCACCCGGCGCTGTACCGCGGCGGAGAGCTTGAGCAGTCGCAGCGTGTTCGAGACGTGCGAACGGGACCGGCCGATCCGGTCGGCCAGCTCGTCATGGGTGGAGCCGAAGTCGCGCAGCAGCTGGTCGTAGGCGGCAGCCTCCTCCAGCGGGTTCAGCTCCGCCCGGTGCAGGTTCTCCAGCAGCGCGTCCAGCAGCAGCTTGTCGTCCTCGGTGGCCCGGATGATCGCGGGGATCTGCTCCAGCCCGGCCTCCCGGGAGGCCCGCCAGCGCCGCTCACCCATGATCAGCTCGAAGCGCCCGCCGGCGACCTGACGGACCACCACCGGCTGCAGCAGACCCACCTCCTTGATGGAGGCGACCAGCTCGGCCAGCTTGTCCTCGTCGAACACCTCACGCGGCTGCCGCGGGTTCGGCGAGATCACGTCCAGCGGCAGCTCCGCGAACCGCGCGCCGCTCACCGGCGCCAGCTCCGGCTCCGCCGCCGACTCGCGCATGCTCTCCGCTGCCTTCGCCGCCACCGTGCCACGGCCCGGCGGCAGCACCGGAACCGCGCTGGGCGAGACGGCACCGGTCGGCAGCACCGCCGCCGCGCCCGATCCGGGCCGCGCCGCGGCGACCGTCGCCGCGCCGCCGGCAGACTCCGCCGAACCGGCCGGCGGGATCAGCGCTCCCAGCCCACGTCCCAGACCCCTGCGCCCACTCACCGATTGCCCTCCATCGTGCTCTGCTCTGCCGTCGGTGCCACCTGCGCGCCGATCGTGTGCCGGTGCCTGCCCACCGCGCCGAGGACGTCCGCCGCCGCCTGCTCGACCGCCGTCGGGCTCTGCAGCCCGGCCGCCCGCAAGGCCAGTTCACGCGCCGCCTCCAGGTAGGAGAGCGCGCCGGACGACCCGGGATCGTAGGTGAGCACGGTCTGCCCGTAGCTCGGCGCCTCCGAGACCCGGACCGAGCGCGGGATCGCGGTGCGCAGCACCTCCGAGGTGAAGTGGTTGCGCACCTCCTCGGCGACCTGCGCGGCGAGCCGGGTACGGGCGTCGTACATGGTGAGCAGGATGGTCGAGACGTGCAGCGCCGGGTTGAGGTGCGCCCGCACCAGCTCCACGTTGCGCAGCAGCTGGCCCAGTCCCTCCAGCGCGTAGTACTCGCACTGGATCGGGATCAGCACCTCCTGCCCGGCCACCAGCGCGTTGACCGTCAGCAGCCCCAGCGAGGGCGGGCAGTCGATCAGGATGTAGTCCAGCGGCTGCTCATAGGCCGCGATCGCCCGCTGCAGCCGGCTCTCCCGGGCCACCAGCGAGACCAGCTCGATCTCGGCGCCCGCCAGGTCGATGGTGGCCGGGACGCAGAAGAGCCCCTCCACCGCGACCACCGGCTGCACCACGTCGGCCAGTGGCTTGCCCTCCACCAGCACGTCGTAGATCGACGGCACCTCGGCATGGTGGTCGATGCCGAGCGCGGTCGAGGCGTTGCCCTGCGGGTCGAGGTCGATCACCAGCACCCGTAGCCCGTGCATGGCGAGCGCAGCGGCCATGTTGACGGTGCTGGTGGTCTTCCCCACCCCGCCCTTCTGGTTCGCCACGACGATGACGCGGGTCGCGGGCGGCCGGGGCAGGCCCTCGCCCGCCCGCCCCAACGCCTGCACGGCGGCCTGCGCCGCCCGCGCGATGGGGGTGTCATCGATCTGGTCGATGGTCTCCGAGTCCTGCATGGGGGTCAGTGTTTCACGTGAAACCGGAGCGGCAACAGCCGCTGTCGGGCCGCGGCCGAGCCCACGGGGAAACCGCAGGTCGAAACTGACGGAAAGCAGGGAGCGACGTTTCACGTGAATCACGATGCCCGCATTGTCCGGAATCCGACGGCACGACACTCCGGGACGACATGACACTCCGGGACGACATGACACTCCGGGACGGCGTCACTCCTGGAAAGGCCGGAGGCCCCGGGGCGTACCGCACCCCAGGGCCTCCGGCCGAACTCCTGAAACTCCGCGTTCCGACGTGTTCCGCAGGACCGCTCAGCGCCGACGGCGCCCGGCGGCGCGCGGCTCGCCCACCCGGCTGCCGGCCCGCCCGGCTCGGGCCGCCTTCGCCCGCCGAGTCGCCGCCTTCACACCACCGGGGCTCTCGCCGGCCTTCACCTGGACGACCCGGGTCGCCGCACCCAGCGTCCCCTCCCCCACCGGGATCACCGCCCACTCCACGGCGCCGAGCTTGCTCAGCGCCGAGCGCGAGTCCGCCAGCTCCTGCTCCGCGGTGTCGCCCTTGAGCGCCAGCATCTGCCCGTACGGACGGAGCAGCGGCATTCCCCAGCCGGCCAGCCGGTCCAGCGGCGCCACCGCGCGGGCCGTGACGATCTCCACCGAGATCTTCCCGACCATCTCCTCGGCCCGGCCGCGCAGCACGGTCACATTGTCCAGACCGAGCTCGCGCACCACCTCCTCCAGGAAGGTGGTCCGGCGCAGCAGCGGCTCCAGCAGCGTCACCGAGACGTCCGGACGGGCCAGCGCCACCGGGATGCCCGGCAAGCCGGCCCCCGAGCCGACGTCGCAGAGCGTCGCATCGGCCGGCAGCAGCTCCGAGAGCACCGCGCAGTTCAGCACATGGCGGTCCCACAGCCGTGGCACCTCACGCGGCCCGATCAGCCCGCGCTGCACGCCGGCCGTCGCCAGCAGCTCGGCGTAGCGCTGCGCCGCCTCGAACCGCTCGCCGAAGATCTCCCGCGCCACCGGCGGGGCCTCAGCCAGGTCCGCCGGCACACCGTCGGCCGCCGCACTCTCCGTCGCCATCTCAGCCTCTCCGCTCACCGATCACACCGACCCCCGTGAAGCACCGTTTCACGTGAAACATCCCCCCGCGAACCCGGCAGCTCCCGAACTGTTCCCAGGACAGCACAACTGCCCCGGGAACTGACGACCCCGTCCGCACGGCGAACCGTGCGAACGGGGTCGGACGAACGACGATCCCCGGGCCTCAGCCCGCCAGGACCACCACACACCGCTGGGGCTCCTCGCCCTCCGACTCACTGCGCAGCCCCGCCGCGGCCACCGCGTCGTGCACCACCTTGCGCTCGAACGGCGTCATCGGGCGCAGCTTGACCGACTCGCCGGTCTGCTTCGCCTGCTCCGCCGCCTGCGCGCCCAGCTCGGCCAGCTCTTCCCGCTTGCGTGCCCGGAAGCCCGCGATGTCCAGCATCAGACGGCTGCGCTCACCGGTCTCGCGATGCACCGCCAGGCGGGTCAGCTCCTGGAGCGCCTCCAGCACCTCCCCGTCCTGGCCGACCAGGCGCTGCAGCGCCCGGTCGTTGCTCTCGCCGACGATGGAGACCAGGGCCCGGTCGCCCTCGACGTCCATGTCGATGTCGCCGTCCAGGTCGGCGATGTCGAGCAGACCTTCCAGGTAGTCGGCCGCGATCTCACCCTCCTGCTCCAGTCGAGCGACCAGGGTGTCGGCCGAATCGGCCTGCACGGACTCAGCGGCCTGGTCGGCCTCGACGGCAGAGGTGGTGCCTTCCGTCACGGGAGGGACTCCTTCGGGGATGGGGCCCATCGATTGCGGGCCGAGATCGAGGATCAGAGAGGGGTTCCGTCGCACCGCGAACGGAACGGGCTCACACCCGCAGGCTCAGGACTTCTTCCGGGGCCGCTGGCCGCCCTGCTGCGAACCGCGCTTCGCCGAGCCGGACCCGCCGCCCTGCTTGGCCGCCGGACGCTTGCCCTGGGCCGCGGCGGGCTTACCGGCCGCCGACGAGCTCGGGACGGCATCCTCGGGCGTCGCCACCGTGACCTCGTCATCGGCGACCGTGTCGTCCTTGGTCGCCTCGGCCTTGGCGCCGGTGTGCACCTGCTGGCGCTGCGCCTTGGTCAGGTTCCGCGGCTGCTGCCGGCGCACCTGCACCGACTCCTCGACCACGGCGGCGGCCTGCGCCTGCGCGGTGGCCGTCTTGACGCCGAAGATCCCGAACGGACCGTTGCCCTTGATGACCGAGCCATCCGGGTTCAGCCGGCCGGCCGCCTTCAGACGGGCCTGACGCTCGTCCCAGGCCTTGCTGCCGGGCGTCGGGTTGTTGCGGATGACGATCAGCTGCTGGCCCATCGACCAGACGTTGGTGGTCAGCCAGTAGACGAGCACACCGACCGGGAAGTTGATGCCCATCACGGCGAACATCACCGGGAAGACGTACATCAGCATCTTCTGCTGCTGCATGAACGGCGTCTTGACCGACAGGTCGACGTTCTTCGTCATCAGCTGGCGCTGGGTGATGAACTGCGAGAGCGACATCATCACGATCATCACCGCGGTGACGAGCTTGACGCTGACCTCGGGGCTGTTCACGAAGGTCGCCGAGAGCGGCGCGCCGAAGATGTGCGCGTGGTGCGCGCTGGCCAGCAGGTCGCCCTTGATGACGCCGATCGGCTGGTTGTGCGCGACATGGCTCAGCACGCCGTACAGAGCGGTGAAGAACGGCATCTGCACGAGGATGGGAAGGCAGCTGGAGAACGGGTTGGTACCCGCCTCCTTGTACAGCTTCATCATCTCTTCGGACTGGCGCTGCTTGTCGTTCTTGTAGCGCTCCTGGATGGCCTTCATCTTCGGCTGGATCGCCTGCATGGCCCGGGTCGCCTTGATCTGCTTCACGAAGAGCGGGATCAGACAGATCCGGATCACGACCACCATCGAGGCGATCGCCAGACCCCAGGCCCAACCACTGTCGGGCGCGAAAATGTGGCTGTACAGCGCGTGGAACTGGGCAATGATCCAGGACACAGCGGTGTACAGGGGGTTCAGGAAGGACCAGGTCACCGGTCAGACTCCTTGAGCATTGGGCTTGGTCGTCAGGCTTGCGGACATCGGGCCTACCGACGTCTGACCAGCAGCCGTCGAGCCTGAGGTGACCGGGCCGTCAGCCGCGGAGCCGACCGGCTCCGGACTCGCGGCACTACCGGTCCTGGGCTGCACCAGGGCGCGCAGCCGCTGGTGCCATACGGGACGCTTGCGCGGTGGGACGTGGTCCACCCCACCCGGGGACCAGGGGTTGCACCGCAAGATCCGCCAGGCGGTCAGCACACTGCCTTTGAGCGCACCGTGCGTACGCACCGCCTCGTACCCGTAGTGCGAGCACGAGGGGTAGTAGCGGCAGACCGGACCGAGCAGTGGACTGATGGTCCACTGGTAGACCCTGATCAGCCCCATCAGCAGGTACTTCATCGCGCTGATCCTCCTCCCGAGGAGGCCGGATCCGTGCGGAGCAACCGCTTCAGCGCCGCATCCAGGTCGTGTGCCAGGTCCTGGTACGAGGCCGATGCCGCTGAGGGCAACGCCCGTACCACTATCAGGCTACCTGCGGGCAATGCGCCCAGACGCTCGCGCACGAGGTGACGCAGGCGACGTTTTACCAGGTTGCGCACCACGGCCGGACCGACAGCCTTGCTCACGACGAAACCCGCACGCGCCGAGGGAGTCCCCTCGGCGACGTGCGGGTGGGAGTCGCTGTACCCGCCGACCGGCTCCGGCTGTCCGTCCTCTCTGCGGAGATGGACGACCAGCAGGGGCCGACCGGCTCGACGACCGCGTTTTACCGCGGTCGCGAAGTCCTGGCGCCGCCGCAGCCGATTCTCGGAGGGCAGCACTACAGACCCTGCGCGCGGATCAGGCGGAGATGTTGGTGCGGCCCTTGGCACGGCGGGTCGCCAGGATGGCGCGGCCGGCGCGGGTACGCATACGCAGCCGGAAGCCGTGGGTCTTGGCGCGACGACGGTTGTTCGGCTGGAAGGTGCGCTTGCTCACTCGGGGGCTCCTGGGGTGAATCGTAGGATGACGATTTGCAGCTTGGCCGTCACCGTGCGTCCGCGTGATCTCCCCTGCAGAACTGGGAAATCCGGCCCGTTTCCCCAGGTCCGCTGGGGTTCAGGCAATCCACGGCGCCCGTGCTGCGCGCCTTCTGGAAGCGGGGCGGACCCGCGGACATGCGGCAGCGGCCATCGACAACTCGACCTGGTTACGGTACGCGGACGGGGGGTCGAGGGTCAAACCGGCCGTTTCGCCGGGCGCCGGCGCGGTCGCGCCGGGTGCCCCGCCGGACCCCGCGCCCGTCCGGGATGTACACAGCCTGTGGACAACAACTTGAATCAGCTCTGTCCGCTGACTACCGTTGCAGGACTTGTCTGGTTTTGTTCATCGACCTGAACCAACCAGCTTGGCTCGATCAACTGAGCCGGGCCAGGATCACCCCCTTCGGGGGAACGAGAAAGCGTGCACCAGTGGCTGATGTCAACAGCGACCTCGTCCCCGCCTGGGCGAAGGTCGTCGAGCGGCTGGTCAACGACACCTCGGTCGGTGACAAGGACAAATTGTGGGTGCAGCGCACCCAGCCGATGTGGATGATGCACGACACCGCCCTGCTGGCCGCCCCGAACGAGTGGGCGAAGCAGGTGCTGGAGGGCCGGCTGCTGCCGCAGCTGACCGACGGGCTGAGCCAGCAGTTCGGTCGCCCGGTCCGGATCGCCGTGATGGTCGATGCCAACGCCGTGCCGCCGAGCCCGGCCCCCGCCGCTCCGCTCGCGCCGCCGGTCCCCGAACCCCAGCCCGAGCCGATGCCCGGGGCCGAGGAGCAGCCCGGCTGGCAGCCGCCGTACCAGGAGCGCGGCTACCGCGAGCAGCCCTACGAGGAGTACCCGTACCAGGGCGAGCGCGGCTACCCGGAGCAGCAGTACCCGCCGCAGCAGTACGGCGACTACCAGTACCCCGCGGCCGAGCGCGGCTCCTACCCCGAGCAGCAGTACCCGCCGCAGCGCTCCTACCAGGAGCGGCCCTACCGTGACTGGGAGAGCGGCGAGCGGCCGCCGGCCCCCGAACCGCACCCGGGCGCCGGGCACCCGCAGGCGCCGGGCGGTCACGGCGAGCCCGCCCAGGGCGACCTGTTCGGCGGCGCCTACGACTCCACGGCCGAGGAGCACCGGCACCGCGGCCCGCGCCCCGGCGCCGGCCGCCGCGACCTGCGTGATCTCCCGCCCGGCCGTCCCGGGGGTCAGCCGCCCCAGCCCGGCCCCGCCCAGGGCGCCACGGGCCCGTCCGGGGCACTGCGCGGGAACGGCGGCGGCAGCGGCGACGGTGAGTCGCCCGAAGCCGGCCGCCCGAAGCCGGCCGGCCTGCCCGAGCGGGTCGCCGACCGCACCCCGGTGCCGGGCGTACCGGCCCCGCCCGGCGCGCCGTCGGCCGATTCACGCAAGGACGAACCGGCCGCCCGGCTCAACCCCAAGTACCTCTTCGACACCTTCGTGATCGGCGCGAGCAACCGCTTCGCGCACGCCGCGGCGGTGGCGGTCGCCGAGGCCCCGGCCAAGGCGTACAACCCGCTTTTCATCTACGGCGAGTCCGGCCTCGGCAAGACGCACCTGCTGCACGCCATCGGCCACTACTCGCGCAGCCTCTTCCCGGGCACCCGGGTGCGGTACGTGAGCTCGGAGGAGTTCACCAACGAGTTCATCAACTCCATCCGGGACGGCAAGGCGGACGCGTTCCGCAAGCGCTACCGGGACATGGACATCCTGCTGGTCGACGACATCCAGTTCCTCGCGAGCAAGGAGTCGACCCAGGAGGAGTTCTTCCACACGTTCAACACGCTGCACAACGCGAACAAGCAGATCGTGCTTTCCTCCGACCGGCCGCCCAAGCAGCTGATCACCCTGGAAGACCGGCTGCGCAACCGGTTCGAGTGGGGTCTGATCACCGACGTCACGCCGCCCGAGCTGGAGACCCGGATCGCGATCCTGCGCAAGAAGGCGATCCAGGAGCGGCTCAACGCCCCTGCCGACGTGCTGGAGTTCATCGCCTCGCGGATCACCCGCAACATCCGCGAGCTGGAGGGCGCGCTGATCCGGGTGACCGCGTTCGCCAACCTGAACCGCTCGCCGGTCGATCTGGAACTGGCCGGCATCGTGCTCAAGGACCTGATCCCGGGCGGGGACGAGGACGCCGGGCCGGAGATCACCGCGCAGGTGATCATGCAGCAGACCGCCGCCTACTTCGGCCTGAGCGTCGAGGACCTGTGCGGCTCATCGCGCAGCCGGGTGCTGGCGACGGCCCGGCAGATCGCGATGTACCTCTGCCGCGAGCTGACCGACCTCTCGCTGCCGAAGATCGGCGCCCAGTTCGGCGGCCGCGACCACACCACGGTGATGCACGCGGACCGCAAGATCCGCTCCCTGATGGCCGAGCGGCGCTCGCTCTACAACCAGGTCACCGAGCTCACCAACCGCATCAAGAGCTAGCCACAGCAGCCCGTTTGAAGGGGCGGCCCGGATCCTCGCCAGAGGACCCGGGCCGCCCCTTTTCGTCGCTTGGAGATGTGTGTGAAGTCAACTGCCGCGGGGAAGGCTTGCAAGCAGCTGACGTCCCGACAGCCCCCGGCCGCTTTCGTACATCTGAGCAGCAATTCGAACAGCGCAGGCCGGACGAGCCGCTGTCCACAGCAACGGGTGTTTTTCCCCGTCCACAGCCTGGGGAGCTCGGAGTTATCCCGAATTCCTCCACAGCCGCCGCACCGCTACGCTCTTCGCCGCAGGTCAGCCCCCTGTGTACTTGTGCACAACGGTTATCCACAGGATGTGGACAGTTGGCGGCCCGTCAACTCGGCTTCCGGGTTGTCCACCGGCCGTCCCCAGGGAGCGGCCAGTTATCCCCAGCTTCTCCACAGCAATATCCACTGTTCGACAACCTTCGCTGCCGGTTCATCGCCCGGTGTGAAAGGCGTCACGAGATGTTGACCGAGGCCCGTGGATAACCGGGGCAAGATCTGGGGAAGGCCCTGGGGATAACCTGTGGATACGTAGGGTGCCCTGTGAGTAACGCTCCGCTGTCCACAGTGGCGCCTGGTTATCCACCGGCTGGGTCCACACCCACTGTGGACAAAAAACAGGGCCTGACCTGCGGAAACGGGGTTATCCACGGTATCCACAGGCCCTACTACTACCACTACACCTATAGACCCCTTGACTCGTTCAACAGCGGGGTGCGCCGAAAACTGTGGACAACTCGTTCCCGACATCTGTTCGGCTTGCTCCCGCCCGTCTGCCCCGACTGTCGGCGGAGTACGTCAGACTGTCCTTCGGCACCTGGAGAACGGGTGCCCCAGTGCGAACAAGATCAGCAGCGACAGCAGGACCCAGGAGGCGGTTACCGGTGAAGTTCCGGGTGGAGCGTGACGTCCTCGCGGAGGCGGTGGCCTGGGCTGCCCGCAGCCTCCCCGCGCGGCCGCCGGTGCCGGTGCTCGCCGGCCTGCTGCTGACCGCCCAGGACGGCAGCCTGGCGCTGTCCGGCTTCGACTACGAGGTCTCGGCCCGGGTCGAGCTGGAGGCGGACGTCGAGGAGGCCGGCACGGTTCTGGTCTCCGGCCGGCTGCTGAACGACATCTCCCGCAACCTTCCCAACAGGCCTGTGGAGATCTCCACCGACGGCCAGCGGGTCAGCGTGGTCTGCGGCAGCTCGCGGTTCACCCTGCCGACCCTGCCGGTGGACGAGTACCCGGCGCTGCCGCAGATGCCGACCGCGACCGGCACGGTCTCCGGCGAGGTCTTCGCCTCGGCGGTCAGCCAGGCCGCGGTGGCCGCCGGCCGTGACGACACGCTGCCGGTGCTGACCGGTGTCCGGGTCGAGATCGACGGCGACCGGATCACCCTGGCCGCCACCGACCGCTACCGGTTCGCCGTCCGCGACCTGCTCTGGAAGCCCGAGCAGCCGGACATCTCCGCGGTCGCGCTGGTCCCCGCCCGCACGCTGCAGGACATCGCGAAGTCCCTGGGCAGCGGCGACACCGTCTCGATCGCGCTCTCCTCGGGCGGCGCCGGCGAGGGCCTGATCGGCTTCGAGGGCGCCGGCCGGCGGACCACCACCCGCCTGCTGGAGGGTGAGTTCCCGAAGTTCCGCACGCTCTTCCCGACCGAGTTCAACGCCGAGGCCTCGGTGCAGACCCAGCCGTTCCTGGAGGCGCTCAAGCGCGTCTCGCTGGTCGCCGAGCGCAACACCCCGGTCCGGCTCAGCTTCGAGCAGGGCGTGCTGACCCTGGAGGCCGGCTCGGGCGACGACGCCCAGGCCACCGAGCGGATCGACGCCGACCTGCAGGGCGACGACATCTCGATCGCGTTCAACCCGGGCTACCTGGAGGAGGGCCTGAAGGCGATCGACTCCGCCTTCGCCAACCTGTCCTTCACCACCCCGACCAAGCCCGCGCTGCTCAGCGGCAAGCCCGCGCTGGACGCCGAGAAGGACGACGCGTACCAGTACCTGATCATGCCGGTCCGCCTCTCCGGCTGACGCCGGGCCAACTCGGGTCGTCCGCGGCCCGGCTGGAGCGCCGGCTCGGCTGCCGGGCTGATCGCGACATTCCGGTTGATCCCGACCTGACGACATAGCGCCGTCCCCAGGCTCTCCCCGACCCTGGGGACATTCGCGCGGCGTAGGCTCGGAGCGCGGCAACGGCGCCGCCGTCAGGCACGACACCCCAGGTAAGGACTTGTCATGGAGCTCGGCCTCATCGGTCTCGGCAAGATGGGCGGCAACATGCGCGAGCGCATCCGCCGCGCCGGCCACACCGTCATCGGTTTCGACTTCAACCCCGATCTCACCGACGTCGCGAGCCTCCAGGAGCTGGTGACCAAGCTTCAGGGTCCGCGCGTGGTCTGGGTGATGGTTCCCGCCGGTGCGGCCACCCAGGCGACCGTCGAGGAGCTGGGCGAGCTGCTCTCCCCCGGCGACGTGGTGGTGGACGGCGGCAACTCGCGCTGGACCGACGACGTCAAGCACGCCGAGCTGCTGGCCGCCAAGGGCATCGGCTTCGTCGACTGCGGCGTCTCCGGCGGCGTCTGGGGCCTGCAGAACGGCTACGCGCTGATGTACGGCGGCGAGCACGCGGACATCGCCAAGGTCCAGCCGGTCTTCGACGCCCTCAAGCCCGAGGGCCAATTCGGCTCGGTGCACGCGGGCCGGGTCGGCGCCGGCCACTTCTCGAAGATGGTCCACAACGGCATCGAGTACGCGATCATGCAGGCCTATGCCGAGGGCTGGGAGCTGCTGGAGGCCGTGGACAGCGTCACCGACGTCCGCGAGATCTTCCGCTCCTGGAAGGAGGGCACGGTCATCCGCTCCTGGCTGCTCGACCTGGCCGTGGACGCCCTCGACAAGGACGAGCACCTGGACAAGCTCAAGGGCTACGCCGCCGACTCCGGCGAGGGCCGCTGGACCGTCGAGGCCGCGATCGACCACGCGGTGCCGCTGCCGGCGATCACCGCCTCGCTCTTCGCCCGCTTCGCCTCGCGGCAGGACGACTCGCCGCAGATGAAGATGATCGCCGCGCTGCGCAACGAGTTCGGTGGCCACGCGGTCGAATCCAAGTAACGAACCCCAGAAGGCGAGCCCAGTCCAGTCCCATGCACGTCGCGCACCTGTCGCTCGCCGACTTCCGTTCGTACGCCCGGGCCGAGGTTCCGCTCGACCCGGGCGTCACGGCGTTCGTGGGGCCCAACGGCCAGGGCAAGACCAACCTGGTCGAGGCGATCGGCTACGTGGCGACGCTGGGCAGCCACCGGGTGGCCACCGACGCCCCGCTGATCCGGCTCGGCGCCGAGCGGGCGGTGGTCCGCACCTCGATCGAGGACCGCGGCCGGACCACCCTGGTCGAACTGGAGATCACCCCGGGCAAGGCCAACCGGGCCCGGATCAACCGCTCCGACAACGTCCGCCCGCGCGACGTGCTCGGCCTGCTGCGCACGGTGCTCTTCGCCCCCGAGGACCTCGCCCTGGTGAAGGGCGACCCGGGCGAGCGCCGGCGCTTCCTGGACGAGCTGCTGACCGCCCGGGCCCCGCGGCTGGCCGGCGTGCGCCAGGACTACGAGCGGGTGCTCAAACAGCGCAACGCGCTGCTGAAGACCGCCGCGATGGCCCGCCGGGCCGGTGGCGGCAAGGCCGGCGACCTGGCCACGCTGGAGGTCTGGGACGGCCACCTGGCCCGGGCCGGAGCCGAGCTGACGGCCTTTCGGATCCAGCTGGTGGCGGCGCTGCGGCCGCTCGTCGAGCAGGCCTACGAGACGCTGGCACCGGGCGGGGGGCCGACCCGGCTGGAGTACCGCTCCTCCTTCGAGGGCGAGCTGCCGAACAGCCGCGAGGAGGCCGAGCAGCAGCTGCTCGCGGCGCTCCAGGCGGCGCGCAAGCAGGAGACCGAGCGCGGGCTGACCCTGGTCGGCCCGCACCGCGACGAGCTCCAGCTGCTGCTCGGGCCGCTGCCGGCCAAGGGCTACGCGAGCCACGGCGAATCCTGGTCCTTCGCGCTGGCGCTGCGGCTCGCCTCGTACGAGCTGCTGCGCGCGGACGGCGGCGAGCCGGTGCTGATCCTGGACGACGTCTTCGCCGAGCTGGACGCCAGGCGGCGGGAGAAGCTGGCCGAGCTGGTGGCCGGCGGCGAGCAGGTGCTGGTGACCGCCGCGGTCGCCGAGGACGTGCCGAAGGCGCTCGCCGGCGCGCGCTACACGGTGGCCGAGGGAGCGGTGACCCGGATCACCGGGTGAGGCGCCGTTGCCCGGTCCCACCCCGTACGCTGGTCTGTCCACAGCCTGGGGACGAAGGAGCACACCGGGTGAGCGAGTCAGAACTGTCCGGCGTCGATCTGGCCCGGGTCGCGCTGCGAGCCGCCAAGGAGCAGGCCCGCCAGCGCGGCGAACAGGTCCGCGAGAAGCGTGAGGCGAAGCGGCACGGGCTGCGCAGCGGTGCCCGCGCGGACGGCCGGGACCCGGTCCCGCTGGGCGCCGCGCTGAATCGTTTGATCACGGAGCGTGGCTGGGAGGCGCCGGCCGCGGTCGGCGGCGTGATGGGCCGCTGGGCCCAGATCGTCGGTCCGGACATCGCGGCGCACTGCACGCCCGAGCAGTTCTCGGAGGCCGAGGCGGTGCTGACGGTGCGTTGTGACTCCACCGCCTGGGCTACTCAGTTGCGTTTGCTGGCAAGGCAGTTGGTGGCCCGGCTGAACCACGAGCTGGGTCACGGCACGGTCCGGGTGATCAAGGTGCTCGGCCCGGCGGCACCGGAGCGCAAGTACGGCCGGCTGCGGGCGCCGGGCAGTCGCGGTCCGCAGGACACCTGGGGCTGATCCGCCCGGCGCGCGGCCGCACACGGAGCGCACACCTCCGGAACCGCTGACGGCCCTTGTGAGGCCACTGAGCCCCCAGGGCGAGTATCGGGTCATGTGCGGAGGGGATTTGGGGCGGCACATCCGCCCTCAGAGCCCGTAGAACGCCCATCTCTGTCAGTCGTACCGGTAGACTGGTGCCCAAACACTGCCGCTTGCGGTAACTGAGTCGAAACACTGTGGTCGCACGCTCGCCCGAACCCGGGCGGGGATGCGGCCCGTGCTGTGCCAGAGAGGGCGCTTCGTGGCCGATTCCGGCGAGTCCAGCCAGTCCCCTGTCCCCACCGACCCGGCCTCGGGTGCCTCCTACAACGCCAGCAACATCCAGGTGCTGGAGGGGCTTGACGCTGTTCGCAAGCGCCCCGGTATGTACATCGGTTCGACCGGTGAGCGCGGCCTGCACCACCTGGTCCAGGAGGTGGTGGACAACTCCGTCGACGAGGCGATGGCGGGGCATGCCGACACCATCGACGTGACGATCCTGGCGGACGGCGGGGTCCGGGTGGTCGACAACGGCCGCGGCATCCCGGTCGGCATCGTGCCCGGCCAGGACAAGCCGGCCGTCGAGGTCGTGCTGACGGTGCTGCACGCGGGCGGCAAGTTCGGCGGCGGCGGCTACGCGGTCTCCGGCGGTCTGCACGGCGTCGGCGTCTCGGTCGTCAACGCGCTCTCCACCCGGCTCGCGATCGAGATCCACACCGACGGCTCCCGATGGACCCAGGAGTACAAGCTGGGCGCTCCGACCGCGCCGCTGGTCCAGCACGAGACGACCGAGCGCACCGGCACCAGCGTCACGTTCTGGGCCGACCCGGACATCTTCGAGACCACCGTCTACTCGTTCGAGACGCTCTCGCGCCGGTTCCAGGAGATGGCCTTCCTCAACAAGGGCCTGACCATCTCGCTGACCGACGAGCGCCCGGAGCACACCGACGACGAGGGCAAGCCGCTCTCCGTGACGTACCACTACGAGGGCGGCATCGCCGACTTCGTCACGCACCTCAACTCCCGCAAGGGCGACCCGGTGCACCCCTCGGTGATCGACTTCGAGTCCGAGGACAAGGACAAGACGATCTCGGTCGAGGTCGCCATGCAGTGGAACTCCTCCTACACCGAGGGGGTCTACAGCTTCGCGAACACCATCCACACGCACGGCGGCGGCACCCACGAGGAGGGCTTCCGCGCCGCGCTGACCGGCCTGGTCAACCGCTACGCGCGGGACAAGAAGCTGCTCCGCGAGAAGGACGAGAACCTCTCCGGCGAGGACATCCGCGAGGGCCTGACCGCGATCATCTCGGTCAAGCTCGGCGAGCCGCAGTTCGAGGGCCAGACCAAGGACAAGCTCGGCAACACCGAGGCGAAGACCTTCGTCCAACGTGTCGTGCACGAGCAGCTGAACGACTGGCTGGACCGCAACCCGGTCGAGGCCGCGGACATCATCCGCAAGTCCATCACCGCGGCCACCGCGCGGATGGCGGCCCGCAAGGCGCGCGACCTGACCCGCCGCAAGGGCCTGCTGGAGAGCGCGTCGCTGCCGGGCAAGCTGAGCGACTGCCAGTCCAAGGACCCGGCCGAGTGCGAGATCTTCATCGTCGAGGGTGACTCGGCCGGCGGCTCGGCCAAGCAGGGCCGCGACCCGCGCACCCAGGCGATCCTCCCGATCCGCGGCAAGATCCTCAACGTCGAGAAGGCGCGGATCGACAAGGTGCTGCAGAACACCGAGGTCCAGGCGCTGATCTCGGCCTTCGGCTGCGGCATCCAGGAGGACTACGACGAGTCCAAGCTGCGCTATCACAAGATCGTCCTGATGGCCGACGCCGACGTCGACGGGCAGCACATCCGCACGCTGCTGCTCACCCTGCTGTTCCGCTTCATGCGGCCGCTGGTCGAGGCCGGGTATGTGTACCTGGCGATGCCGCCGCTGTACAAGATCAAGTGGGGCAAGGACGACTTCGACTACGTCTACTCCGACCGCGAGCGCGACTCGGTGATCGAGGCGGGCGTGTCGGCGGGTCGCCGGCTGCCCAAGGACGATGCGATCCAGCGCTTCAAGGGTCTGGGCGAGATGAACGCCGAGGAGCTGCGGATCACCACCATGGACGCCGCGCACCGCCTGCTGATGCAGGTGACCCTGGAGGACGCGGCCCGTGCCGACGACCTCTTCTCGGTCCTGATGGGCGAGGACGTCGAGGCCCGCAGGTCCTTCATCCAGCGCAACGCCAAGGACGTCCGCTTCCTGGACGTGTGATGAGAAGTCACTTCGCAGCTCACCAAGCGACCGTGATGGATCGCACACTCCAGTCACGCGTGAAAGGAAACTGACCACCAGTGGTCGACGAGAACCGTCCCGACGGCGAGCAGCCGGACACCAGCACCGCCACCGACACCTTTGTCTCCCGGGTCGAGCCGATCGAGCTCGAGACCGAGATGCAGCGCTCCTACCTCGACTACGCGATGAGCGTGATCGTCAGCCGGGCCCTGCCGGAGGTGCGCGACGGCCTCAAGCCGGTGCACCGCCGGGTGCTGTACGCGATGTACGACGGCGGCTACCGGCCCGAGAAGGGCTACTACAAGTGCGCCCGCGTCGTCGGCGACGTGATGGGCAACTACCACCCGCACGGCGACACCTCGATCTACGACACCGTGGTGCGCCTGGCCCAGCCCTGGTCGCTGCGGATGCCGCTGGTGGACGGCAACGGCAACTTCGGCTCCCCGGGCAACGACCCGGCCGCGGCCATGCGCTACACCGAGTGCAAGATGATGCCGCTGGCCATGGAGATGATGCGCGACATCGACGAGGAGACCGTCGATTTCGCCGCCAACTACGACGGCCGCTCGCAGGAGCCGACCGTCCTGCCCGCGCGCATCCCCAACCTGTTGATCAACGGTGCCACCGGCATCGCGGTCGGCATGGCCACCAACATCCCGCCGCACAACCTGCGCGAGGTCGCCTCCGGTGCGCTCTGGGCGCTGGAGCACCCCGAGGCGTCCAACGAGGAGCTGCTCGAGGCGCTGATCGAGCGGATCAAGGCGCCGGACTTCCCGACCGGTGCGCTGATCGTCGGCCGGCGCGGCATCGAGGACGCGTACCGGACCGGGCGCGGCTCGATCACGATGCGCGCGGTGGTCGAGGTCGAGGAGATTCAGGGCCGCCAGTGCCTGGTGATCACCGAGCTGCCGTACCAGGTGAACCCGGACAACCTGGCGCTGAAGATCGCCGACCTGGTGAAGGACGGCCGGGTGGCCGGCATCGCGGACGTCCGCGACGAGTCCTCCTCGCGGACCGGCCAGCGCCTGGTGGTCGTGCTCAAGCGCGACGCGGTCGCCAAGGTGGTGCTGAACAACCTCTACAAGCACACCGACCTGCAGACCAACTTCGGCGCCAACATGCTGGCGCTGGTGGACGGCGTGCCGCGCACGCTCTCGCTCGACGCGTTCATCCGGCACTGGGTCAGCCACCAGGTCGACGTGATCGTGCGGCGCACCCGGTTCCGGCTGCGCAAGGCCGAGGAGCGGGCGCACATCCTGCGCGCGCTGCTCAAGGCGCTGGACATGATCGACGAGGTCATCGCGCTGATCCGGGCCTCGGAGTCGGCCGACGCCGCCCGCAGCGGCCTGATGAACCTGCTCACCATCGACGAGCTGCAGGCCAACGCGATCCTGGAGATGCAGCTGCGCCGGCTGGCCGCGCTGGAGCGCCAGCGGATCATGGACGAGCACGACGAGCTGCAGCGCAAGATCGACGAGTACAACGCGATCCTGGCCTCGCCGTCCCGTCAGCGCGAGATCATCTCCGAGGAGCTGACCGCGATCGTCGAGAAGTACGGCGACGAGCGGCGCTCCACGCTGATCCCCTTCGACGGCGACATGTCGGTCGAGGACCTGATCGCGGAGGAGGACATCGTCGTCACGATCACCCGTGGCGGCTACGTCAAGCGCACCCGCAGCGACCTCTACCGCTCGCAGAAGCGCGGCGGCAAGGGCGTGCGCGGCGCGCAGCTGAAGCAGGACGACATCGTCGACCACTTCTTCGTGACGACCACGCACAACTGGATCCTGTTCTTCACGAACAAGGGCCGGGTCTACCGGGCCAAGGGTTACGAGCTGCCGGACGCCGGGCGGGACGCCCGCGGCCAGCACGTGGCGAACCTGCTGGCGTTCCAGCCGGAGGAGCACATCACCCAGGTGATGGCGATCCGCACCTACGAGGACAAGCCGTACCTGGTGCTGGCCACCCGCGAGGGCCTGGTCAAGAAGTCCCCGCTGAAGGACTACGACTCGCCGCGCTCCGGCGGTCTGATCGCGATCAACCTGCGCACCGACGAGAACGGCCGGGACGACGAGCTGATCGGCGCCGAGCTGGTCTCCGCCGAGGACGACCTGCTGCTGGTCTCCAAGAAGGCGCAGTCGATCCGGTTCACCGCCACCGACGAGGCGCTGCGCCCGATGAGCCGGGCCACCTCCGGCGTCAAGGGCATGGCGTTCCGCGAGGACGACGAGCTGCTCTCGATGAACGTGGTCCGTCCCGGGACCTTCGTCTTCACCGCGACCGACGGCGGCTACGCCAAGCGGACCTCGGTGGACGAGTACCGGATCCAGGGCCGCGGCGGCTTCGGCACCAAGGCCGCGAAGATCGTCGAGGGCCGTGGCTCGCTGGTCGGCGCGCTGGTGGTCGAGGAGACCGACGAGATCATGGCGATCACGCTGTCCGGTGGGGTGATCAGGACAAGGGTTTCCGGCGTTCGTGAAACCGGACGTGACACGATGGGCGTCCAACTGATCAACCTCGGAAAGCGCGACGCGGTGGTGGGCATGGCCCGCAACGCGGAGGCGGAGGACGAGGAGATCGCCGAGGACGAGGTGGGACCGGACGCTGTGGCGGACGCCGCACCGGCGTCCGAGGACGTCGCCGCACCGGCCCCTGACCTGGGCTGACGCGGTTACCGCAGCCGGTTGCTCCGAGTGACGCTCGGGGCGTACCGGCTGCCCCGGTTTCGGGCTTCTCAGCTTGATGCCGCACAGTGGAGTGCCGACCGGGTTCGCAAGCCGCGAATCCGGCGGGACTCGGCAGTCTCAACCAGCATGGGAGGACCAGAGTGAGTGGGACCACGGGCGCCGCGGGAGGTGCCGCTCCGGGCGGTGCGCCGTACGGAGGTGTGCCTCAGTCGCCGGCTGAGCACCCCGCGGCGTCCACCTCGCTGATGTCCGCAGTGGGCTCCGGCGGAGGGTACGGCGCGCAGCCGGGCACGCCGCCGGTGCCCCCGCCGCCGGGCGCGCCGCCGGCGAACGGCTACTCGACGCCGACCACCTACACCAAGGGCCAGCCGACCCCGGCCCGCGGTACCCGGGTGAACAGCGGCGCACCCGCGCCCGCGCCGGCCCCCGCGCCGCGCCGGCCCGCGCCGAGCGCGCCTGCCGCCCCCGCGCCGTCCGGCCTGGCCGGCAAGGCCCGCAAGGCCCGGCTGCGGGTCACCAAGGCCGACCCGTGGTCGGTGATGAAGGTCAGCTTCCTGCTGTCGCTGGCGATCGGGATCATCCTGATCGTGGCGGTCGGCGTGCTCTGGACCACGCTGGACTCGCTCGGCGTCTTCTCCTCGATCGCGAAGACGCTGAAGGAGGTCACCGGCAACTCGGACAGCGCCTCCAGCGGCATCAACCTGATGGACTACATCGGGTTCGGCACGGTGATCACGTACACCGCGCTGCTCGCCGTGGTCGACGTGATCCTGCTGACCGCGCTCTCCACGCTGTCGGCGTTCATCTACAACGCGGCGGCCGGCTTCACCGGCGGCATCGAGCTGACGCTGGCGGAAGAGGACTGACGGACGGACTTCCTGGCGCCCCGTCAGTCTGACGATCAGTCTGACGGGCAGTCGGATCGTGGTCGGCCGGTCGGCCGGCGGTCCGAAAATCACGAAGTACGAACGAATTTCGCGGAACGCCTCCGCTGCGGGCCCCCTCGGTTGTTTGATCGAGTCGGGGCCCGCGGTCATTCGGGTGACAGGAGTGGGGTTCCGGCGTGCCGCCGGGACGCCGTGCTGTCGGTCCGGATTGGCTGGGACGGCCTTGCACGGCTACCGGTTCGGCTCACCGGGCAGTCTCCGCGCGACGGCTGCCCACGAGGTTGCTCGGAGGTTCCACGTCATGGCACAGATCGCTCAGCAGCTGGTCGGCGCGCTGGAGGGTCTGCTCGGCACCAGAATGCCGTTCCGCCTGCAGGCCTGGGACGGCTCCCTGGCGGGCGCACCGGACGCCCCGCTGCTGGTGCTGCGCAACCGCCGGGCGCTGCGCCGACTGCTCTGGGCACCGGGCGAGCTCGGCCTGGTCCGCGCGTACGTCTCCGGCGATCTGGAGCTCGGCCCCGGCGAGGACCTGTACGGCGTGCTCAGCGAGGTGGCGCACTTCGTCGAGCGCCCCGAACTGCGCGGCCTGCACCTGGGCCTGGCGGACGTCGGCGGCCCGGCCGGGCGCCGGGTGATCACCGCGCTGGCCCGGGCCGGGGCGATCGGCCCGCAGCCCCCGCTGCCGCCGGAGGAGGCCCGCCCCGAGGGCCGGCTGCACAGCCGCAGCCGCGACCGCGCCTCGATCAGCCACCACTACGACGTCGGCAACGACTTCTACCGCCTGGTGCTCGGCCCCTCGATGGTCTACTCCTGCGCGTACTGGACGCCCGAGGGCAAGAGCCTGGAGGACGCCCAGAGCGCCAAGCTCGACCTGATCTGCCGCAAGCTCGGCCTGCGGCCCGGCATGCGCCTGCTGGACGTGGGCTGCGGCTGGGGCTCGCTGGTGCTGCACGCGGCCGAGCACTACGGGGTCAGCGCGGTCGGCGTGAGCATCTCCGCCGAGCAGGTGGCGCTGGCCCGGGAGCGGGTCGCCGCGGCCTCGCTGAGCGACCGGGTGGAGATCCGGCTGCAGGACTACCGGGAGATCCCGGACGGGCCGTACGACGCGATCTCCAGCGTCGGCATGGCCGAGCACGTGGGCAGCGAGCAGTACCGGGTCTACGCGACCGGCCTGTACGGCCTGCTGGCCCCCGGCGGCCGGCTGCTGAACCACCAGATCGCCCGCCGCCCCAGCCTGCCCGGCGAGCCGTACGTCACCAGCCCGTTCATCTCGCGGTACGTCTTCCCCGACGGCGAGCTCTCCCCGGTCGGCAGCACGGTGACCGAGCTGGAGCAGGCCGGCTTCGAGGTGCGCGACGTCGAGTCGCTGCGCGAGCACTACGCGCTGACGCTGCGCGAGTGGGTGGCCAACCTGGAGGCCGGCTGGCCGCAGGCGGTCAAGCTGGTGGGTCTGGGCCGGGCCCGGGTCTGGCGGCTCTACATGGCGGCCTCGGCGCTGGCCTTCGAGGAGAACCGGATCGGGATCAACCAGGTCCTCGCCGTGCGCACCGCCCCCCGCGGCGTCAGTGGGCTGCCGGGCACCCGTGAGCAGTGGCTGGCCGCCGCCCCGGGCACCACCGCCGCCGCGCCGGCGCCCCGCGCCGAGCCCACCGCCGGACCGGAGCCCGAGTCCGCCGCCGAGCCGGCCGACGCCGCCGTCCTGCGCCTTGCGATCCCCGGTACCGGCGGGGCTCCGCGGGCGGATTTGGGAGATCGGCCGTCGGTCCGCTAATCTTTCAGTGCGGCAAGGGCCTATAGCTCAGACGGTTAGAGCGCTTCCCTGATAAGGAAGAGGCCACAGGTTCAAGTCCTGTTAGGCCCACCTGCGGAAACGCCCCGGATGGAACTCCATCCGGGGCGTTTCGTTTTATCCGCCGATCGCCCGCCGGGCCGGTCGCCGATCGGCCGCCGGTTCCGGTTCTGCGGCGGCCGGAAATAGCGGTTCGCGCGCGGTGGTGGGCCGAGCGGGCGAAGCGATCGGCGCGGCGGGTTCGGACGCGGAACGATCCGGCGCGTCAAACCGTTGTCAGGGTCTGCGGGTTGAGGCGACGACAGCCGGTCTCGAACAGGACACGGGTGTGTATCATCGGCCGCAGGACGGCCTACCCGGCCGACCGCCGTTGTACGTGCACATTCGAAGGGTTCGCAGTCCCGGCCGATCCCGTCCGGGTACCCCACTGCTGAGCCCGCCCATGCTGAGAAGGACGAGGTCCCGCGGTGAAGAAGCTCCTCCTGGTCGCCCTGGTCGCCCTCGGCGGCTTCTTTGTCTACCGTCAGGTGCAGGCCGACCGTGCCGAGCAGGACCTGTGGACCGAAGCCACCGACCCGATCCCGGCCGGCCGCTGACCATTCTGCTGTGACGGCGGGAGGCCCGCACGGGGCCTCCCCCGCCGGTTCACCGGTGCTGCGTTATGCCCGTGTGGGGAATACCTGCGCTGGATCGTCCGGCGACCCGGTACGCTGTTTCCTGACAGCGCCCGGTGCGCCGTCGAGGGGCTTTAGCTCAGTTGGTAGAGCGCTGCCTTTGCAAGGCAGATGTCAGGAGTTCGAGTCTCCTAAGCTCCACAGAAGCCGTACAGCTTGACCGACCGATGGCCGGTCCGGGTTCACCCGGACCGGCCATCGGCGTCTGCGCTTCGGGACGGGCCGGAGCCCTGGGCCCAGCGCTCTAGGCGCGGTCGTCCGGTGGGGAGTCCGGGGCGTCCTCGTCGGCCGGGCCCGAGCCGTTCAGCGGGGCGGTCGAGTCCGCGGCGGTGGCGCCGGAGGCCGGGTGGCGGCGGTTCGGCGGGCCCTGCACCTCGGGCGGCTCGACCAGCCACTCCGGCTCGCTCTGCTTGCGGTACCAGTGCCAGATCAGCACGCCGCTGCCGACGGCCACCGTGCCGGCGATCGCCAGACCGGCCGCCATGGTGCCGCGGTGGCACCGGCGGGCGTTCTTCGCGGCCAGCTTGTCCACCTGGGCGGCGGTCACCTTGCCCTGCAGCGCGGTGAGCGCCGCCGAGCCGCGTGACTGGGCCTCCTGCGCCATCGGGACGGCGACGGCCCTGGCCTCGTCCAGTGCGCTGCTGAACCGGGGCAGCGCCCCGGTGCGGGCGTGGTCCGCCGCCCGGTCGGCGGAGTGCTTGGCGGCCAGCGCGGCCTCCTGGGCCCGGTGGACGGCCTTCAGGGCGCTCTCCTGGGCGTTCGGCGGCAGCTTCGCGAAGGTGTGCTCGACGTGCGGGGCGAGGTGCTTCACGTAGCCGACCCGGGCCGAGTGCGCGGCCGTCGCGGTGCCCGCCCTGGCCTGCTCGGCGGCCACCTCCAGCCGGGGCCCGAGCGACTCCAGGGCCGGCCCGAGCCGCTGGCGGGCCTCCTGGGCGTAGTGCGCCGCGCTCTCCCTGGCGCCGGTGGCGTACGGCGCGAGCGTGTCCAGGGTCCGACCGGCCGACTCTCGTGCGGTGTCCAAGCGGGTCACAGGTGTTTCCTCCTCCTGGGTGGCGTCGTCCTTGTGCACATATCCACCTGGTTCGAGATCATGCATCCCTATTTGTCCTACCGCGCGGCGGGCTGGGCCGTCTGCGGGGCGCCGCAGCGGAGGCCGCGCGGGCGGGCGTGGGATGATGTTGCGGTCAGAAGAAGCAGATAAGGAAGGCACATCTCGTGGCCGAGGAACTGTTCGCGACCCTCAAGACCAACCACGGCGACATCGTGATCAAGCTCTTCCCGAACCACGCCCCGAAGACGGTGGCGAACTTCGTGGAGCTGGCCGAGGGCACGCGTGAGTGGACCCACCCCGGGACCGGCAAGAAGAGCAACGACCGTCTGTACGACGGCACGATCTTCCACCGGGTGATCGAGGGCTTCATGATCCAGGGCGGCGACCCGCTCGGCCAGGGCATCGGCGGCCCGGGCTACAAGTTCGCCGACGAGTTCCACCCCGACCTGGCGTTCACCAAGCCGTACCTGCTGGCGATGGCCAACTCCGGCCCGGGCACCAACGGCTCGCAGTTCTTCGTCACGGTCGCCCCCACCGCGTGGCTGACCGGCAAGCACACCATCTTCGGCGAGGTCGAGGGCGAGGCGAGCCAGAAGGTCGTCGACGCGATCGCCACCGTCAAGACCGGCCGCAACGACCGCCCGGCGCAGGACGTCGTCATCGAGTCGGTGGAGATCACCCGCCGCTGACGCCTGTCGGCGCCGCCACGGCGGCAGTAGCCTTGACGGTCCCGGTGCTCCTCCGCGCGGCGGAGGGCGCACCGGGATCTGTCGTTGAGAGGAAGTCCGGATGGCCCAGGACGAGCCCGGCCAGCCCGTGGGCCCCGCCCAGGACGGGCACCGGCTGCCCGGCTGCTACCGCCACCCCGAACGCGAGACCGGCGTCAGCTGCTCGCGCTGCGGGCGGCCGATCTGCCCGGACTGCATGGTGAACGCCTCGGTGGGCTTCCACTGCCCGGAGTGCGTGCGCGGCGAGCAGGCGGCGGCCGGCCCCCGGCCGCGCCCGGCGACCACCAGGTTCGGCGGCCGGCTCACCGGCGACGGCGCGGTGGTCACGAAGGTGCTGATCGCCATCAACCTGGCGGTCTTCCTGATCGCGGCCTACGTCGACAAGTCACTCGGCGGGCAGAACACGCCGGGCAGCTGGGAGCTGTTCAGCGCGGTCGCGCCGAACGGGACCGGGTACGGCGTCGCGGCCGGCCCTGACCAGTGGTACCGGCTGCTCACCGCGACCTTCCTGCACGTCCAGCTCTTCCACGTGGGCTCGAACATGCTGGCGCTGTGGTGGATGGGTCCGCCGCTGGAGCGGGTGCTGGGCCGGCTGCGCTTCCTCGCGGTGTACCTGGTCTCCGGGCTGGGCGGCAGCGCGCTGGTCTACCTGGTGGCCGGGGACGGGGTGCGCTCCTGGGGTGCGTCCGGGGCGGTCTTCGGCATCTTCGGTGCCACCGCCGTGCTCTACCGGGTCGCCCGGCAGCCGCTGGGCCCGGTGGTCGCGCTGATCGTCTTCAACCTGGTGATCACCTTCGCGGTGCCGGGGATCGACTGGCGCGCGCACGTCGGTGGGCTGGCCTCGGGGGTGCTGCTCGGCATCGGCATGATGCACGCGCCACGCGCCAACCGGAACCTGGTGCAGGCGGGCACGGTGGTGCTGATGCTGGCCGCGGAGCTGGCGATGGTCCTGGTGGCGACGGCGCGCTTCACCGGTTGAGCCGGTTGACCCGGTTCAGCTGATTGAGCCGGTTGACCCGGTTGGCTGGGTGACCCCGGCTGCCTGGGGGCGCGCACGGGCCGGCTGTGCATCGATCGGACGGCCGCGGTTGTCCACCGCCGTCCACGGTTTTCCACCGTCCGGGCGGTCCATCGGCGCAAGTTGTCCACAGTGTGCAGCGGTCTGCGCACAGGCTGTGCGACCAGACGTTGTCCGAAGGTCGATCTACGCGTGTCCAGCTGTTACTTCGTCAGCTGGAGGGTGTTCGGACGAGGGTGGTCGGAGCACCCGCCGCAGTGTGGTATCCACCGTCGGCACCGCAGTTATCCACAGGATGCGTTGACTTTTCCCCACTGTGGATAACCGTGTGGATAAGAGCACGGTAGGACTATCCCCGATCGGCGTTCGGACAGCACGACGTACCGCCCCACCGGTCGGGTGAGGCGGTACGGGGACGAGCCGGGGACGTACCGGGGAGCGCGCGGTGGCGCTACTTCCACTGGGTGGAGACGCCGAAGCCCGCGGCGATGAAGCCGAAGCCGGCCAGGATGTTCCAGTTGCCCCAGGACTCCACCGGCCAGCTGCCGCTCGTCACGTAGTAGGTGACGATCCAGATCAGCCCGATCAGGAACAGCCCGAGCATCACCGGGGCGACCCAGTTGCGACCGGAGCTGATCTTGACTGCGGTCGCCGAGGTCGGCGGGATGTAGTCGGACTTCTTGCGGAGTCGAGACTTCGGCACGAGGGGCTCTCCTGTCGATGCGCTGTGAGACCGCGCAGGGTGCAGCGGGGGCGGGGCGGCTGTGGGAAGACCGGGTCCGTACGGGAGATGCTCCGCACATGCCACCGGCGTCCGTTAGCGTAGTGGCTCGCCGGGTCGGAAGGAGATAAGGGTACGGTGCTTAATTCGTCGATTCCCGGCGAGTCCGCCGCGAGCCCGCCCCCTCGGCGCCCCGGCTCCGCCCGAATTGTCGGCCGTGCCCTGACCTGCGGTGTCTTCGCCCTGGCCGGCGTCCTCTTCTACGTCAGCGCGCACGCCTCGCACGGCATCGATCTGCGCTCGGACAACTCGCTGCTGCAGCTCGGGGACGTCATACAGCAGCGCAGCGACCAGAACCAGCAGACCCAGGCCCAGCTCACCGACCTCCAGCAGCGCGCCGACCAGCTCGCCAAGCAGCAGGGGCTCAGCCCGGCCGACGCCGACCGGCTGGCGACCCTGCGGCAGCAGGCCGGGCTCGACCCCCTGCAGGGCCCGGGCCTGACCATCACGCTCAACGACGCGCCGCCCGACGCCACCGCCCGGATCCCCGGTGTCCCCGAGCCCGGCGTCAACGACCTGGTGATCCACCAGCAGGACATCCAGGCCGTGGTCAACGCGCTCTGGCGGGGCGGCGCGGCCGGCGTCCAGGTGATGGACCAGCGGCTGATCTCCACCAGCGCGGTGCGCTGCGTCGGCAACACGCTGCTGCTCCAGGGCCGGGTCTACTCGCCGCCCTACGTGATCCGCGCCGTCGGCCGGACCGCGGAGCTGCACGCGGCCGTGGACGCCGACCCCTCGATCCGCAACTACCTGCAGTACGTCACGGCCTACGGGCTGGGCTGGAAGGTGCAGGAGAGCACCGAGTTGACCATGCCGGGCTACACCGGAACCACCGACCTGCACACAGCCGTCGGACAGTAGGGGAACCGCTCCCCCGGACGGACCGGGACCCGGCGGATACCACGGCCGGGCTCACCGGAGGATCCAAAAGCCCACAGCCGCCGTCAGGCTCAGCTTCGAGGTCTACTCTGGTCCCCACCGCCCATCAGACAGGGAGCACCATGTACGGCTGGATCTGGCGACGCCTCCCGGGGAACGCCCTGGTGAAGGCCGTCATTTCGCTGCTGCTGATCCTCGGGGTGATCTACCTGCTCTTCCAGTACGTCTTCCCGTGGGCGGAACCGCTGCTCCCCTTCAACGACGTCACTGTGGACAACAGCGGCACCGGCTGACGCGCCCGCCGCGGCGCACCCCCCTCGCACCCTCGTACCTCACACGGAGTCAGCACGTATGGCCTCGCCCGTCACCGCACCGCGGATCCTCGTGGTGGACAACTACGACAGCTTCGTCTTCAACCTCGTCCAGTACCTCTACCAGCTGGGCGCGACCTGCGAGGTGGTCCGCAACGACGAGCTGACGGCCGAGCACGCGACCCTGCGGGACGGCGACCAGGGGTATGACGGCGTGCTGCTCTCCCCTGGTCCCGGGGCGCCGGAGGAGGCCGGGGTCTGCATCGAGATGGTGCGGCACTGCGCGCGGATCGGGCTGCCGCTCTTCGGTGTCTGCCTGGGCCTGCAGTCGATCGCGGTGGCCTACGGCGCGGTGGTCGGCCGGGCACCCGAGCTGCTGCACGGCAAGACCTCGCTCGTCACGCACGAGGACGGCGGCGTCTTCGCCGGCCTGCCCTCGCCTATGACGGCCACCCGCTACCACTCGCTGGCGGTCGAACCGGCCACCGTGCCCGCTGAGCTGGTGGTCACCGCGCGGACCGAGAGCGGTGTCATCATGGGTCTTCGGCACCGTGAGCTGCTCGTCGAGGGCGTGCAGTTCCACCCTGAGTCCGTGCTCACCGAGGGGGGACACCGGATGCTCGCCAACTGGCTCGCGGAGTGCGGCGATCCGGAGGCGGTCGGCCGCTCGGCCGGCCTCGCTCCGGTGATCGGCCGGGGCTGAGGACGTGACAGCGGTGCGCCCGGAGGGGCGTCAGGACGCCCACCGGGGCTACGGCGAGCAGCCGGGCCCCGGAGCGTCGGAGAGCGGGCCGGGGCGGGGGACGTACGGGCAGCAGTACCCGCCGTACGAGCAGCAGCCGCAGCAGCCGTACGGTCAGCAGCCGTACCCACCGCAGCCCTACCAGCAGCAGCCGCCGTACCAGCAGCCGCCGCAGCCGCCGCAGCAGCGCAGGCAGCCGTACCCGCAGGGCGGATACGCCGCGCCGGCGCAGCCGGAGCCGCAGCCGGAGCCGGACGGCTGGGGCGTGTACGAGCCCGAGGAGCCGGCCACCCAGGCCGTCGAGTACCCGTGGCTGGCCGACCAGACGCTGCAGCTGCGCACCATACGCGCGGCCGACGCCACGTCGGCCGAGGCCGGGGCGGGCGGCCGTGAGGAGCCGCGGCGGGCGGCCGGCGGCAACGTCTCGCTGCGCTCCGGCAGCGGCCGTCGCCGGGCCTCGGGGGCACGCCGGCCGGTCGTGCGTCCCAAGGAGTCCAAGGGCGTGCTGGCGGCGCGGTTCGTCGGCGAGCTGTGCATAACGCTCGGCCTGGTGATGCTGCTCTTCGTCACCTACCAGCTCTGGTGGACCAACGTGCAGGCCGACGCCTCCGCGAACGGCACCCGCAACAGCCTGGAGAAGCAGTGGGCCGCGCCCGGCGCCCCGCAGCCGTCACCCGGTCAGTCGAAGGCCCCTGACGCGGGTGTCTTCGCTCCCGGCCAGGGCTTCGCGATCCTGCACGTGCCCAAGATCGGCATCACGTACCCGATCGCCGAGGGCACCGACAAGGAGAAGGTGCTGGACCACGGCCTGGTCGGCCACTACGTCGGCACCGCGATGCCCACCGACGCGAGCGGCAACTTCGCCGTCGCCGCCCACCGCACCACGCACGGGCAGCCGTTCCGCCGGCTGGCCGAGCTCTCCCCCGGCGACAAGATCGTGGTGGAGACCGCGACCACGTTCTACACGTACGAGGTCGAGGGCGGGATCCCGGAGACGCCGCCGACCGACGTGGCGGTGCTGCAGCCGATCCCGAAGGGCTCACCGTTCAGCCAGGCGGGCAAGTACATCACCATGACCACCTGTACGCCGGAGTTCTCGGCGCGCGGTCGCCTGATCGTCTTTGGCAAGATGATTGCTGAACAACCGAGGAGCCAGGGGCAGCCTCCGGCGTTGACGAACTCCTAGGGGCCCGGCGCCCCTTCGGGGACGTACGGGCCGGTTCGCCGCCCGTACGTCCCCAGCACGCGAGGCGGTATCCCCGTGACGCAGCACCCGAGCAGCTCCGCTCCGCGTCGGCGGTCCCGGTGGACAGTGGGCCTGAGCATGCTGGGGGAGCTGCTGATAACGGCCGGCCTGGTGCTGGCCCTCTTCGTCGGGTACTCCCTCTGGTGGACCGACCTGACGGCCGATCACCACGCGGGGCAGGCCGGCGCCAAGCTGCGGCAGTCCTGGACGGCGCCCGCGCCGTCGGCGGGCCCGGTGGCCGGGCCGGCGTACCAGGGCGGGGACGCGATCGGCTTCCTGCACGTCCCGGCAATGGGCAAGGACTACTCGGTGCTGATCCGCCCGGGTACCGGCCCGGAGGTGCTCAACGAGGGCGTCGCCGGCGTCTACCAGGAGCCCTACCGCGCCGCCATGCCCTGGGACGCCACCGGCAACTTCGCGCTCGCGGCGCACCGGGACGGGCACGGCGCGAAGTTCCACGACCTGGACGCGGTCGACAAGGGTGACGCGGTGGTCGTCGAGACCCGGGACGACTGGTACGTCTATCGGGTGGATGCGGTGCTGCCGCAGACGTCGAAGTACGACACCGGCGTCATCGCCCCGGTCCCGGAGGGCGCCGGCTACACGAAGCCGGGCCGCTACATCACGCTGACCACGTGCACGCCGGTGTACACGTCGCGGTACCGGATGGCGGTGTGGGGCAGCCTGGTCCGGGTGGACCGGATGGACGCGCTGCGGACACCACCGGCCGAGCTGCGGGACTGACGGGCCCCCGGACAGCCGAAAGGGGCTGTGGACGACCGTTGCGTCGTCCACAGCCCCTTCTCAGCTGCTCGGCTCGGGCCCGCTAGGGCTTAGCCGTTCCCGTTCCCGGGCGGTGTGTTCCAGGGCCAGGTGATGCCGCCCCCGGCCCCTTTGGCCGGCGAGGCCGGCGGGGTGGTCGCCCCGCCCGGCGGGGTGGTCGGGGGAGTCGGCGGGGCCGCCTGGGTGATCAGCTGGACGCTGCTGTTCGGCGGGACCAGCTGGTTCGGACCCGGGTTCATCTGGTTGACGACGGACTTGTCGTCGCTCGGACCCGAGATCGTGTACTGCAGGCCCTTGGCGAGCAGTGCGGCGGTCGCTTCCTTGACCGTCTTGCCCGTGACGTCCGGCACCTGGACGTTCTGCGGCGTCGCGTAGATGGTCAGCTGGACGGTCGAGTTCGGCGCCGCCTTCTGGCCCGCGTTCGGGGTCTGCGAGGCGACCGTGCCGACGACCTGGCCGGCGTTGGTGGACGGGGTGGTCTTCGAGGAGTCGACCGTGAAGCCGGCGGCCTGCAGCGCCTGGGTGGCGGCGTCGCTGGTCTGGCCGACCACACCGGGCACCGCGACCTTGGCCGGACCCTGCGAGATGGTCAGGGTGATCGTGGCACCGGGGTTGGCGTTGCCGGTGACGTCCTGGGAGATCACCGAGTCCTGCGGGACGGTCGGGTCGTTGGCGTACTTGGGGACGACCTGGAAGCCCGCGGTGGTGAGCGCCTGGGTGGCGGCGTCCTTGGGCTTGCCGGTGACGTCCGGGACCGGGGTCTGGCCGGGGCCGGTGGAGAGCTGGACGGTGATCTGCCCGTTCGAGGCCATCTGGGTGCCGGCGGCCGGGCTCTGCTGGCAGATCAGGCCGCTGGCGATGTTCGCGCAGGCGGTCGGGGCGCCCTGGGTCAGCGTCAGCTTCGGGCCGGCGCTGTGCATCGCGGTGGTGGCGTCGTCGACGCTCTTGCCGGTCAGCGTGGGCACGGTGATCTGGCTGCTCGCGGCCCCGGCATTGCCGCCCTTGAACATCGCGGAGGCGACGAAGAACGAGCCGACCAGGACCAGCACGGCCGCCACGGCCAGGATGATCCAGGAGGTGTTGCTCTTGCGCGGCGGCTCGTCGCGGCGGCGGCCGGCGCGGCCACCGTCCTCGTAGCCGTCGCCGCCACCGGCGTAGGTGTCGTCGTAGCCGTTCTCCTGGTAGCCGGCCGGCGCGCCCTGGTGGTAGCCCTGCTGGCCGCCGACCGGGGAGAGCATGGTGGTCGGCGCGCTGCCGGGGCCCTGCTGGGGCAGCATGCTGGTCTGGCCGTACGGGTCGTGCTGCTGGGCCGGGTAGCCGTTCTGGTCGTAGCCGTAGCCGCCCATGCCGTAGGCCGCCGCCTGCTGGGCGGCGACGACCGGCAGGCCGTCGAGGAAGCGCTCGATGTCGTCGCGCATCTCGTCGGCGCTCTGGTAGCGGTAGTCCCGGTCCTTGGCGAGCGCCTTGAGCACGATCGCGTCGATCTCCGGGCGCACCTCGGGGTCGTACGCGGACGGCGGCTGGGCCTCCTCGCGGACGTGCTGGTAGGCGACCGCGACCGGGGAGTCGCCGACGAACGGCGGCCGGACGGTCAGCAGCTCGTAGAGCAGGCAGCCGGTGGAGTAGAGGTCCGAGCGGGCGTCCACGGTCTCGCCCTTGGCCTGCTCCGGGGAGAGGTACTGGGCGGTGCCGATGACGGCGGAGGTCTGCGTCATCGTCATGCCGGCGTCGCCCATCGCGCGGGCGATGCCGAAGTCCATCACCTTGACGTTGCCCTGCCGGGTCAGCATCACGTTGGCGGGCTTGATGTCGCGGTGCACGATGCCGGCCCGGTGCGAGTACTCCAGGGCCTGCAGGATGCCGATGGTCATCTCCAGCGCGCGCTCGGGCAGCAGCCGGCGCCCGGAGTGCAGCAGCTCGCGCAGCGTGGAGCCCTCGACGTACTCCATCACGATGTACGGGATGGAGATGCCGTCGATGTAGTCCTCGCCGGTGTCGTAGACGGCGACGATGGCGGGGTGGTTGAGCGAGGCCGCGGACTGTGCCTCGCGCCGGAACCGGGCCTGGAACGAGGGATCCCGGGCCATGTCGGCGCGGAGCGTCTTCACAGCGACGGAGCGGCCGAGCCGGGTGTCATGGGCGAGGTAGACCTCGGCCATGCCGCCGCGTCCGAGGACGCCGCCGAGCTCGTACCTGCCGCCGAGGCGACGAGGCTCTTCCATAGTTCCGACCCTCTCCCTCACCGGGCGGTGAGGATATGACGTAGGTGTCCCCGCACGTTTCAGTAGTGACGCTGCCTTCGCCACGATGGTTCTGTGACGCCCACTGGCCCGGTCAGCCGGGGCAGCCGGACACATGTCGCCGCTGCGGATACGCTACCGGTCACCTGCTCGACAACTCGACACGCCCGGCAGCTGAGACCAGACCGGTATCCGACAGCCCAGTATCGCCGACGGCGGGGAGAACCCGGAGAGCCGTCACCGGTCGATCACTGGCCGATGGCCGCCTGCATGATCGTCTTGGCGATCGGGGCGGCGAGGCTGCCGCCGCTGATCTCGTCACTCTGGGCGGCGCCGTCCTCGACCACCACCGCGACGGCGACCGGCACGTTGTTGCCGACCTTCGCGTACGAGACGAACCAGGCGAATGGCAGGCCGCTGTTGTCCTGGCCGTGCTGGGCGGTGCCGGTCTTGCCGCCGACCTCGACGCCGTTGATCTTGGCGTTCTGGCCGGTGCCGTTCTGCACGACGTCGACCATCATCGACTGGAGCTTCTGCGCGGTGGCCGGGCTCACGGCCTGGTCCATCTCGTGCTCGCTGTGCTTGGAGATGACCGAGCCGGAGCCGGTGCGCTCCTCGTCGACCAGGTACGGCTGCATCAGCTTGCCGTTGTTGGCGATCGCGGCGGCGACCATCGCCATCTGCAGCGGGGTCGCGGCGGTGTTGTGCTGGCCGATCGCGTCCTGGGCGGTGCCGTCCGGCGTGGAGTCGGACGGGAAGGTGCTCTTCGCGGACTTGATCGGGATCGAGACCGAGCTGTTGAAGCCGAACTTCTGCGCCTGGTTCAGCAGCTTCTCCTCGCCGAGGTCGGCGCCGAGCTTGCCGTAGACGGTGTTGCAGGAGATGGTCAGCGCGTACTTGAGCGTGGCCTGGCCGCACTGCTCGTCCGGGCTGTCGTTGCGCAGCACGGTGTTGGTGCCGGGCAGGACGTAGGTGTCCGGGGTGTCGGTCTGGTCGTCCGGATTCTGGTACTTGCCGGTCTCGAACGCGGTGGCGGCGGTGACCAGCTTGAACGTCGAGCCGGGCGGATAGGTCTCGCTGAGCGCCCGGTCCAGCATCGGCTTGCTCGGGTCCGCGTTGAGCGAGTTCCAGTTGTTCTGGTCGGGGTTGATCGAGTTGCCGGCGAAGCTGGCCGGGTCGTAGGACGGCGTGCTGACCAGCGCCAGGATCGCGCCGGTGCGCGGGTCGATCGCGACCGCGGCGCCCTTCTTGCCGTTCAGCCCGTTGAAGGCGGCCTGCTGGACCTTGGGGACGATCGTGGTGATCACGTCGCCGCCGGTCTTCTGCTTGCCGGTCAGCAGGTCCATCGTGTTGCCGAAGAACAGCCGGTCGTCGGTGCCGGCCAGGATGCCGTTCTCGGCGTAGTCCAGGCCGCTGTTGCCGAAGGCCTGGGAGGCGAAGCCGGTGACGGGGGCGTACAGCGGGCCGTTGGTCCAGCCGCGCTTGTACTTGTAGAGGTACCCGGTGGTGAGGTTCGACTGGGTGAGCGCCTGCTGCCCGCCGGCGGCGAAGATGTTGCCGCGCGGGTAGGAGTACTGGTCGTAGACGTTGCGGCGGTTGTGCGAGTCGTTCGCATAGCTGTCCGCGACCACGGCCTGCACCCAGTTGGCGCGCAGCAGCAGGGCGAAGATCAGCACCATGCAGAAGACGGAGACCCGTCTGATGGGCTTGTTCATGAGACGGTCCCCTCCTCGTTCCCGGTGCCGTGTGGTCGTTCCCGGTGCGTGCGGTGCGGCGGTGCGATGGTGCGGCGAGAGTCATTCAACCGCACAAACGGTTACGCACTGACCGCCCGGGTCGGTTCCCGGCCCGGTTCGGCGGCCGGGCGCCGGGCGGAGTCGCTGATCTTGAGCAGGATCGCGACCAGGCACCAGTTGGCGATCACCGGGGAGCCGCCCTGCGCCAGGAACGGCAGTGCCATGCCGGTCGGCGGGATCAGCCCGGTGACGCCGCCGGCGACCACGAAGACCTGGAGGGCGAAGCCGGCCGAGAGCCCGGCGGCCAGCAGTTTGCCGAACGGGTCGCTGGTGGCCAGCGCCGTGCGCAGGCCGCGCTGGACGATCAGCCCGTACAGCACGAGCAGTGCCATCAGGCCGGTCAGGCCAAGCTCCTCGCCGAACGAGCCGAGCATGAAGTCGCTCCTGGCGGCGAAGCCGAACACCCAGGAGCGGCCCTGGCCGAGCCCGGTGCCGGTGACGCCGCCGGTGCCCAGGGCGAGGAGCGCCTGGCCGGTCTGTTCGGTCGCGCCGGGCGCCGGGTGCGCGGCGAACGCGGTCGGCGGGTGCAGCCAGGCGTCGATCCCCACCCGCAGGTGCGGCGCCCCGGCGGCGGCCAGTGCGGTGCCGGCGGCGAGCAGCAGGCCGATGACGACCCAGCCGGTCCGCTCGGTGGCGATGTAGAGCATCACGACGAAGAGGCCGAAGAAGAGCAGCGAGCTGCCCAGGTCGGTGTCCAGGACCAGGATCAGCACACTGAACAGCCAGACCAGCAGGATCGGGCCGAGGTCGCGCCGGCGCGGCAGGCAGAGGCCGAGCAGACGGTGGCCGGCCAGGGCCAGCGTCTCGCGCCTGGTCACCAGGTAGCCGGCGAAGGAGACCGCCAGGACGATCCTGGCGAAGTCGCCGGGCTGGATCGAGAAGCCGCCCAGGTGCAGCCAGATCCGCGCAGCGCCGTCGGAGCCGCCGGCCGGGAGGAAGGCGGGGAGCAAGGCGGGGACGGCCAGCAGGGCCAGTGCCAGCGCCATCGAGGCGTGCCTGCGGCGCTGCAGGGTGCGGTGATCGTGGAGCAGGGCGATCACCGCGAGGAAGAGCGCGATCCCGAGCGCACACCAGAGCAGTTGGTGGGTGGCGGCCGAGGGGCTGCCGCGCAGTGGTTGGCCGGCCCGGTCCAGCCGCCAGATCATCACCAGGCCCAGCCCGTTGAGCAGGGTGGCCAGGGGCAGCAGCAGCGGGTCGGCGTGCGGGGCGTACCGACGCACCGCCAGGTGTGCGGTGAGCGCCAGCGCTGCCATGCCCGCCCCGTACGCCGCCATCCCGGCGGGCAGCTCGCCGTCCATCGCCAGGCCGGCGTCCGCATAGCCGAGGACCGGCAGCACCACGGCGAAGGCGAGCAGTGACAGCTCGGTGCGCCGCTGGTCCGGGGCGCCGAGCGGTTCGAGGGCGACCGGGCGGATCCGGTCCCCCGTCCGACCGAACCGCCCGGCGGGGCGCGGGTCGGTCGTCGGGGGCCGGCTCATGGTCGCGGTCCGGTCAGGAGCCGGTGCAGTTCCCGGCCAGCCGCTGCTCGTCCGCGGTGAGCGGGGGCGGGCCGGTCGGCGTGGGGGAGGCGCTGGGCGTCGGAGTGCTGGGCGCCGGGGCGCTCGTGCTCGGCGCCGGCTGGGCCGGTGACTCGGCCGGGGCCTGCGGGGTGGTCGTCGGGCTCGGCGTGGCACCGGCCTTCGGCAGGGTGCCGACCCTGGGCGCCGTGTAGTACGCGGCGCTGCTCGCCGGCGGGGTGCCGGTGTCGCCGGCGGCCGGCTTGGCGCCCTCGGCGACCTTCTTGCAGACCGTCGCCTGCGCGTCCAGGCTCTGGACCTGTTGCTTGGCGGCGTCCAGGCTGTCGGCGCTGATGGTGTTCTTGAGCTGGGCCTGCTGAGAGCTCGGCAGGTACTTGACCTCGACGCTCGGGTAGTCCTGGTAGACCGAGGAGAGGCTCAGGCCGGGCAGGCTCTGGTTGACGCCGCGGTAGACGGCGACGTGGCCGCCGCTGTCGGCCACGTAGTACCGGTCCTGGGTCCACTGGTAGCCGCCGTACGCCGCGCCGCCGACCAGGCCGAGCGCCACCACGGTGATCGCCGAGCGCTTGAACCAGCGGCGCTTCTTCGGCTGCTCGACCGGGGCGGGCTCCTCCTGCGGATACTCCTCGGGCTGGTACTCGCCACCGGGGGCGCCGGGGTCGGCCGGGCTGCCGTAGCCGTCGGCCGCGCCGCCGTAGCCCTCCTGCGGGTAGCCGGCGTAGCCGTCCTGGGCGTAGCCCTCCTGCGGGTACCCGCCCTCGTGGTAGCCGTCCTGCGGGTAGCCGGCCTCGCCGTAGCCCTCGGCGGGGCCGAAGCCGCCCTGGCCCTGGTAGTTGTCAGCCGGGCCGAAAGCGCCCTGCGGGGCCGGCGGCCGGCCCAGGCCGGCGGCGCGACCCGCCGGGGTGTCCAGCACCTGGTTGTCCATCACGGTGCCGTGCGGGCCTTCGGCGACCGCGCCGACCACCACGGGCACGGCCGTGAACTGGCCGCTGAGCGTGTCGCTCGGGCCGACGTCGAGTACATCTGCGACGACGCAGGTGATGTTGTCGGGGCCGCCACCGCGCAGCGCGAGCTGGATCAGCTCCTGGATCGTCTGCTCGGGCGCGTAGAAGCTCCCGAGCGTCTCCTCCAGCGTCTGGTGGCTGACCGGGCCGGAGAGGCCGTCGGAGCAGATCAGGTAGCGGTCGCCGGCCCGGACCTCACGGATCGACAGGTCGGGCTCGACCTGGCCGCGGCCGTCCAGCGCGCGCATCAGCAGGGAGCGCTGCGGGTGGGTCTCGGCCTCCTCCGGGGTGATCCGGCCCTCGTCCACCAGCCGCTGCACCCAGGTGTGGTCCTGGGTGATCTGGCTCAGCGAACCGTCACGGAGCAGGTAGGCGCGCGAGTCGCCGACGTGCACCATGCCCATCCGCTCGCCGGTCCACAGCAGCGCGGTGAGCGTGCAGCCCATGCCCTCCAGGTGCGGATCCTGCTCGACCATCACGCGCAGCCGCTCGTTGGCGGCCTGCACGGCGTCGTTGAGCAGGGTCAGCAGGTCGGCGTGCGGGTCCGACTCGTCCAGCGAGATGATCGAGCTGAGGGCCTCGGAGGAGGCGACCTCGCCGGCGGCCGCGCCGCCCATGCCGTCGGCGACCGCCAGCAGACGCGGGCCGGCGTAGCCGGAGTCCTCGTTCCCCTCCCTGATCAGACCCTTGTGGGATCCGGCGGCGAAACGCAGCACGAGGCTCATACGGTGCGTGCCCCCCTCTGGGCCTCGCGCGGGGCCGCGGCGCCGCTCACGCGGCCGGCCCGGCTGGTCATGGACGGGGTGCTGTCCCTCATGCGCCTACTACTTCCGCAGTTCGATGACGGTCCTGCCGATACGGATCGGCATGCCCGGCTGGAGCGGTGTCGGCGAGGTCAGCCGCTGCCGGTCCAGATAGGTGCCGTTGGTGGAGCCTAGATCCTCTACGGTCCACTGCCCAGTCTGGTCGGGGTAGATCCTGGCATGACGCGAGGAGGCGTAGTCGTCATCGAGCACGATGGTCGAGTCATGGGCCCGGCCGAGTGTGATGACCTGGCCCTGCAGTGCCACGGTGGTGCCAGCCAGCGCGCCCTCGACCACCACGAGCTGGCTCGGAGCGCCGCGCCGGCCCCGGCCGGCACCCGGCTGCGAGCCGGACTGGGGGTTGCCGGTCCGCTCGCCCTGGTCGCGCGGACCGGGCTGCGGGCGGGCGCCCGCGCCGGCCGGCGCGGGCGTGGCGGTCGCGTTCGCGGTCCCTCCCGCGGTGGCGTTCGCGGCGGCACCGGCCGCGCGGCGGCCGGTGCGGACGGTGCCCTTGGCGCCGAACAGGTCGCTGCGGATCACCTGCACCGCAACGATGACAAACAGCCACAGCACGGCCAGGAAACCCAGCCGCATGACTGTCAGAGTCAGCTCGGACACCGCTGCTCGCCCTACCCTTCGACCTGTCGGTAGATGATCGTCGTGGAGCCCACGACGATCCGCGAGCCGTCGCGGAGCGTAGCGCGCTGGGTGTGCTGTCCGTCCACCACGATGCCGTTGGTGGACCCCAGGTCGAGCACCATGGCGGGGGTGCCGGGGCGGATTTCGGCGTGCTTGCGGGAGACGCCCGGGTCGTCGATCCGGACGTCCGCCTCGGTGGAACGGCCCAGCACGCAGGCGGTGCCGGTGATCTGGTGCCGGGTGCCGTTGACCTCGATCCAGCGGCGGGTGCCCGCGCCGGTGCCCGAGCCGGGGAACGGCCGGACGTTGCCGGCCGGCGGCGGCACGGCCGACTGCGGGGCGCTCGGGATCGCGGGCGGGGCGCTCGGCGGCGGCCCGGCGTACGTCGGCGCGCTGCCCTGCTGCCACGGCGCGGCGGCGGGCTCGGCCGGACCGCGACCGCCGGTGTAGCCGGGGTGCGCGGGCGGGGCGGGCTGCTGGTGCTGCGCGGCAGGCGGCTCGGCGACGTCGGTCGCCAGAGTGCGGCTGCGCACGCGGTAGAGGCCGGTGTCCAGGTCGTCGGCGCGCTCCAGATTGACCTGGAGCGGACCGAGGAAGCTGTAGCGCTGGGCCTCGGCGTACTCCAGGACCATTCCGGACAGCTCCTGGCCGAGCTGGCCTGCGTACGGGCTGAGTCGCTCGTAGTCGTGCGGGCTCAGCTCGACGATGAAGTCGTTCGGAACGACGGTGCGCTCGCGGTTCCAGATGGTGGCGTTGTTGTCGCACTCGCGCTGCAGCGCTCCCGCGATCTCCACCGGCTGGACCTCGGACTTGAACACCTTGGCGAAGGTGCCGTTCACGAGACCCTCGAGCCGCTGTTCGAACTTCTTCATGACTCCCACGGGGCACCCCCTTCCAAGGGCTGTCGTCTGCGGTACCGGGCCACGGCGGGCCCGAATGCGGTACTTCCGTACTGATCGTATCCACGCCCAGGCCATCTGTACGGTTCCCCGGCCAGCCGGATGGTCCGAGCGAGGGGTCGGGCACACCCCTCGCCGCCGGGCGGTACCCGGTGGCACGACTGGTACCCGCTGCTCGGGCGGCTCATCCCTGGGCCGAACGGGCTCACCCGTTCGCCCGGCCGTTCGAGTGGCGGGCCGCGGACAGCTGTGCAGGCCGGGGGCGGGAAGGGATTCGTAGCTTCGGCTCGCACCGTGCTAATGTTTTCCACGTCGGAAGGGGCGCCCGAAAGGGAGCCGAAGCCGGTCGGGTGAGAAGCGAAGCGGGTCCAAACCGGTTCGATCTCGTCCGAGCGATCGGTTAGCATCTTCTACACCACCTTGCGCGGGTGGCGGAATAGGCAGACGCGCTGGATTCAGGTTCCAGTGCCCGAAAGGGCGTGGGGGTTCAACTCCCCCCTCGCGCACCAGCTGAGGCCGGTTGCATCGACGAAAGTCGGGGCAACCGGCCTCACTTGTTTCCCTGCCTTGCTTTCTTGCGGAAGTGGTGCGGCGCTGCGGAAGTGGTGCGGCCCTGCGGAAGTGGTGCGGCGTCAGCCTTCGCCGGATTCCTCCCCCGGGCTGTGCGCGATGGTGATCCCGTGCTTCTCGGCCATCCGGAGCAGCCCGGAGATCCGGCCCTGATACGCCTGGACGCCGTCCAGGTCGCCCTCGGCGCGCGCCTTCGCCAAGGCGTCGCGGGCCAGTGCCAGCTGCTCGCGCAGCTCCTCGTCGAACATCGCGGTCACCTGACCAGCATCGCCTCGCGGCGGCACATCTTCAACCGGTGCCGGTCCGGTCCGGCGGTAGGTTGGGCGGATGGAGACGAGGACCGAACCGGTCGCCGCGCCGCCGAGCGAGCGGGTGCGGCTGCGCGGCACGTACGACGTGCTGGCGGTGATCGCGGTCGGCGGCGTGATCGGTGCCGAGGCCCGGTACGGGATGGGCCGGCTCTGGCCGACGTCGGCCGGCACGTTCCCCGCAACCACGCTGCTGATCAACGCGCTCGGCTGCCTGGTGATCGGGGTCTTCCTGGTGGTGATCACCGAGGGGCGCCCGGCGCACCGGCTGATCCGGCCGTTCTTCGGCACCGGCGTGCTCGGTGGCTTCACCACCTTCTCCACCTACTGCGTGGACGCGCAGAAGCTGATCTCCGGCGGCCACGCCGGCACCGCACTCGGTTATCTGGCGGTCACCCTGCTGGCCGCGATGGTGGCGGTCACGGCCGGGGCCTGGGCGGCGCGGCTGGTGCTGCGCCGGGCGGGGCTGCTGCGATGACCGGCACGAGGCCTGCGCTGCGGCTGACCGTCTACGTCGGCGACACCGACGTCTGGCACCACCGCCCGCTGGCGGCCGAGATCGTGCACCGGGCGCACGCCGCCGGGCTGGCGGGGGCCTCGGTCTTCCGCGGGGTGGAGGGCTTCGGGGTGGGTGCGGTGGTGCACTCGGTGCGGTTGCTGTCGCTGAGCGAGGACCTGCCGGTGGCGGTGGTGATCGTGGACGCGCCCGAACGGGTGCGGGCCTTCCTGCCGCGGCTGGCGGAGCTGGTGCGGGGGACCGGGCTGGTGACCCTGGACGAGGTCGAGATCGTCGACTTCGGAGCGGGCGGCGCCGATGGTGCCGATGGTGCTGATGGAGAGGGCCGACGGTGAACGGGTATCTGCTGGTCGGCGTGGGGGCGGTGGTGGGTGCGCCGTTGCGCTGGCTGACCGACCGGGCGGTGCAGGCCCGGCACGACTCGGTCTTCCCGTGGGGGACCTTCGCGGTGAACGCGTTCGGCTCGCTGGTGCTGGGCCTGGTGACCGGCGCGGTGCTGGCCGGGGCGGCGAGCTCACAACTGCAACTGCTGATCGGCACCGGCTTCTGCGGAGCGCTGACCACGTACTCGACGTTCAGCTACGAGACGCTGCGCCTGGCCGAGACCGGTGCCCGGCTGTACGCGGTGGCGAACGTGACGGTCTCGCTGGCGGCCGGGCTGGGTGCGGCGTTCGCCGGCTCGGAGCTGGCGAAGGCGCTGTTCTGAGTCCTGTGCTGAGTGCTGCGCTGCGGGAGCGGTCAGACCATCAGTTCGCTCTCGATCCTGCGGGTGTGATGGCGGGCCATCGCGAGGTTGGCCCGGGACCGGTCCAGCACCAGGAAGAGGAAGAGGCCCTGCCCGGTCGTCCCGGTGAGCGGCCGGATCAGGTGGTACTGGTGGGTGAGGGTGGCCAGGATGTCCTCCATCTGCTCGCCGGGCCGCCCCTGTAGCTCGACCGAGCGCAGCGTGGCCCGGACCACGTCGGTGCTCCCGGCGGCGGCCAGCGTGAGGTCGAGGTCGGGCGCGTGGCCCAGGGTGCCGAGCGCCATCCCGCTCCCCACGTCGACCAGGGCGGCGCCGAGCGCCCCCTCGATGGCCATCGCCGCTCTGAGCGCGTCGTCGACTCCGGACACCCTGACCTCCCGCGTGATGGTTCCGATACCGACAGCCTAGGGAGCTGTCGGGGTCATGCCGGGCCAGGGCTGAGTAGTGATCACAATTGACCGGTTTGTGAGTGGTGATGAATGGGATTGTCGATAGATCGTCGAATATGCGACCACTTCGGGGGGTGAGGAAACAAACTGGAATTCGATAACGGAATGGGAACAGTTGATTCGCGCCGGTCGTGCGCCCGTCGTGCACGGATAAGGTGATCCGCGCTCCGGGGGGACCGCCTTCGGGCTGACGCGGCCGCAGATGGCCGCAGCGCAGGCAGGACGGTTCTGTGAATCTCACGCGTACGGCGGCCCTCGGTGCCGCTGTCCTCGGTCTCGCTTCTCTGTCGCTGGCGGCCGGTCCGGCCGCCTACGCCGACGACTTCGGCAGCCTCAAGCTGGGGCCCTGGGGGACTTACGACGTCGGGCACCAGGACGTCACGGTGGCACCCGGATCTTCCGAGGACTTCGCGATCTGGGTCAACGGGGCCGCCGGTGCCGATATCGATGCCAATGTGCTGGTGACCGTCAAGACCGTCGGCAGCGACGGCACGGCGCTGCCGACCGGCGTCTCGCTGAGCTTCCCGAACAGCAAGTGCACTCCGGCCGTGCCGGGCACTGCGCCGGCTCAGGCGGCGGCGTTCCTGTGCGAGGTGAGCAACAAGGCCGGTTCGATGATGCCGCCCGGCCCGCCCACCGGCCAGACAGCGGCCCGGGCCGATGTGACGGTGCAGTTCGGGGCGAACGCGCCGGACGCGGAGCACGTCGAGCTCACCCAGACGCTGGTACCGCAGCAGGACCAGACCCTCGCCCAGGTCGAGGCCGACCAGAAGGCCGGGAAGGCCTTCCAGAGCAGCAGCGAGCTCTTCGAGGTCGAGTCGAAGGACCGGGCGGCGCAGGGGACGAGCACCTTCCAGCTGACCGACTTCTCGGCCGGCCAGACCGTGGTGCAGACCGTCAAGGTGCACGCGGCCGACAACCCCGACGTGCAGATCTTCGCCGAGGACGGCGTGGCCGGCCAGACCTGGAACCCGGACCAGAAGACCGAGATCGCGCTGCCGGCCGGCCTCGACCTGATCGCGGCGACGGCGGACAACGGCGCGAAGTGCAAGACGGTGCCGGTTTCCTACCAGCACGTGCAGGGCGCCGGGGACGGCCCGTCGCTGGTGACCTGCGAGGGGCTGGCCACCGGTGACACCACGCTGAAGCTGACCTTCAAGGCGGACGCCGCGCTGAAGGACACCCAGGTCAAGCTGCACAGCCGGTACCGGGTCTACTCCAACAGCTCGTACGACAGGCCGTTCAGCGACGCGGTCGGCAGCTTCGCGGTGAAGGCCGTCGCCGCTGCGCCGGTCACCAGCGCCGCGCCGACCGCCAGCGCTGCGCCCGCCACCAGTGCCGCCCCGGTCACCAGCCCGGTGGCGAGCGCCTCGGTTGCTCCGTCGGCCACGGCGTCGGCTGTCGCGGCCGCCGCGACCACCGGCGCGGCCACGCCGTCCGCGACGGCGAGCCGCAGCGGTGCTGCCACCGGGCAGGAGCTGGCCTTCACCGGCGCGGGCAACGTCGTTGGCTATGCGATCGGTGGCGCCGTGGTGCTGGCCGCCGGCGTGGGCATCACGTTCGCCGCGCGCCGTCGGACCGCCCGGGGCTGATGCCGGAGCCGGTAGAAGCGGCTGCCGAAGGCCGGCCGGAGCGACTTGCGTCGCTCCGGCCGGCCTTCGGCGTGTGTGGGGGTGGAGGGAGTGGTTCGGGGGCTGCGGGCGAGGGGGACGTCGCGGGGCAGCGACAGCCGTCCGGGAGGTGTGGGTGGTGGTTGCGGGCGGAGGGTGCGTGTTGTCGGGGGGTGGGTGGGGTGTGTGGGGGCGGGGGCTGCGGGTCGGGGCGGGGAGAATGGGTTTCGGGGCCGGTCCGGTCGGAGCGGGCGGCGGGACAGGTGACAGGAGGTGCCGCGGTGGTGGACTGGCGGGTGCGGCCCGAGCGGGTGCAGGCGGTGGTGCTGGTGCTGCACGGCGGGCAGGAGCACAGCATGGCGCCGGCCCGGCCGTGGCAACTGGCCTCGGTGCGGATGCGCGGCTTCGTCCGGCCGCTGGTCCGGAGCACGGCCGGGGCCGGCGTGGCCGTCGGGCTGGTCCGCTACCGCTACCGGGGATGGAACGGCGAACGGGCGGACGCCGCCAGGGACGGCGCGTCGGCGCTCGCGGCCGTCGCAGAGCGGTTCGGGCCGGTGCCGGTGGTGCTGGTCGGCCACTCGATGGGCGGGCGGGCCGCGCTGCGGGCGGCCGGGCACCCGACCGTCACCGGTGTGGTCGCGCTGGCCCCGTGGTGCCCGCCGCAGGACCCGTGCGAACAGCTGGCCGGGCGCACCCTGCTGACGCTGCACGGTGACCGTGACCGGGTGACCGATCCCGCCGACACCCGGCGGTTCGCGGCCCGGGCCAGGGCCGCGGGCGCGGCGGTGGCCGGCTTCGAGGTCGCCGGGGCGGACCACGCGATGGTGCGCCGTTCCCGTGTCTGGCACCGCAGCACCGCGCTGCTCACCGCCGGTCTGCTCGGGCTGCGCCCGCTGTCGCCGGAGGTGACCGCCGCGCTGGAGCTGCGCGGCGCGGACCAGGCCGGACTGCGGATCCAGCTGCCCGGCTGACGGCCCGTCGGGCATCGGGGAGCCGTCAGCGCCGGCGCACCGAGCGCAGCGTCAGCATCGCCGCCGTACTGACGAGCAGCCAGAGCGCGCCGAACCCGAGCAGTGCCGGACCGCCGACCAGTGCGGAGACCGGCCCGGCGGCGGCCAGCCCGAGCGGGCCGAGTGCGAAGGCACCGAGGGTGTTGTACGCGGAGATCCGGGCCCGTACTCCGGCTGGGATCTCGCGCTGGGTGACCGTGTCGTAGAGCGTGCCGGAGACCGCCGAGGCGAGCCCGGCCAGCGCCGCTCCGCCGCAGATCCACGGCAGCCCGGCGCCGCTCGCCAGCGCAGCCGAAGGCATCGCGAAGCCGAGCATCGCGACGGTGGAGACCAGCAGCGGCCGGCGGGGCCGGCGCCCGCCGAGCAGCAGCAGTCCGCCGGCCACCGCGCCCGCACCCTCCACCACCAGCACCAGGCCCCAGGCCCACGCCCCGCCGAGCCGCTGCTGCGCGACGGCCGGGCCGAGCACGAGGAACGGCGCCCAGGTCAGGAAGTTGAACAGGCAGCCGTACAGCGAGCTGGCCCAGAGCCACTGGCGGGATCTGAACTCCTGCCAGCCCTCGCGTAGTTGGTGCACGAAGCCGGGCTGCTGGGCGGGTGCGGGCAGGGCCACCGAGATCCGGGCGAGGGTCAGCACGCTGACCGCGTAGCTGGCCGCGTCCAGGGCCAGCACGAGCGCCGGGCCGGCGGTGGCGCAGAGCAGCCCGGCGATCGCCGGACCGGCCACCGTACTGGTCGAACGGGCCAGTCCCAGGAGTGAGTTGGCCCTCATCAGCTGATCCCCCGGGGCGATCCGCGGCACCAGTGCGGCGAGCGCCGGGCTGAACACGGCCTCCCCGGCGCCGAGCACCGCGACCAGCACCAGCGGCACCCAGAGCGGCGGCCGGCCGCCGAGCAGCACGGCCGCGAAGGCGCCCTGGGCCAGGCAGCGGGCCAGGTCGGCGGCGAGCATCACCCGGCGACTGCCCAGCAGGTCCGCGCCGACGCCGCCGATCAGCAGCAGCAGGACCAGCGGCACGATTCGGGCGGTCATCACCAGCCCGAGTCCGGTGCTGCCGGCGCCCGAGTCCAGCACCGCGAAGGCCAGGGCCACCGGGGCCATCGAGGAGCCGAGCACCGAGGTGGCAAAGCCGGGGAAGAAGAATCGGAAATTCCGGTCGCGCCATAACGGGGAATGCGGCACCAGGGCACGCACCGACCCCTGGCGGTCGCGCGGAGCGGTCGTCATGAGCAGCAGCCTGCCGGTCTCCGGCGCCGCCGGGCAAGGCTTTCCCGGAAAAAACATGAGTGACTTGATATCAATTTCCGGCTACCGTCGAAAGAGCGCAGTAAACAGCTGCTGAGCTGCGCACAACAGGGGAGCGGGGATGTCTGATTTACTGCGGGAAGAATGCGAGCCGGTGGAATACGCGGTCGCCGTCGAGCGGTATCTGGCGGCCGCCGAGCTGACCGAGGGATCGCGCAGGATCTATCGGATCGCGCTGGTGACCTGGGCGTGGGCGCTCGCCGGGCGCACCCCGCCGCAGGGGGCCGAGCGGCGGCGGGCGGCGCCACCGGTGTTGCCGCTCGCGCTGCTGGACGACCCGCGCGCGGCCGACCGGCTACGCGCCGCGGTGGCCGAGCGGACGGCGGTGGCGGGCGAGCGGACGGTGCGGCGCGAGCTCTCCGCGCTGCGCGGGGCGCTCGCCTGGTGGCGGGCGCGGGGCTGGCTGACCGGCGATCCGGTGCCGGGCAGGGCGTGGCCGGTGCCGAGCGCCGATGGCTCGCAGCCCGATCGGTACCGGGCGCTCGGGCCGGCCGAGGTGCGGGCGGTGCTGTCGCTGGCGGCGCCGCTGCGGGACCAGGTCTGCTGGCACCTGCTGTACGAGTCCGGGGCGCCGATCGAGCGGCTGCTGGCGCTGGACGTCGATGACATCGACGTCTCGGGACGGCATGGCCGGGGGCGGGCGGCCGGGCTGCACTGGGGCGCGGGCAGTGCCCGGCTGCTGCCGCTGCTGCTGGTGAGCCGCGCGGGCGGGCCGCTGCTGCTGACCGACCGCCGGGCGCCGGCCGGCACACCGGCTCGCGACCGGTGCCCGCTGACGGGGCGCGGGCGGCTCTCCTACCGCCGGGCGGCGGAGGTGTTCGCGAGCGCCACCCGGCCGCTGGACCCGGCGGGGCGGGGGTGGACGCTGCGCCAGCTGCGGCTGAGCGCTGCGCGGTAGGGGGTGGGGGGTAGGGGGAAAAAGGCGGGGGCGGGAGCTGGGGGGAGCGCGTGGGGGGACGTGGGAGGGCAGCAAAGCGGCCGACCCCGCTGGCTTGCGGGACCGGCCGGGAGTGGAGCAGATCAGGCGTTGATGCAGGTGTTCCCGAACGCCGGGTTCGCAATGCTGACGACGCCGATGCTGTTGCCGCAGACGTTGATCGGGATGTGAATCGGGATCTGGATCACGTTGCCGGACAGCACGCCGGGCGAGCCGACCGCCACGCCGGTGGCGGTGGCGTCGGCAGCGGCGGCACCGGCCCCGCCCAGCACCAGGGCACCGGCAGCGCAGGCCAGCACGAGGGCCCTGCGGAAGTCCTTCATGGTCTTCTCCGTTTCCTTGCGGGAGCGAACAGGTCACGCAGGATCACGACCGACCATTCCTGGCCGAAAGTGTTCCTCGGCTTACTCTTCGTCGTCGGGCCCCGCGCAGACGGTTGCGCCACCCGCTATTCACCCGCTCGGCGGAGCTAATCCCGCCCGGCCGACAGACCGTGGGCCAGCAGCGCGGCCTCCACCGATTCCGACTCCGGCCGCGTTCGCGAGCCCGGCACGGCGTCCTGCGCCGGCAGTTCGCTGTGCACCGCGAAGCCCTGGTCGGGGGTCGGCCCGGCCGTCATCGAGCCGCCGAGCAGCTGGGCCCGCTCGCGCAGGCCGACCAGCCCGTGCCCGCCGCCGGGCAGCCCGGCCGGCTCCCGGCCGTCCGGGCGCCGTGGCGCAGGCCCGTTCTGGACGTCCACCAGCAGCCGCTCGCCGCGAACGGTGAGCCGGACCCGGACCTGGGCGCCCGGTGCGTGCTTGCGGATGTTCGTCAACGCCTCCTGCACGGTCCGGTAGGCGGCCCGCTGCACGGCTTCCGGCCATTCCCGGGGGCCCGGGGCCAGCTCGGCCTCGGTGGGCAGGCCGCTCTCCTCGATCAGCCGGGGCAGGTCGGCCAGCTGCGGCTGCGGGGTGAGCGGGTGCTGCGGCTCCCGGCCCGCGCCGGCCGCGCGCAGCACGCCGACCATCTGCCGCAGCTCCTGCAGCGTGCGCACCGACAGTTCGCGGATGGTCTGCGCGGTCTGCGCGGCCGTCGGGTCGGTGGTGGAGACCTGCAGGCCGCCGGCCTGCACGCTGATCAGGCTGACCTGGTGCGAGACCACGTCGTGCATCTCCCGGGCGAGCCGGGTCCGCTCGGTGGCGAGCACCCGTTCGGCGAGCAGCCGGGCCTCGCGCTCCCGGCCCCGGGTCAGCTGGTCCAGCCGCAGCGTCAGCTCCCGCCGGGTGCGGGCCAGCAGTCCGAGCGCGACCGGCGCGGTGCCCAGCAGCAGCGACTGCATCAGCGCCAGCCCGTCGGTCTGGTTGAGCGCGAACGGGTTGATGCCGGAGTTCGGCTCGCTGACCGACCAGGTGAAGTAGTCGGCCGCGCCGAAGGCGGTCGCGCAGAGCACCGGCAGCAGCAGCCGGCGCCGGTCGGCGGCCACCGAGTAGAGCGCGGTCATCGAGGCCAGCCAGCTGTCGGTGAAGAAGGTGCCGGGCAGTGCGCACAGCATCGACAGCATCGGACTGCGTCCGCGCAGCAGCAGGCCGGCCGCCGCGAGGCAGTTCAGGCCGGTCTTCCACCAGGCCGTGTTGTGGTCCAGCAGCCAGCTCTCCAGCAGGGATATCAGCACCGGCAGCAGCAGCGTGAGCCAGTGCACCACCCGGGCTCTGGCGCCGGCCGCGCCGTCGCCGCTCACTGCTGCGGGGGCCGGACGAGCCCGGCCCGGTGGGCGATCACGGCGGCCTGCACCCGGTTGGTGGCGCCGAGCTTGCCGAGGATCGCGCTGATGTGGTCCTTGACCGTGCCGGTGCCGAGGAAGAGCCGGTCGGCGATCTCCGCGTTCGCCAGCCCCTCGCCGAGCAGCGCCAGCACGTCCAGCTCGCGCCCGGTCAGCGTGCGGACCAGGCCGAGTGCGGTCGAGTCGGGGCCGCCGCCCTCCACGTAGCCGCCGATCACGGTCCGGGTGACCGCCGGCGAGAGCATGCTGCCGCCGGCCGCCAGGATCCGCACCGCGTGCACCAGCTGGTCGGGCGCGGTGTCCTTGAGCAGGAAGCCGGCCGCGCCGGCCCGCAGCGCGGTGCCGATGTACTCGTCGGTGTCGAAGGTGGTCAGCATCGAGACGGCCGGCGGGTCGGGCAGCGCCCGCAGCTTGCGCAGCACCGAGATGCCGTCCAGGTCGGGCATCCGGATGTCCAGCAGCACCACGTGCGGCTTCAACCGCTGGACGAGCTCCTCCGCCTCGGCGCCGGAGCAGCCGCCGACCATCTCCAGGTCGGGGGCCGAGCCGACGATCAGCCCCAGGCCCGAGCGGACCAACAGCTCGTCGTCCACGATCAGCACACGGATCGCTGTCACGATGCCTCCTCACTCTCGCTACCCCGGGGATGAGCCTAGGGCCAAAACAGGGTGGCACCCCCGCCGAACGGCGGGGTTGGAATCGGCTGACCGGTTCACGCGATTCTCATCCTGGGTGGGCCACGATTGAGGACGCTCCTTCCGGCACTGCGGATGCGCCGCCCGGACTGATCGTTTGGAATTGACCTGTGTCGACCACCAAGCAGCCCGCGCCGGCTGCCACGCCCAGCAGTGGCCCGCTCGCCAGGCTGCGGCCCCACGCTGCCACCGGCACGGTCTGGTACCTGCGGCTGGTCGCCCTGCTCAACGTGGTCGCGGTGCTGGTGGAGCCGTTCCGCAACACGGTCCGCCACCACAACGAGGGCGAGTTCTTCACGCCCTACCTGGTCACGTCGGGCCTGGCCGCGGCGGTGCTCTCGCTCTTCCTGGCAGTTGCGATGCGCCGCCGCAAGCGGGCGGCCTGGATCTTCAACTTCGTGCTGGGCGGTCTGGTCTTCCTGGTCTACGTGCTGGCGCTCGCCGTGCCGGGCGGCGACGGCTACGACCACCACGTCTTCAACTACTTCTCCGCCGCGCTGACCGGCCTCTTCGTGCTCTGCCTGGTGGTCGGGCGCAAGGAGTTCACGTCCAAGGGCGACCGGTCCAACCCGAAGATGGCGGTGGTCACCTTCTTCGGCGGCCTGCTCTTCGGCGGGCTGGTCGGCGCGGTGCTGGTCGGCTTCTACAACACGCTCTCCGGCTCCGGGTTCGGCGACCGGTTCCGCTACGCGGTCGGCCGGATGATCACGGTCAGCCCGTCCGAGCGGCTGATGGACGTGATCGACGTCCCGAGCTGGCTGAACGCCTTCATCAACGCGATGGGCGCGGTGCTCTTCCTGCTGGTGCTCTACGTGGCATTCCGCAGCCCGCGCGGCAAGGAGCTGCTCTCCGAGCAGGACGAGGCGCAGCTGCGCGACCTGCTGGAGCGTCAGGGCGACCGGGACTCGCTCGGCTACTTCGCGACCCGCCGGGACAAGGCGGTGATCTTCTCGCCGTCCGGCAAGGCGGCGGTCGCCTACCGGGTGGTCGGCGGTGTCTCGCTGGCCTCCGGCGACCCGATCGGCGACCCGGAGGCCTGGCCGGGCGCGATCGAGCAGTGGCTGGCCGAGGCGCACACGCACGCCTGGGCGCCGGCCGTGATGGGTGCCTCCGAGGAGGCCGGGGTGATCTACGCCCGGCACGGCCTGGACGCGCTGGAGCTGGGCGACGAGGCGATCGTCGAGCTGGACGAGTTCTCGATGGACGGCCGCGCGATGCGGGCGGTCCGGCAGGCGTACAACCGGGTCAAGCGGGCCGGCTACACGGTCCGGATCCGGCGGCACGAGGACATCCCCGAGGCGGAGATGGCCGATCTGCTGGCCAAGGCGGACCGCTGGCGGGACGGCCAGACCGAGCGCGGCTTCTCGATGGCGCTGGGCCGGCTCGGCGACCCGGCCGACGGGCGCTGCGTGATGCTGGAGTGCCATGACGGCGGCGGTGAGCTGCGCGCGCTGCTCAGCTTCGTCCCGTGGGGTCCCAAGGGCCTCTCGCTCGACCTGATGCGCCGGGACCGGGACAGCGAGAACGGCCTGATCGAGTTCATGGTGATCCAGCTGCTGGAGAAGGGCACCGCCGAGGTCGGGCTGGAGCGGGTCTCGCTGAACTTCGCGATGTTCCGCTCGGTCTTCGAGCGCGGCTCGCGGCTCGGGGCCGGCCCGGTGCTGCGGCTGTGGCGCGCGGTGCTCGGCTTCTTCTCCCGCTGGTGGCAGATCGAGTCGCTGTACCGGGCGAACGCCAAGTACCGGCCGATCTGGGAGCCGCGCTACCTGCTGTTCGAGAAGAGCAGCGAGATCCCGCGGATCGGCATCGCGAGCGCCCGTGCGGAGGGCTTCATCACCGCACCGAGTCTGCCCGCCCTGTTCCGTCGTCGGCATTCCCGTTCGGTCGCCCCGCCGGCGACTCCCGGGCAGCCGGCGGCGGAGCGTGGCGGGAAGGGGTAGCCCTCCGCCGGGGGGCGGAGGGGACCAATCACCCTGATGGAGTCTCAGGGTTCCCACTGAGGCACAACTCACTCTCCAGCGGGGTATGTCCCCGATATGGAAAAGCGCTGTATCCCACTTGAGGATGAGTGGGAAACCGCCGAATAGGCGGAGTCGGATCGGGGACCAATTGCCTAGGCTGGATCTCAGGACGAAGCCCGGGCGGGCCTACGGGGGCGTCGGCCGGAAAGCAACCGGACCATTGATCCGCAGCAGAAGGACGAGAGAGGCAGTCGTGGACGAGAGCACCCGCACGGGGGACGAGCGATGGGGGTGGACGGCGCCGGCGCGCCGCGCCGTCGTCGCCGAGTGGGGCACGCTGTTCGGCACCGTACGGGACCACCTGGTCCGCAGGCGTTTCGCGTCCATTCCGCTCGCACTCGGTGCGACCTTCCTGATTCTGCTCTTCAGCATTGTTCAGCACCTGCCGGGCGGTGAGCAGTTCGTCAACCGGATCGGTGTGGTCAAGGCCGCGCTGCCGCTGGACGTCTCACTGCTGCGCACCCCTCTCTCGCTCTACGTGCCGGCGCTCGACCTGCCGGTCTGGGGGGCGCTGGCACAGGTGCTGCTGGTCTTCGGGATCGCCGAGATCGTGCTGGGCCGCAAGCTGACGCTGTTCATCGCCTACGCCTGCACGCTGGCCGGCACGATCTACGCGCGGGTGGGCCTGGAGATCGGTCCCGACCACCTGCTCGGGCTGCCGGCGAAGGTCGCGCACATGCGCGACACCGGTCCGTCGGCGGCCGTGGTCGCGCTCGCGCTCTGCGTCGCCTGGAAGACCCGGGCCTGGGTCACCGGCGCCGCGGTCTTCGCCGTCATGGTCGGCGAGGCCGTCGTGCTGCCGAACCTGGCCGGCTTCGAGCACGTCGCGGCGCTGATCGTGGCGGTGCTGATCGCGGCCGCCGTCGAGGTCTTCGGCAGCTACTGGCCGAGGGTGCTGGCCGGGGTCGGCGCCGCGAGCCTGTTCGGCGCCGACCGGCACCGGATCGCCTAGGGCCTTGTCAGGCAGGCCCTAGGGCGAGTCAGCCGCGCGGCAGCGGCTGTTCGAACCAGACCACCTTGCCGACCGCCTTGCGGGCGGTGCCCCAGCGCTCGGCGAGCTTGCTGACCAGGTGCAGGCCGCGGCCGCACTCGTCCATCGACTCGGCGGGCTCCAGCGAGGGCAGGTTGTGGTTGTCGTCGCTGACCTCGACGAGCAGCTTGTCCACCCGGATCAGCTGGAGCTGGACGTAGTCCCGGGCGACCCGGACCGCGTTCGTGACCAGCTCGCTGACCAGCAGCTCGGTGGTGTCGCTGAGCGCGCCGAGCCGCCAGGCGGTGAGCTGGTCGCGGACCAGCTGGCGGGCCCGGCGGACCTCGGCCCGGTCCACCGCGAGCGTCCAGGTGGCCACCTCGGTCTCGGCCACCCCGTCGAAGCGGGCGACCAGCAGGGCCACGTCGTCCTTGCGGTCCTCGGTGTGCAGCCGGTCGAGCACCGTGTCGCAGGCCTCGTCGGGCGTCTGCTTGGGATCGATCAGGTTCCCGCAGAGCGCCGCCAGGCCGGCTCCTATGTCGCCGCCGCGCACCTCGACCAGTCCGTCGGTGCACATCACCAGCATCGAGCCGTCCACCACGTCGATCTTCTTCGCGACGAACGGCACCCCGCCGACCCCGATCGGCGCGCCGGCCGGGATCTCCAGCAGCTCGCCGGTGCCGTCCGGGTGCACCAGCACCGGCGGCACGTGGCCGGCGCTGGCCAGCTCGCAGGTCCGGTTGATCGGGTCGTAGACCGCGTACAGGCAGGTCGCCAGGTGGTCGTCGCCGAGTTTCTGGGCGAGGTTGTCCAGGTGCCGCAGCAGCTGACCCGGCGGCAGGTCGAGTGCGGCCAGGGTCTGCATCGCGGTGCGGAAGCGGCCCATCGCGGCGGCCGAGTGCAGGCCGTGGCCCATCACGTCGCCGACCACCAGGGCGACCCGGCTGCCGGGCAGCTGGATCGCGTCGAACCAGTCGCCGCCGACCTCGGCCCGCCGGTCGCCGGGCATGTAGCGGTGCGCGATCTGCACGCCCGGGATCTGCGGCGGGCGGGTCGGGATCATCGAGCGCTGCAGCGTGGTGGCCACCTTGGCCTCGGCGCGGTGCAGCCGGGCGTTGTCCAGCGAGAGCGCGGCGCGGGCCGCCAGCTCCAGCAGGGTGGCGGCGTCCGACTGGTCGAACGGCGCCCGGTCGGGCAGCCGGAGCAGCTTCAGGATGCCCAGCACAGTGCCGCGCGCGGAGAGCGGCAGCGCCAGCATCGAGCGGCCGGCCACCACCGGGACCAGGCTGGGGCCGCCGCCGAGCGAGGCGGCGTAGTCCACCGCGATGTCCTCGCCGACCACCGGCACCAGGACCGCCTGGTTGCGCTGCAGGGCCATCCCCGGCGGGGTGCTGCGCGGCATCGCGAGCAGCGCGCCCTCCTCCAGCACGTGGCCCCAGTTGCCGGAGGCGGCGTTGTAGGCGCGGGCCACCCGGCGCAGCATGGTGTCGTCGTCCGGCTGCTCCTCGGGCAGCTCGGCGTCCGAGATCAGCCGGTCGAGCAGGTCCACGCAGGCGAAGTCGGCGACCCGGGGGACCAGCACCTGGCAGAGCTCTCGGGCGGTGGTGTCCAGGTCCAGCGTGGTGCCGACCTTGCCGCCGACCTCGTTGAGCAGCGCCAGCTGCTCGCCGGCCTGCCCGCTGGTGATCAGCGGGACCAGCTGGTCGGCGAGCGGGACGGTGGGGCGGGTGCCGCCGTCCGCCGGGCTCTGCGCCGAGCCGTTCGCCGAGCCGTTCGCGGAGAGCGGCGGCACGGGCTGGTCGGTGACCACGGTGGCTCCCGGGGGTGCGGCGGGCGCGGTGCTCGGGGCGGCCGGGGTGGCCGAGGTGGTGGGGGTGGCCGGGGCGTTGGGTGCGGCCGGTCGCTGGTCGCCGCGCTGCTCCGGCACGCCTCTCCCCCGGCTGCCGGCCAGCGGATACCGCCCGTTCAGCGGTCCGGCTGAGGCGACGGCCGGGCCGCCGCCGTTGCCGGCGGCGGCCGAGCGCTGCTGGGCGGTCGGGTAGCGGCGGCCGAGCGCGGCGGCGGGCTGGGCGGCGGCGGTCGCGGGCTCGTACGGGATCACCGGGAGCCGGGTGCCCGCGTCCAGCCAGAGTGCCGGGACGCCCGCGGTGGCGATCCGGCGCAGCAGCGCGCGGCGGCGGGCGGCGCCGGCGCGCGGCAGCAGGGTGGCGAGGCCGGCGGTCCCGTTCGGGCCGGCCGGTGCGAGCGTGGCGGCGATCCGGTGGAAACCGCCCTGCGGGTCGGCGGCGGCGGAGTAGGGCAGCAGCCGGCGGCCGATCGCGATCCGCGGGCCGGCCGCGCGCAGCGGCCGGGCGTCGGCCGCCAGCGCGAGCAGGCTGCGGCCGCCGTCCGGTTCGATCACCGGATAGGCCCACCAGAGCACTGAGCGGTCGCGCTCCTCGCGGTCGGTGACCGGCATCAGGCCGGCCCAGGCGGTGAGCCGGGTGAGGTCGCCGAGTGCGTCGAAGGCGTCCGAGCGGCGCAGCGGTGCGCCGGGCGGCTCGTTCGGCGTCCTCGGCTCGAAGGCGGGCAGCAGGCCGCGGGCGGTGCGGCCCTGGACGGTCTCGGTGCGGTGGCCGAAGAGCTCCTCGGCCGCACGGTTCCACAGCGCGATCCGGCCGTCCGAATCGACCAGGACGGCGGCCAGCCGCACCATGGCCACCACGCCGGAGGGCTGGTCGGCCTCCTCGGCGTGGCCGGGCGGCTCGACGGTGCCCAGCGACAGGGGCTGGTCCGTCGGGCTGGCCGTTGTGCTGGAGTTCGGGTCGTCCGCCATGGGGTTCGATTCGCTCCCGCCTGGTCGGCTGCTGCCTGCCGTGTTGCTCGCGTGTCGCTCAAGCGAAGCACGGACCGGGCAGCGACCGGTACCCAAACCGTCAGATTCGTCAGGATCAGTTGCGTGTCACCCAGCGTGCGCCGTTCCGCACGCCCTGTCCACAACTTTGTTGGCCGGATTTCGTCGCTGCCGCACCTCCCGGAGGCGGTGGGGCCCCCGGGTAGGCTCGGGCCGAGCCCAAGGACCGCCCCGACGACGGGAGCCCGGCTCCGAGACAGGTGGACGAGCGTGGACGAGCGTGGATGAGCGAGGCGAGCAGGTGACCGCACAGAGCCCCGTCCGGTGGACCGACCCGGAGCTTCAGTGGCTGGAGGAACGGGTCGCCGCGGCCGAGCTGGCCTGGCTGACGCTGGACGTCGATGTGGCGACCCTGCAGGTCGAGATCGACAACTTCGCGCTGATCCACCACGAGCGGCTCGGCCCGCTCTACGCCCGGCTCGACGAGCTGGAGGCCCTGGTCGCCGAGGCGAAGGCGGCCGGCAGCGGCTCGGCCGAGGACGTCCGCCGGGCTGCCGAGGCGCGCCGCCTGGTGGAGGAGCTGCCGGATCTGGACGGGCTCTTCGCGAGCATCCGGGAGGCGGAGCAGCGCGCGGCGCAGGCGGCCGCGGCGCCCGGTGCCGGGGCGTCCGCAGGTGGTTCGGACGGCGCGGGGTCGGACGGCGCGGAGTCGAGTGACGCCGGGTCCGACTCGGGCCGTGGCCGGCAGGAGGCCCGCCGGGTCCGCCCGGACAAGGAGGCGCAGCGCCTCTACCGTGAGCTGGCCCGCCGTGCGCACCCCGACCTGAGCACCGACCAGGCCGAGCAGCAGCGCCGGTCCGCCTTCATCGCCCGGGCCAATGAGGCGTACGCACGCGGCGACGCGGCAGCGCTGCACGCGCTGACCGAGGAGTGGTCCACCGCACCCGAGGCGGCCCCCGAGCCGAGCACGCCGGACCGCGCGGACTGGCTGAACCGGCGGCTGACCTGGCTGAACGCCCGGATCGGCGAACTGGCCACCGAGCTGGTGCGGCTGGAGTCGACCGCGATGGGCTCGCTGCTGCGCCTCGACCCGCAGGACCCGGACCGGCTGCTGGCCGAGCTGGCCGACCAGTTGCTCGCCGAGGCGGCGGCGCGGCAGGCCGAGCTGGAGCGGTTGCTGGGGCCCGGCCCAGGCGATGCCGGCCCGTCCGGCGCGCGATCCGTGGACAATGGCCAGACCCCGAATCATCCCTCGCATCGGCAGGAGAGCCCGAGCATGTTCCAGCAGATCCCCACCGCCCAGGCCCAGGCCGTCCCCGCCGACGCGGTGCTGCTCGACGTGCGCGAGCAGGACGAGTGGGACGCCGGCCACGTCGAGGGTGCGCTGCACATCCCGATCGGCGAGTTCACCAGCCGGTACGACGAGGTGCCGGACGCTCCGCTGTACGTGCTCTGCCGGGTCGGCGGCCGGTCCGCGCAGGTCGTCCAGTACCTGGTGCAGCAGGGCCGGGAGGCGTTCAACGTGGATGGCGGGATGTTCGCCTGGGAGCAGGCGGGCCGGCCGATGGTGAGCAGCTCGGGCGCCGAGGCCTACGTGCTCTGAGCCGCCGGGCCGGCCGAGCGCCGGCCGAACGCCGGGCCCGCGACCGGACGAGGGAAGACCAGGGGGAGACGCGCAATGGTGGACGACGGTGTCCCGAAACCGGACGGCCCCGGGCCGGCCGGTCCGGAACCCGACGGCGGGCGACCGGACGGCTCCGGGCCGGACGGCGAGCGGGTCTGGTCGACGCCGGCGCTCGCGGTGCTGGCGACGGCGGGCGTCGGCCTGCTCACCTGCACCGTGGTCTTCCTCGGCGCGGTCTTCCTCCAGGTCGCTCCGGAGAACACGCTCTCCCGCACCTACCAGCGGCAGTTGAACGGCGTCGTCTACCCCGAGTTCGAGCAGAACTGGAAGCTCTTCGCGCCGGACCCGCTGCTCATGAACATCACCGTCGACGCGCGGGTCCGCACCGAGCGGACCACCGGTGACTGGGTCGCGCTGACCGCGCAGGACATCGCCGCGATCCGGGACAACCCGGTGCCCAGCCACGTGGACCAGAACCTGCTGCGCCGGGCCTGGGACTTCTACGACAGCACGCACAACAGCGACGAGAGTGCGAACGGCTCGCGCGGCCCGCTCGCCGTCGAGTACCTCAAGCGGATCGCGCTGCAGCGGATCGGCCGCGACCTGGACGGCGATCCGGTCACCGCGATCGAGCTGCGCTCGGGCAGCGCGGCGGTGGCGCCGCCGTCCTGGAGCAGCGACACCTGGTCCAGCAAGCCGCAGTACCGTCAGCTGCCGTGGTGGCCGGTGAGCGACGCGGACTTCCGGGGGTTGTGATGAACAGCCAGGAGACGGGCCGGCAGACGGACCGCGGGATGGGCCGGGGGACGGACCGGGGAACGGACCTGGAGCCGGGCGCGGAGCCGGGCGGGGATCCCCGGGAGGTGACCGGCCGGGAGAGCGACCGGCTGCTCGCGGGCATCCCGCGGCAGAGCGGGCCGGAGCCCGCCCGGTCCGCCGTCGCCGCCGGCCCGCCGCCGGCCGGCGGTCCGGCCCGCCGGGATCCGGTCGGCCGCGCCGCGGACCTGCTGGTGCTCGGCTTCGTACGGTTCACCGGTGCGCCGATGGCCCGCTACCAGGCCGCCGTGGTGCGGATCGGCTTCTCGCTCGTCTTCACCGTCTTCCTGCTGCGCGAGTGGCCCAACCGCCGGGTGCTGTACGGCGACCGCTCGCCGTGGAGCCTGCAGCTGGCGGACGGGCTGATCGGGCAGACCCACGCGTTCACGCTGCTGGTCTGGAACGACGGCCGCTGGTGGTTCGAGGGCGGCTACGCGCTCGCGGTGGTGGCCGGGGTGCTGCTGCTGCTCGGCTGGCGCACCAGGCTCAGCTCGGTGCTCTTCCTGCTGGCCGTGCTCTCGGTGCAGAACCGCAATGTGCTGGTCGGCGACGGCGGCGACAACCTGGTCCACCTGATGGCGATCTACCTGGCCTTCACCCGCTGCGGTGAGGTCTGGTCGCTGGACGCCCGGCGCCGCCGGCGCGGGCGCCCGGACGGCCCGGCCGGGGTGCTGCTCTGGCTGCTGCTCGGCGCGCTGCTGCTCTGGGCCCAGCTGGCCGGCAAGGTCGGCTGGAGCGGGCCGGACTGGCCCTACCTGGACTGGGCGTCCTTCTTCTGGGCGGCCTGGGGCGTCGCCGGGATCCGGTACGCGGTCAACCGCTGGTGGCCGCGGAGCGAGACCCGCGCGGTGCTGGACGCGATGACGAGCATGCTGCACCACTGCGCGATGCTGGTGATCGCGGTGCAGGTGGTGCTGGTCTACGCGACGGCCGGCTGGTACAAGATCCAGGGCTCGCACTGGCAGGACGGCAGCGCGCTCTACTATCCGCTGCACCTGGACTACTTCACGCCCTGGCCGGCGCTGTCCGACCTGCTCGGCGCGAGCTCGCTGCTGGTCTTCCTCTTCTCGTACGGGACCGTGATCATGCAGGTCGCGTTCCCGTTCACGCTCGTCAACCGGCGGCTGAAGAACGTGCTGCTGGCGCTGATGATCACCGAGCACCTGGCGATCGCGGTGCTGCTGGGCCTGCCGATCTTCTCGCTCGCGATGGTCACCGCGGACGCGGTCTTCCTGCCGACCGCCGCGCTGCTCTGGGTCGGCCGGGTGCCGGGGCGGCTGCTGCGGCGGGTACCGGGCGCGGGTCCGGGCGAGCCGAGAGACCGGGCCGAGCCGACCACGCCCGCCTAGACTGCGGTCATGCCCTGGCTCGCCGCGCTCCGCCACACCGGCCAGGCCGGGCTGCGGTTCGAGCGGACGCTGGGCGAGCCGCGGCGGGCGGTGCGCGGGGCGGCGGCGGTGGCGCTGGTGCTCTTCCCGGTGCTCGCGCTGGCCGGGCCCCGGGCGGCCACCTCGGCCGCGATGGGCGCCTTCATCGCGGGCATCGCGACGTTCCAGCGCAGTTTCCGGCCGCGCCCCTCACTGGCCGTGGCGGCCGGCATCGGACTGGGCGTCAGCACCTTCCTGGGCTACCTCGCCGTCTCGGTGCCGGGCCTCTTCCCGGTGCTGCTGGCAGCCTGGGCGTTCGCGGCCGGGCTGGCCTGGGCACTCGGCCCGACCGCCGGGGTGGTCGCGACGAACACGCTGACCGCCATGCTCGTGGTGGTCCAACTGCCCGTCAGCGTGGCGACGGCGCTCGGCCACGCGCTGCTCTGCGCCGTCGGCGGCGCCGCGCAGGCGCTGCTGATCGCGCTCTGGCCGATCAAGAACTGGGGTGCCCAGCGGGACGCGCTGGCCGACGCCTACGCCTCGCTGGCCGACTACGCGCGCCGGCTGCGGCACGATCCGTACGCGACCGTGGACCCCGACCCGCTGATGACCGCCCGGCACGCCGCCGAGCTGACGGCCTGGCAGCATCGGCGGCGCCCGCGCGAGCTGCGCGGACTGCGCGGCATCGCCGAGCGGATCCGGCCGACCCTGGCGGCCGTCGCCGACCCGCAGATCGGCGCCGCCGCCGAGGGCCCCGAGCGGGACCGGGCCCGCGAGCTGCTGGCCGGTGCGGCGCAGCTGCTGGACGCGCTGGCCCGGGCGATCCGCACCGGTGATCCGATCAGCTACCCGGCCTCGGCGCCCGCCGCGCTGGTCGCGCCGGGCGGCCCGGTGCTGCACGGCGCCGCGCTGCGCGCCGCCCGCCGGCTGACCGTGCTGCTCGGGCACGCGGCCGGCAACCTCGACCGGTCCGGCGAGTCCACCCTGAGCAATCCGGTGGTCGGCCAGGGCGGCGTGCTGGTGCGGCCCGGCCTGGCCCGGATGCTGCCGATCGCGCTGCGCACCGCGCAGCGCCAGCTGCGGGCCGACTCGCCGGTGCTGCACCACGCGGTGCGGCTGGCCGGGGTGGTCACCACGGCGTACCTGCTGGCGAAGCTGACCGGCCTGCACCACAGCTACTGGGCCGCGCTGACCGCCGCGATGGTGATCCGCCCGGACTTCGGCCAGACCTTCAGCCGGGGCGTCGCCCGGGTGGCCGGCACGCTGGTCGGCGTGGTGATCGCGACCGCGGTGGTCGAACTGCTGCAGCCGGGGCAGTGGGTGGCCTGCGCGCTGGCGGTGCTCTGCATCGGCGGCGCCTACCTCACGATCGGCACCGGCTACGCGGTGACCACCACCTGCGTCTCGGCCTACGTCGTCTTCCTGCTCGGCCTGGTGCCCGGCCATGCGCTGGAGACCGGCTGGGAGCGGATCCTGATGACGCTGCTCGGCGGGGCCGTCGCGCTGCTCGGCTACGCGCTCTTCCCGACCTGGGAGACCGCCCGGCTGCCCGAGCGGACCGCCGAGTGGATCGCCGCGATCGGCCGCTACGCCGCCGCCGTGCTGATCGGCTACGGCCGGCCGGCCGACCGGGAGCCGCGGACCGGGCACGACTCACGGGACTCGCGGGACTCGCGGGAGGTGCGCGAGGCGCTGCTGGACTCGCGCGAGGCCCGCGCGGAGTTCCTGCAGGCGATGGACCGGGCGGCTGCCGAGCCGGTGCGGCACGCGGTGCACTCACCGCAGCTGAGCCGCCGCCAGCTGGAGCGGGCCCGGGTCGCGCTCGGATCGTTCTCCCGGATCTCGCTGCTGATGGAGGCGCATCTGCCGGGCCGTCAGGCCGAGCCGGTGCCGGGCGCGGCGGAGTTCGGCCGGCAGCTGGGCGAGGCGACGGCGGCGGCCGGCGCCGCCGTGATCACCGGGCAGCCGGCCGACTTCCGCCCGCTGCGCGCCGTGCACGCGGCCTGGGAGGAGCAGCTGGAGGAGGACGCCGGGCTGGCGCTGGCGCACCGGCCCGGCGACCAGCTGGACGTGGTCCGCTCCGGTGCGCGGTTGTTGCTGGAGGCGCTCGGCGATCTGGAGCGGGCGCTGCGGCCGGCCAGGCCCGGCCGGTCGGAGGAGCCGACGCGGCGCGACGGCTGAGCCGGGCTGTCCGGGCCGACCGGGTGACGGCTCGGTCAGCGCGGGGTGACGTCCGACTGCGACATCCAGTGGAACAGGCCCATGCCGACCGAGGTGGCCAGGTTGAAGCTGGAGACCTGCGGTCGCATCGGGATCGCGAGCAGCGCGTCGGCCCGGTCCCGCAGCTCGGCCGAGACGCCGTGCCGCTCGGAGCCGAAGACGAGCAGCGCGTCGTCCGGCAGCCGTACCGAGCGGATGTCGGCGCCCTCCGGGTCCAGCACGTAGATCGGGCCGGCCGGCAACTGATCGGGCGCCAGCCGGGCGACGGCGGTCGCGAAGTGCAGCCCGGCACCGGCCCGGACCACGTTCGGGTGCCACGGGTCCACGTCGCCGGTGGTGACCACGCCGGTGGCGCCGAAGCCGGCGGCGAGCCGCACCACCGCGCCGATGTTGCCCAGGTTGCGCGGGTTGTCCAGCACCACCACCGGCGCCGTCCGCGGCTGCGCGCGCAGCCGCGCCAGCACGTCCTGCGGATCCGGTCGCAGCGCGAGCGCGGCGACCCCGGTCGGGTGCGGGCGCGGGAGGAGTTCGCGCAGCGCGGCGGCCGGGACCTCGACGGCGGCCGTGGTGACGGCCGCCGCGACGTCCGGCGCGAGCTCGCCAGCCAGCTTCGCCAGGCCGGCCGGGTCGCTGGTGAGCACCTGGCGGACCTCGCCGCCGAACCGCAGGGTGTGCTTGAGCGCGTGGAAGCCGTCGATCAGCAGCATCCCGGGCAGCTCGGCCGCCGCCCGCCAGCGACGCAGCGCCTCGGTGGGGGCATCGTGGTCAGTCATGCCCCCACCCTCACATGAGAGGTGGGTGGCACATAAACGGCGGGTGGGACCGGACAGGCCCTGGTAGTACCGGACCGGCCTAGTAGTACTGCCGCATCAGCTCGGTGGCCCACTGCGGCTGCTCGGTCTCGCCGAGCGGGCCGAACTCGGCCAGCCACGGCTTGAGGTCGAGCACCGGGGTGCCGTCCACCGCGTCCAGCCCCTGCACCCGGACGTCCAGGCCGTCCACCGCGAGCAGCCGGCAGCGCGAGACGCCCAGCCGGTTCGGGCGGTTCTTGCCGCGCTGGGCGAAGATGCCGACCTCGGGCCAGTCCGGGTTGCCGCGCGGGCGCCGGGCGGTGGTCTCGATCTTCGCCTCCGGCACCCGGTGGAAGTGGAAGACCACCTCCAGGTGGCTGAAGGCGTCCAGGCCGAGCAGTGCCTGCGGGGTGAACTGCTCGGGGTCGAGCCGGATCACCGCCGTCTCGCCGCCCCAGTCGTCGTCGACCGGCTCGATCCGGCCGCCGCTGACGTGGCCGATCGGCCGCAGTTCCACCGTGCCGCTGTCCACCGTGCCGTTGTCCACCGTGTTCGTGTGTCCCGCGCTCATGCGTCCCCCTACGAGTCGTTGCCGACCGATCCTGTCACCAGGAGACCGGGTAGCGCACCGGCTGGCGGAAGATCCGGCTGGCCAGCGCCCCGATCGCGACCAGCAGCCCGGTGGCGAGCAGCAGCAGCGGCAGGAAGGTCACCGCGTGCGGGCCCTGCAGCACCACCAGCAGCGCCGTCGCGGCGGCCGGGGAGTGCGACAGGTGGGTGACCAGCATCGCGCCGAGCGCGAGCCCGGCGGCCAGCGCCGCGCCCCAGGGCGTGCGCCCGGTCACGGCCAGCACCGCAAAGCCGATCACCGCCGAGAGCAGCTGTCCGACGACCACGTTGCGCGGCTGCGAGATCGGCAGCCCGGGCGCTCCGTACACCAGCGCGGCGCTGGCCGCGATCGGCGGGATCAGCAGCGGCTCGCCGAGCAGCACGCCGACCCAGACCAGCAGGAGCAGTGCGCCGCACGCCACACCGCTGGCGTGCAGGACGTGCAGGGGGTGTGGTCGCGATCGGGACATGACGAAGCTCCAGCCGGGGTCGAGGGTTACCGAGCACCCTAGCCGCGACCGTGATCGCCCGGCCGGCCGTCTTGCCTGGTGGGCAGTGCTGTCCGGAAAGGCCGACCGGGCAGTGCCGAGTCCGTGGTCCCTGCTCCCGCTCCTAGTCCCACTCCCAGCGGATGCCGGTCTGCCCCGGCGGCTGCTCGGTGACCAGCACGTGTGCGCTGGCCGAGGCGCCGATCCAGACGCCCTGCCTGACCCGGTCGGTCTCCGCGCCGGGGTCGCGCTCGTAGCGCTCGCAGTGCGCGGGGACGGCCGTCGGCTCGAAGTGCACCTGCAGCACGTACTCGCGGACCGGCACGGCGAAGCGGCGCCCGTAGACCGTGGTCGGGCCGCCCGGCGGGATCTCCACCTCGTACTCGAAGACCGTCGAGTCGCCCTGGCCGAGCGGCCGGTCCAGCAGCAGCTCGGCGACCAGCAGGCCGATCTCGGGACGCCGGCGGACCCGGCCGAGCCGGGCGTGCCGGACCGAGGTGATCTCCGGGCAGCCGTCCGTGCCGTCGTCGGCCTTGTGCACGACCAGGCAGCGCGAGACGCCGCCGACCGTGGCCCGGACCACCTGACGCATCCTCAACATCCGGCCGCGCCGCTGCCCGTCCACGTAGTAGGCGTCGTGGATGCTGAGCCGTTCGAGCTCGCCGATCGGCGGTGCGTCCAGCTCCTCGAAGACGTCGGCGATCCGCTGCTCCTCCGGCCAGATCTCGGCCAGCGGCAGGCTGTCGGGGCTGTCCGGGACGGCGTTGGCCACCCAGCGGCCACGCGGCCGTGGCGGGCCGAGCAGGCTGGAGAGCGCGCCGCCGGGCAGCACCAGCAGCTCCTCCAGCAGCGCGACGGCGCGCACCGAGGAGGCCCGCTCGGGCTGACTGCGCCCGCGCCGCCAGTAACTCAGCGTTGTCACACTGACTCTGATGCCCTGTCGGGCGAGTTCGGTGCGGATCCGGTCGAGACTGAGGCCGCTGGCCTCGATCGCCTGGTGCAGGGTCTCGGCGAAACCGGTGGCGGACGTGAGGGCGACACCGACTGCGGCGGCGGTGTCGGGACAGACTGATGGAAGGGATGGTCGAACGGTTGCCGTTTCGACCGGTTGGGTACGGAGCACCACCGAAGTCGCCGGTTGATGCTCGACCAACCGGAGATGTCCGGCGTTCTGCGGGTATTGCGAGCCCATGCGGATAAACCTTCCCCACCTGCCGATTTCGGCGGGACCGGTTCGTCTGATGCGGTGTGGGGGGCATCAGCGAACTGGAGGAACCTTACGCACGGAGCAGAGGCTACGTCATCTGGCGGGGGGTATGACAGTGGTCACGACAAATTACTTTCACGTGACTTGTCCGGATCTGCAAACGCACGAAACGAGAATGCAACAATCCCGCCGGTATCGGGCACGGGCCCGATACCGGCGGGATGTCTCACTACCTGGGATTTCTCGGATTTCGGTGTCGGTGCGCTACCGGATAATGACGCTCAGTCCCAGGCGTACAACGAGTGCACAACGTCAGATGGATCGTCAGCTGACGTTCACGGCCGCGTCGTCGAGGACGAAGCTGGTCTGCGCCGAGGAGGAGTTCTCCACACCGGTGAACTGCAGCGTGACCGTCTGGCCGGCGTAGGCGGACAGGTCGATCGTGTGCTGCACGTAGCCGTCGGCCGCGTCCAGGTTCGAGAACGTGGTCAGGGTCTTGCCGTTGGCCGCGACGGTGAGCTTGTCGGCCGCGGTGCTGCTGGTCTTGGCGGTGTCCACGTGCAGCCAGAAGCTGAAGCTCGCGGAGCAGCCGGCCGGGATGGTGACGGTCTGCGAGAGCTTGTCGGTGTGCGAGCCGCCGTAGCCGTCCAGCCAGGCGTCGTAGTTGCCCGAGTGGGCCGGCTCGGAGCCGGTGTCGCCGTTGATGACGCCGGAGGAGGCGGTCCACGGAGCGGCCGAGCCGGTCTCGAAGTCGCCGTTGCCGAGCAGCTGGGCCGGGGTGCAGGAGCTGGCGGCCGCCACCGTGAGGGTGAAGGTGGTGCTGCCGGTGGCGCCGGTCGAGTCCGTGGCGGTGACGGTCACCGAGGAGGTGCCGGCCGCGGTCGGGGTGCCGGAGATCAGGCCGCTGGTGGAGATCGACAGGCCGGCCGGCAGGCCGGTGGCCGAGTAGCTCAGCGTCTGGCCGGTGGCGGAGTCGGTGCCGGCCAGCTGGAGCGAGACGGCGGCGTTGACGGTGGCCTTCTGGGCGCCGGGGTTGGTGACCGCGACGGTGTTGCCGGGCGTGGTGCTGCCGCCGCCGCCGAGCAGCGCGGTGGTCAGCGCGTCGGCGACCGGGGAGCCCCAGCCGGTGACCTGGTCGTAGCCGGTGCCGGCGTTGAAGTCCTGGTTGGCGCCGGTGGTCACGTCGTGGAACGCGCTGGAGTAGCTCGCGCTGTTCGCGACCTGGTAGAGCGCCGGGTTGGCCTGGCCGAGGTTCGGCTTGGTGGCGGCGGCGGCCTTCTGGTTGAAGAGCGCGGCGTAGCCGGACCAGAGCGGGGCGGCGGCGCTGGTGCCACCGTAGACCTGCCAGCCGGCGGAGCTGGTGCCCTGGGTGTAGATCGCGAAGCCGCTGTTCGGGTCGGCGTTCGAGGAGACGTCGGGAACCGTGCGCATCGAGCCCGAGACGCCGGTGCCGGTCTGCCAGCTCGGCTTGGCGAACTGGGTGGAGACGCCACCGCCGGCGGTGCTCCAGGCGCTCTCCGAGGAGTAGCCGTTGCCGGAGACCTGGAGGTTGGTGCCACCGACGCCGGTCACGTTCGGGTCGGAGGCCGGGTAGTCGACCGCCTGGACGTTCGCGCCGCTGGTCGAGCGGGTGCAGTCGCGCGAGCCGTCGTCACCGGAGGCCGAGAAGGCCGAGATGCCCTGGGCGGCGGCCTGCTTCATCGAGTTCGCGACCGTGTTCATCACCGAGGCGACGGTGTCGGGCTCGCAGGAGCCCCAGGAGATCGAGATGACCGAGGCCTGGTTGTCCGCCACGATCTTGGCGGCCATGTCGATCTCGCCCTGGTCGGTGTTCGGGGCCTCGTAGACGAGCTGCTGCGCCTTGGGCGCGACGCCGCGGACGATCTCGCTGTCCAGCTCGACCTCGCCCTGGCCCTGGCCCGGCTTGCTGTTGTAGTTGGCGCCGTCCACCGAGACGGTGCTGACGGCCGGGCCGGTCAGACCGTACTGCTTGTCGTACGTGGTGAGGTTGGTGGAGCTGTAGCCGTCGAACTCCCAGAGCGCGACCTTCACGCCGGTGCCGTCCGTGCCGACCTTGTTGAGGTTGTAGGCGCCGTCGTACTGGCCCGGGCCGTAACCCTGCGGGGTGGCGTTCGGGGTGGTGTTCGGCTTCGCGAGGTGGGTGGTGCGCACCGTGTGGTCGCTCAGACCGCCCAGGCCCACCACCAGGTTGGCGATGTCGGCCGGCAGCGAGGCCGCGTTGTCGTTCGCGAAGAAGTTCTTCTGCTGGTCGGCGTCGAAGTAGGCGCTCTCGTGCGTGCCGAACGCGGCGGAGATCTGGTCCGAGCTGCCCTGGACGTCGATCACCTGGCGGTTGGCGCTCACCGAGGTGGTCAGGCCGTGCTGCTTCAGGTAGGCGACGACGTGCGCGACATCGGCCTGGGTCGGCGCGAACCGGTCGGTGAACTGGGCGGGCGTCAGGTAGTGCCCGTACAGCGGCGACTTCGGGTTGGCGACGTCGGCCAGGAACTGGTCCAGCTCGGCGGCGTTGCGCAGCTTGAGGCCGACGGCCACCGAGAGCTGCTGGGCGGCGGGGACGTCGCCCTTCTTCTCCGAGTGGGCGACCGCGGGGGTGACCGTGCTCGGCAGCGAGACGCGCGGCGCCGAGACGTTCGGGGTCGCGGCCTGGGCAGCGGTCACACCCATCGAGGCGACGGTGAGCGGCAGCAGGGCTATCGCGGCTGCGAGGGCGAGGGGGCGGGGACGCACGGGCTCCTCCTCCGACCGGCCAGGGGACCGGTAAGGGCTCAAGCGTTCCGGGGTCGAAAACGCTTGGGTGAACGTTCCCAGAAATTTCCTGGGAATTGACCCAAGTTCAGGTAATGGGGAGCCAAATAACAGTCAAGTGTGAATGCCCGGATTGTGAACTGAATGGAGGTTATTTCATACAGTGAATAAAACGGGCCCGGACTCCCGTGGCGGGAGTCCGGGCCCGGGGGCGCCGGCCGGGGTTGGTGTGAGCAGGCGTCAGCTCCGCTCGGACGGGTCCGAGGGCCTGTCGTCGCCCGGCGTGCCGAGCCACTCGGTCAGCGCCGTGCGCAGCTCGCCGCGGCTCGGGTCGGCGGCCGCCCAGGCCGCGTAGCCGTCCGGGCGGACCAGCAGCACGGTGGAGCGCAGCTTGCCGTGCGGGTCGGCCGGCGCGGCGAGCACCAGCCGGTCGGCCCAGGGCTCGGCGACGGCCGGCTCCAGACCGCTGAACGGTGCGCCCGGCGCCCGCTCGTCGGTGCTGACCAGGACGAACTTCCCGGAGCGCAGGGCCTCGTAGAGCCGGCCCGGGGCGCCGGGGCGGTCCACCGCGAGCCGCAGATCCGGCACCCGGCGCCCGGCCAGCGGGTGCGAGCCGCGCGGCGCCGGGTAGCCGAAGCCGATGCCGGAGACGACCCGGGCGGCCTCGCCGATCAGCGGCTGCGCGGAGTGGGCCACCGTGCCGAGCACCGTGCGGGCGGCGCGCAGCGCCGAGGTCCGGGCCAGCGCGAGCCGCAGCAGCGCGCCGGAGAAGCGCACCACCTGCCGGCCGACCGGGTGCCGCTCCTCCTGGTAGCTGTCCAGCAGGGCGGCGGGTGCGTGGCCGTTCAGCACGGCGGCGAGCTTCCAGCTCAGGTTGGCGGCGTCCTGCAGGCCGGTGTTCATGCCCTGGCCGCCGGCCGGCGAGTGGCAGTGCGCGGCGTCCCCGGCGAGCAGCACCCGGTCGTCCCGGTAGCGCGGCACCTGGCGCTCGTCGCTGTGGAACCGGGACATCCAACGGGCCTCGTACAGGCCGTAGTCGACGCCCAGGGTGCGCCGCGCGATGTCGGCGATCTCGGTCAGTTCGACCGGGGCGTCGTCCGGCAGCTGCCGGGTCCGGTCCCAGGCGATCAGGCGGTACCAGCCGTCGCCGAAGGGGGCCATGAAGCAGAAGCCGTCGGCGGTCGCGGCCGCGGTCAGCACGTCCTGCGGCGCCCGCTCCAGCCGGACGTCGGCGAGCAGCACCGAGCTGACCACCGACGCGCCCGGGAACGGGATGCCGAGCAGTTCGCGGACGGTGCTGTGCACCCCGTCGGTGGCGACCGCGTAGCGCGCCCGGAAGACCGCGGGGCCCTGGGCGGTGGTCGCCTCCAGCGTGACGCCGTCGGCGTCCTGGCGCAGGCCGGTCAGCCGGTGGTCGCGCAGCAGCAGCGCGCCGGCCTTCACCGCGCGCTCGTGCAGCAGTCGTTCGGTGTGTGACTGCGGGGTGATCAGCACGAACGGGAACCGGGTGGGCAGCCGGGTCAGGTCGATCCGCAGCCGCCCGAACAGCCGCAGTTCGCCGACCGCGGCGCCGGTGGTGATCAGCTCGTCGGCGAGCCCGCGGGCGTCCAACTGCTCCAGGGTGCGGGCGTGCACGGCGAAGGCCCGGGTCAGGTTGCACTCCGTGGCGCGCTTCTCCAGCACGGTCACCCGCAGCCCCGCCGAGGCCAGATCGCCCGCCATCAGCAGGCCGGTCGGGCCGGCGCCGACGATCACCACATCGGATTCGGTCACCTGGTCGGTCATCTGCCTCTCCCGGTTCCTCGGTTGCCGCGCAGGAGCGGAGCGGAACGCGGCTCCCTCCTGGATACCCATCATCGCGGGCGGGTCGGGCGCTGGGAATCCGGTTCACACGATGGGGGCATGTGCGCGTCGAACGGGAATGCGACGGTCCGCCCGGCGAGTGGGGTTCCTCGAGCCGGGCGGACCGCGATTCATGGGCCCGACGTCGCGTCGGGCGGTGACGGAGGATCAGGCCGGACGGCGCACCTGGACCACGCGGAACCGGCTCGCGACGAACGCGGCGTCGGTGTAGGCGGAGTTGGCGGCCGGGTTGGCGCCGGTGCCGTGCAGGTCGGAGAAGGCCGAGGTCTGGTTCGGGTAGACGCCGCCGGTCAGGTTCAGCGAGAGCGAGACCCCGCTGTCCAGGCAGGCGCGGACCAGCTCCTGCTCCACCTCGGGCACGGTGGTGTAGCCGGTCGCGGTCATCGCGCCGTGCTCGGCGACGCTCTCCCGGAGCAGCTTGACCGCGTCTGCCGTGGAGTCCACCGCGACCGCGAAGTAGACCGGGCCGAAGCACTCGGTGAGGAAGACCGCACGGTCGTCCGGCTTGTGCGCCTCGACCTTGACCAGCGCGGGCGTGCGGATCGTGGCGCCGGGGAACTCGGGCGACTCCACCACCCGCGGCGCGAGCGCCAGGTCGCCGTACTCGCCGCCGGCCGCGGCCGCGCTGCGCTGCAGCACGTCCGGGTTGACCACGGCGCCGAGGATCGCGGCGGCGCGGGCGTCGTCGGAGAGCAGGCCCTCGATCGAGCGGGCCAGGTCGGCGACCACCTCGTCGTAGGACTTCAGGCCCTGGTCGGTCTCCACGCCGGTGCGCGGGATCAGCACGTTCTGCGGGGTGGTGCACATCTGGCCGGTGTAGAGCGAGAGCGCGAAGGCGAGGTTGTTCAGCATCCCCTTGTAGTCGTCGGTGGAGTCGATGACCACGGCGTTGACGCCGGACTTCTCGGTGTAGACCAGGGCCTGCCGGGCGTTCTCCTCCAGCCAGTTGCCGAACGCGGCGCCACCGGTGTAGTCGATGATCCGCACGTCCGGGTGCTCGGCCAGCACCTTGGCGACGCCCTCGCGGTCGCGCTCGGCGGCCAGCGTGACGACGTTCGCGTCGAAGCCGGCCTCGGTGAGCACCTCGCGGGCGATCCGCACGGTCAGCGCGAGCGGCAGCACGGCGCGCGGGTGCGGCTTGACGATCACCGGGTTGCCGGTGGCCAGCGAGGCGAACAGGCCGGGGTAGCCGTTCCAGGTCGGGAAGGTGTTGCAGCCGACCACCAGGGCGGTGCCGCGCGGCACCACGATCGACTCCTTGCTCAGCACCAGCGGGTCGCGCTTGCCCTGCGGCTTGGTCCAGGGCGCGGTCGCGGGCAGCTTGGTCTGCTCGGCGTAGGCGTAGGCCACCGCCTCCAGGCCGCGGTCCTGCGCGTGCGGGCCGCCGGCCTGGAAGGCCATCCCGTAGGCCTGGCCGGTGGTGTGCATGACGGCCTGGGCCATCTCGTGCGAGCGGGCGTTGATCCGGGCCAGGATCTCCAGGCAGACCGCGGCGCGCGCGGCCGGGCCGGCGGCGGCCCAGGAGCCGGCGGCCTCCTTGGCGGCGGCCAGCAGCGCGGCCGGCTCGCTGCGCGGGTAGGAGATGCCCAGCTCAGGGCCGTACGGGGAGACCTCGGTGCCGGCGAGCTCGCCGCTGGTCGGCTGGCCGGGCAGGGCGAACGGGGCGCCCTTGAGCGCCTCGAAGGCGGCCAGGCCGTCGGCCGGCCCGCTCTCGCCGTACGCCTTGGGGAACTCCGGGTACGGCGTCCAGTAGTCCCGGGTGGCGATGGCGGCCAGGGCTTGGTCAAGGGTGCTCTGGTGACGCTCGATCAGTTCGTCGACGGCGGCCATTCGGCGCTCCTCGGTAAGGGAGGACTGGGTGACGTACCACAGCGTAACCGAACGATCGGTCGGGGCGATAGAGGTTCCGCGGTGGGTGCTGCGGCGGGTCCTGTGGTGGGTCCTCGGCGGGCGGGGGCGGCGTTCGGGACGGCGGTGGCTACGGGGATACTCAGAGGCATGGCCGACTCACCGATCCGCACCACCTACACCGTCGACTCGCTGCTCGCGGTGACCGTGCAGGTCTTCAACGAGCGCGGCTACGACGGCACCTCGATGGAGGACCTGTCGCGGGCCGCCGGGATCTCCAAGTCCTCGATCTACCACCACGTGCGCGGCAAGGAGGAGCTGCTGCGGCTCGCGGTGGGCCGGGCGCTGGACGGGCTGTTCGGGATCCTGGACGAGCCGGCCGCGGTCGAGGGCCGGCCGGTGGACCGGCTGGAGCACGTGGTGCGGCGGACCACCGAGGTGCTGCTCGACGAGCTGCCGTACGTCACGCTGCTGCTGCGGGTGCGCGGCAACACCGGGACCGAGCTGTGGGCGCTGGAGCGCCGGCGGGACTTCGACCACCGGGTCGCCGAGCTGGTCCGGGAGGCCGTCGCGGCCGGTGAGCTGCGCGGTGAGGTGGAGCCGCGGCTGGCTACCCGGCTGCTGTTCGGCATGATCAACTCGATCGTGGAGTGGTACCGCCCGGGCGCCGCCGGGGCCGACGGGGTGCCGGACGCGGTGGTCCGGCTCGCCTTCGACGGGCTGCGCGCCTGATCGGCCGCTGCGCCTGATCGGCCGGTGCGTCTGATCGGCCGGTGCGTCTGATCGACCGCTGCGCGGCGATCGACCGCGGACATCCGGGTGGGCCGGGCCGGGCGGCTCAGGCGGGCGGTACCCGGTCGGTCTCCTCGAAGACGAGCAGCGTCTGGGTCGCCAGCACCTGCGGGATGCTCTGGATGCTGCCCAGCACCAGCTCGCGCAGCGCCCGGTTGTCGGCCGTGTGCACCAGCATCAGCACGTCGAACTCGCCGCCGACCAGCGCGATGTGCGCGACGCCTGGCAGGTCGAGCAGCTGCTCGCGCACGGTCCGCCAGGAGTTCTGCACGATCTTCAGGGTGACGTAGGCCGAGGCGCTCTGCCCGGCCCGCTCGTGGTCGATCCGGGCGGTGAAGCCGCGGATCACCCCGTCCTCCATCATCCGGGCGATCCGGGCGTAGGCGTTGGCCCGCGACACGTGCACCCGCTCGGCGACCGAGCGGACCGAGGCCCGGCCGTCCTGCTGGAGCAGCCGCAGGATCGACCGGTCGACCCGGTCCAGGCCGCGCTCGGGGCTCTGGCTCGGACCGGCCGACAGCGAGGCCGGCTGCGGTGCCGACGGTGACCCCGACTGCGCCGTGGACTGCGATGCCGGCTGCGCCGGGGTCATGCCATGTCCGGCCATTTGTTCAGTGCCCATGTCCCCCGAGCCTCCCAAGATGGACGTGCTGCTTCCACTCGACCGCTCTGACGACCGATTGTCCAGCACCTTCACGTGACTGTGGCCACAATGAATAGACAACCGAACAATCGGTTGGGAGGCAATCCCCTCAGGCAGTCCCGTAGGCAGTCCCGCTGGCCCCCACAGCGCCCGCCCTCCCCACCCCTTGGAGGTGCCCGATGACCGTCCTCGACCACCGGCCCACCGCGCCGGTCCCAGGCTGGCTGCCCGGAGCGACCGAGCTCCGGACCGACCCCGCGCCCCTCCTGCCGGACTCGACTCCGGTCCGCGTACTCGGCACCCCCGAGCTGGAGAAGTACGACCCGGCCCTGCTGCTGGAGCTCTACCGCCGACTCGTCGTCGGCCGCCGCTACAACCAGCAGGCGACCACCCTCACCAAGCAGGGCCGGCTCGCCGTCTACCCGTCCTCCACCGGCCAGGAGGCCTGCCAGGTCGCCGTCGGCACGGTGCTCGCCGAGCGGGACTGGCTCTTCCCGAGCTACCGCGACACGCTCGCCGTGGTCGGCCGCGGGGTGGACCCGCTGGAGGCGCTCACGCTGCTGCGCGGCAACGCGCACACCGGCTACGACCCGCTGGCCACCCGCACCGCCCCGCTCTGCACCCCGCTCGCCACCCAGGCCCCGCACGCGGTCGGCCTCGCGCACGCCGCCCGGCTGCGCGGCGAGCAGGTGGTGGCGCTGGCCATGCTGGGCGACGGCGGCACCTCCGAGGGCGACTTCCACGAGGCGCTGAACTTCGCCGCGGTGCTGAAGGCGCCGGTGGTCTTCCTGGTGCAGAACAACGGCTACGCGATCTCGGTGCCGCTCACCCGGCAGTCCGCCGCGCCGAGCCTGGCGCACAAGGCGGTCGGCTACGGCATGCCGGGCCGGCTGGTGGACGGCAACGACGCGCCGGCCGTGCACGCGGTGCTCTCCGAGGCCGTCGAGCGGGCCCGCAGCGGCGGCGGCCCGACCCTGATCGAGGCGCTCACCTACCGGGTGGACGCGCACACCAACGCCGACGACGCGACCCGCTACCGGGTGGCGGACGAGGTCGCGGCCTGGCAGCAGCACGACCCGATCCTGCTGCTGGAGCGCGAGTTGCGCGGGCTCGGCCTGCTGGACGACGCGGTGGCGGCGCAGGCGACCGACGAGGCCGAGGCGCTGGCGGCCCGGATGCGGGCCGAGTTCCACGCCGAGCCGGTGCTCGACCCGGCCTCCCTCTTTGCCCATGTCTACGCCGAGCCGACCCCGCAACTCCGGGAGCAGGCAGAGCAGTTGGCAGCCGAGCTGGCTGCGGAGGAGAATCGGTGAGCGCTGTGGCAACGGCTGGTGCGTCGACGCGTACGTCGACGATGGCGCAGGCGCTGAACGCGGCGCTGCGCGACGCGATGCGCGAGGACCCGGCGGTGCACCTGCTGGGCGAGGACGTCGGCTCGCTCGGCGGCGTCTTCCGGATCACCGACGGCCTGACCGCCGAGTTCGGCGCGGACCGCTGCCTGGACACCCCGCTCGCCGAGGCCGGGATCCTGGGCACCGCGGTCGGCATGGCGATGTACGGGCTGCGCCCGGTCGTCGAGATGCAGTTCGACGCGTTCGCCTACCCGGCGATGGAGCAACTCGTCTCGCACGTCGCCAAGATGCGCAACCGGACGGCAGGGAAGATGGCGCTGCCGATCACCGTGCGGGTGCCGTACGGCGGCGGGATCGGCGGGGTCGAGCACCACAGCGACTCCTCCGAGGCGTACTACGCGAACACCCCCGGCCTGCACGTGGTCACCCCGGCCACGGTGGCCGACGCGTACGGGCTGCTGCGCGAGTCGATCGCCTCCGACGACCCGGTGGTCTTCCTGGAGCCGAAGCGGCTCTACTGGTCCAAGGCCGAGCTGGACACCGCGGCCGGCGTCGAGCCGATCGGCCGGGCTGTGCTGCGCCGTCCGGGGCGCTCGGCGGTGCTGATCACGTACGGCCCCTCGCTGCCGGTCTGCCTGGAGGCGGCCGAGGCGGCGAAGAGCGAGGGCTGGGACCTCGCGGTGCTGGACCTGCGCAGCCTGGTGCCGTTCGACGACGCGACGGTCTGCGAGGTGGTCCGCTCGGTCGGCCGCGCGGTCGTGGTGCACGAGTCCACCGGCTTCGGCGGGGTCGGCGCGGAGATCGCCGCTCGCGTCACGGAGCGGTGCTTCCACCACCTGGCCGCACCGGTGAAGCGGGTGACCGGGTTCGACATCCCGTTCCCGCCGCCGATGCTGGAGCACCACCACCTGCCCGGGGTGGACCGGATCCTGGACGCGGTCTCGCAGCTCCAGTGGGAGGAGTGAGCGTGATGCCGATCGTGCGCGAGTTCACGCTGCCCGACCTGGGCGAGGGCCTGACCGGGGCCGAGGTGGTGCGCTGGCTGGTCGAGGTCGGTGACGTGATCGCCGTCGACCAGCCGGTGGTGGAGGTGGAGACTGCCAAGGCGATGGTGGAGGTGCCCTGCCCGTACGGCGGGGTGGTCACCGCGCGGTTCGGCGAGGTGGGCGAGGAACGGGCGGTCGGACAGCCGCTGGTGACGGTCGCGGTCGCGCCGGAGCCGGGGACGGTCGTGCCGGACGCTCCGGTGCAGAACGAGCGCCCGCTGGTCGGGTACGGGGTCGCCGAGGGTGCGAAGGGCTCGCGACGGCGCCGGGTGGGCGCGGCGTCCGTCGTGGCTCCGGCCGCGCCCGTCGTGCCTGCCGCGCCTGTCGCTCCGGTGGCTCCCGTGGCCGTGCCGGTCGCTGTTCCGGTCGCCGCTGCGGCGGTCGTGGCCGTGATCTCGCCGCTGGTCCGCCGGCTGGCCCGGGACCACGGGGTGGAGCTGGCGGCGCTGACCGGCAGCGGCCCCGACGGCCTGATCATGCGGGCCGACGTGGAGCGGGCGATCCAGACGGCGGCCGCTCCCGCTCCCGCACCCGTCGCGGTGCCGGTGCCCGTGCCGGTCGTGGCGGCGGGCGACGAGGTCGTCCCGCTGCGCGGTCTGCGCCGCACAGTGGCCGAGAAGTTGACCCGCAGCCACCACGAGATCCCCGCCGCCACCTGCTGGGTGGACGCCGATGCCACCGAACTGCTCGCGCTGCGGGCGCAGATGAACCAGGCGGACGGTCCCAAGGTCTCGCTGCTCGCGCTGCTGGCCCGGATCAGCGTGGCCGCGCTGGCCCGGCATCCCGAGCTCAACGCGAGCGTCGACCTGGATGCGAACGGCGCACCCGCCGCGCTGCGCCGGCACGCCGCGGTGCACCTGGGGTTCGCGGCGCAGAGTGACCGCGGGCTGGTGGTCCCGGTGGTCCGGGACGCGCAGCTGCTCTCCACCGAGCAGCTTGGGGCCGAGCTGGCCCGGCTGACCGCCGCCGCCCGGGCGGGCACCCTCAAGCCGGCCGAACTGACCGGTGGCACCTTCACGTTGAACAACTACGGTGTCTTCGGGGTGGACGGCTCGACGCCGATCCTCAACCACCCGGAGGCGGCGATGCTCGGGGTCGGCCGGATCGTGGCCAAGCCGTGGGTGCACGAGGGCGAGCTGGCGGTCCGTCAGGTCACCCAGCTGTCGTTCACCTTCGACCACCGGGTCTGTGACGGCGGCACCGCGGGCGGGTTCCTGCGGTTCGTCGCGGACTGCCTGGAGCGGCCGGGGACGTTGGTGCGGCAGCTCTGACCTGTCGTCATATCTGAAAACAGGCAACGGCGGACGCCGTCGTCGTGCGCAAAGCAGATGAGCTTAGCGTGTGACGGCGGCGTCCGTCCGGCATATGCGGGATTTGTCGGATGAGCTGTTTGGGCGTGCGAGTCTGCTGAAGGCGTTGCAGGGACGACCGGAGGCGAAACGATTCTCTTGAGTACCCGTCAGGCTGTGATGAAGTCGCTCCCCGCGCTGCTGGTCCGCTCCGGGCGTGGCTCGGCCGCAGCGGCCGCCGTGCCGGGGATGGCCGGCCGGCCCGAAGCGCCGGTGGTGCCCCCGATGCCGACCGAACCGCCGTCGATCCCGGCGGCTCTGGTGGCTCCCGCCGTCCCGGATCCCCCGGCCGTCGAGTACCCCGTCATCGAGCACCCCGTCATCGAGCGGCCGGCGAGCGGGCAGCCCGTCCCCGAGCAGCTCCCGGTGCGCCGGCCCGAGCACCTGCCCGAGCACCGGGCCACCGGATCGCCGGCCATCGAGCCGCTCTTCCGCTGGGCGCCCGGCCTCAACTGGGCCGGCCCCGGCGACCAGTGGAGCCAGGCATGGGCCACCGAGACGCTCGGCGGGCACCCCGGCCCGCTCGGTCAGCTGTCACCGGCCGGTCCGCCGCCCGCCCCGTCCGCCGCTCCGGCGGCCGCCGCCGAGGCGCCGACCGCGCGTGACATCGAGCTGATCCGGGCCACCCTGGCGGTGGTCGAACCGGTCGCCGACCGCGCCACCGCGCACTTCTACGCGCTGATCTTCCTGCACCACCCGGAGATCCGCTCGCTCTTCCCGGCCGCCATGGACGTCCAGCGCGACCGGCTCTTCCGCGCGCTGCTGCTGGCCGCGCGCAGCGCCGACGACCCCGCCGGACTGACCGAGTACCTGACCCGGCTGGGCCAGGGCCACCGCAAGTACGGCACGCTGGCCGGTCACTACGGGCCGGTCGGCGAGTGCCTGCTGGCCGCGCTCGCCAGGTACGCGGGCAGCCGCTGGGACGCCGAGACCGAGCTGGCCTGGCGCCGCGCGTACGGGCTGATCTCGTCGATCATGATCGGCGCGGCCGAGGGCGCGGCCCGCACCTCGCCGCCCTGGTGGCAGGCCGAGGTGGTCTCGCACCAGGTCTACGGGCGGGACGTCGCGGTGATCACCGTCCGCCCGGACCAGCGGTACCCGTACCGGGCCGGCCAGTACGCCACGCTGGAGACGCCCTGGTGGCCGCGGGTCTGGCGGCACTTCTCGTTCGCCACCGCGCCCCGGCCCGACGGCCTGCTGACCTTCCACGTCAGGGCCCTGCAGACCGGCTGGGTGAGCAGCGCGCTGGTCCGCCGGGCCCGGCCCGGCGACGTGCTGCGGCTCGGTCCGGCGGCCGGCAGCATGGTGGCCGACCACACGGACCCGGCGGATCTGCTCTGCCTCGGCGGCGGCACCGGGATCGCGCCGATCGCCGCGCTGGCCGAGGAGGTGGCCGCGCACGGCGCGGGCGGCCGCCGGATGCAGGTCTTCTACGGCGCCCGGCAGCGCGCCGACCTCTACGAGCTGCCGGCCCTGCAGCAGCTGGCGCAGCGGCACCCGTGGCTCTCGGTGCGGCCGGTGGTGTCCCAGGAGAGGGTGCAGCCGGGGGCGGTGCTGCCAGGGCTGCTCTCCGACGTGGTCACCCAGCTCGGCCCGTGGGACGGTCACCGGGCGTACCTGAGCGGCCCGGCCGCGATGGTGCGCCGGGCCGCCGGCGCGCTGGCCCGTTCCGGCGTGCGCGCCGAGGACATCCACCACGACCTGCCGGACGCCGGATGAGGCCCGGCGGGCGCGGTCGGTCGGGTCGGGCCGGGTGGGGTCAGCCCGGGGCGGGTCAGCCGAGGTCGGGCGCGAGCAGTGCGCGGACGCCCTCGATGTTGGCGGCCAGGTAGGCGCGCAGGGTGGGCGGCACCAGGTTCACCGCGGTCACGCCCTCGCGGGTGAACGGCAGCCGGACGATCTCGTACTCGCCTCGCGGCTCGTCCACCTCGGGGCCGTGCCGGCGCCCGGGGTCCAGCGAGGCGAGCCGGCAGACGAAGAAGTGCTGCACCTTGACCCCGTGCGGGTGGAGCAGCGTGCCGTCCTCGTGGTGCGCGTGCGCGACGGTGTCGACGAAGGCCGGCACCACATCGACCACCTTGCCGCCGAGCTCCTCGTCCACCTCGCGGTGCAGCGCGTCGGTCACCGTGCGGTCGCTCGGCTCGACGCCGCCGCCGGGCGTGATCCAGTACGGGTTGGCGCCGGGGCGGGTGCGTTTGATGACGACCAGCTCGGCCCGGGCGTGCGGGTCGTCGGCGGGCAGGTCGAGCAGGATGGCGCGCGCGGTGCGCTTCACCACCGGGCGCGGGTGCGGGGTCGGCGCGACCGGCGCGACCCGCGCGCTCGGGGCGGCCGGAGCGCCGGGTGCGCCCGGCGTGGTGGTCGCTGTGGTCGGTGTGGTGGTCGTGGGGGACAGGGCGGACGGCACCGCGGTCACCTCCGGAAGGTCCGGTCGGCCCGGACCAGGCGTTGTGCGGGAGTCTCCCGCGCTGCGCCGGAGCCGAAACTCGTACAGACGGACGAAGAGGAAGGCCGGGTTCCGGCATGCTCAGCACACTCAGGGGCCGGATGGCGATGAGTCTGGTGCTCTCCCCCGAACTCGCCGCCGCTCTGGTGGCCGATCTGGAGTACGACCCGGCCGATCCGTACGCGGTCCGGCTGACCTTCCACCTGCCCGGGGACGCGCCGGTCCGCTGGGTCTTCGCCCGGCAGCTGCTGCTCGACGGGATCAGTGCCCCGAGCGGCGAGGGCGACGTGCGGGTCTACCCGGCGGACTCGGAGGCGTCGGAGATCTACCTGCGGCTGCGCGCGCCGGAGGGCGGCGCGCTGCTGCGCGCGGCCGCACCGCCACTGCTCGCCTTCCTGGCCCGGGCCGACCGGCTGGTGCCGGTGGGCCGGGAGTGCGCGGCGGGCGCGCTGGAGGCGCAGCTCGCCGTGATCCTCAGCCGCGGCTGCGGCAACCCGGGCTGACCTGGCCGGTCCGTCGGTTCGGCCAGGCCCCGGCCAGGCCTAGTCGTCGCCGAGGGCCAGGTGCAGGCCCCAGGAGACCAGGCTGATGATCAGTGCGCCGAAGAGCGCCGGCAGGAAGCCCTCGACGTGGAAGTCCAGCTGCAGCCGGTCCGAGGCGAAGGAGGTCAGCCAGAGCATCAGCGCGTTGACCACGAAGGTGATCAGGCCGAGCGTGAGGATGAAGAGCGGGAACGAGAAGAGCTTCACCAGCGGCTTGACCAGCCAGTTCACCACCCCGAAGACCAGGGCGACCAGTACCACGGTGAGCGCCTTGTGCTGGAAGTCGCCGCTCGACAGGGTGATTCCGTTGACCAGCCAGGCCGCCACCCAGATGGCCGCCGCGTTGATGAGGGTCTTGAGGACGAAGTGCTTCATGGCCCGCATCGTCGCAGGCCCGGACGGTCGGCGGAAGCGCCCGCGGGTGGATGTTGTCCGGCAGGGTGTTGAATGCGGGGTGGCAGTGCGAGGGGAGCGAGAGCGATGAAGGTCTTCCGGCTGGACGAGCTGGACGCGGAGCGGGCCGCCAACGACGGTGCGTACCTGCGGTTCCTCAAGGAGCGCCACATGTCGGCCGGCCTGTACGCGCTCGGCCCCGGCGACACCGACACCCAGAGCGCGCACGAGCAGGACGAGATCTACCAGGTGATCAGCGGCCGGGCCTATCTGACCATCGGCGACGAGACCACCACGGTCGGCCGGGGCACCGTCGCGTATGTGCCGGCCGGGGTGCCGCACCGGTTCCACCACATCACCGAGGAACTGCGGGTGCTGGTCGTCTTCTCGCCGCCCGAGGCCTGAACCGCGCGCCCGGAACCGGCCCGCCGAGCGGTGCAGGCGGCCGACGTAGGGTCGGGGCCATGACCCAGACCCAGAACCCGCCCGCGGCGCCGACGCTGACCGAGGAACTGTGGGCCGCGATCGAGCCGGTCTACGCCGCGATCCTCGACCACCCGTTCCTGGCCGGCCTGACCGACGGGACGCTGCCGCGCGCGGCGTTCCGCCACTTCGTCGTCCAGGACTCGCACTACCTGCGCGACTACGCGCGGGCGCTGGCCGTCTGCGCCGCCAAGGCGCCGGGCGAGGCCGAGGTGCGGGCCTTCGCCGACGACGCGATCGGCGCGCTCGCCGCCGAGCAGGGCATGCACGCGGAGTTCCTGGGCGCCTTCGGCTCGACCGCCGACGAGGCCGCCGCCGAACCGGTGCTGCCGACCACCCAGGCGTACACCAGCTACCTGCTCGCGACCGTCTACGGCGGCTCGTTCGCCGAGGCGGTCGCCGCGGTGCTGCCCTGCTACTGGATCTACGCCCGGGTCGGCGAGCAGCTGCTGGCGAAGTCCTCCCCCGGCCCGCTCTACGCGAAGTGGATCGGGGTCTACGGGGACGAGGCGTTCCAGTCCGTGGTGCGCCGGGTGCTCGCGCTCACCGACCGGCTCGGCGAGGAGCTGTCGGCGGCCGAGCGGCGCCGGGTGACCGAGCACTTCGTGACCACCTCGCGGTACGAGTGGATGTTCTGGGACGCGGCCTGGCGGGGCGAGAGCTGGCCGGTCTAGGCCGCCCGCACGGCTCTGCCGGCGGCCCGGAATGCCGCGCCCCCGGGGACAACCCCGAGGTGGGGCCCTTCCGTTGCCTCAGGGTTCTCTCCGGGTTCTCTCCGGGGCCGGATCTCTCGTTTCGCCCTCGTGGCCCTCGTACGATCGAAGTACCGAAAGCGGACGGGATACGGCAGCGAAGCCGCCCCGAAGGGGAGAGAAGGAACGGACATGGCCGAGCTCTGGAAGTCGCTGCCGTCGTGGGTGCGCAACATCGTCGTCCCGATCATCGTGCTGATCATCGCGTTCAACGTGATCGGCTTCGTCTTCGGCGTGGTCGCCGCGCTGGTCGGCTTCGCCGTGAAGGCACTGGTGGTGGTCGGTATCGCGGCCGCCGTGGTGATCCTGGTGAAGAAGGCCGCCAAGAGCTGACGGCCCGCCCGCCCTCCGCTCCGGCGCCCGCCCCCTGCTCCGTGCAGGTGGCGGGCGCTCGGCGTTGCACGGCGTCGTGCGGTGTCGTGCGGTGTCGTGCGGTGTCGTACGGCGTCGGGGGGGGGGGGGTAACCCGTTACTTTTGTTTTTATTCTCCCCCACCCCTTTCTCCCTCCTTGGTCTTTCTGTTCTTTTGCCCCCCCCCCCCTCTTTTGTTTTTCTCCCTGGCCCCGACGGCCTGCGGCTGTGCTGTGCTGCGGCTGTGCTGCGGCTGTGCTGTGCCGGATCAGTTCTGCTCGGCGGCCTCACCCTGGACCGGGATCGACTGCACGGCGGGCTTCGCCGCCGCGGACTGCGGTGCGGCGGGCTTCTTCGCCGCCGCGGCGTCCTCGGTGCCGTTCATCGAGCCGAGCAGCTGGCGCGCCAGCCCCAGCCCGGTGCCGCCCATGGTCAGTGCCTTGGCGAACATCTCGCCCATGCCCTCGGCGCCGTTGAGCAGCACCATGTGCTCGACGTTGCCGAAGGCCTCCGCGCCGGCCCGGACGATCTCCGGCCAGTTCTCGGCGAGCTGCTGGGCGACCACGGCCTCCTGGTTCTCGGCCAGCGCCGCTGCGCGGGCCTTGATCGCCTCGGCCTCGGCCAGACCGAGCGCGCGGGCCGCCTCGGCGGTGGCCAGACCCTTCGCCTCGGCCGCCGCGGCCTCGGCCTGACCGGTCGCCTTGGTCGCCTCGGCGGCGGCCAGACCGCGCGCCTTGGTGGCCTCGGCCTCGGCGATGGCGGCGATCTTCACCCGGTTCGCCTCGGCGCCGGCCCGCAGCTCGGTCTCCCGGGCCTGGGCCTCGGCGGCCGAGATCCGGGCGTCGCGGTCGGCCTCGGCCTTCGTCCGGGTCTCGTACGCGCGGGCGTCGGCCGGCTTGCGGACCTCGGCCTGCAGCTGCTGCTCCTTGCGGTGGCCCTCCAGCTCGGCGACCTTGGTCTCCTGGACCACGACCTCCTGCCGGGAGGCGGCCTGGGCGAGCGGTCCGGCCTGCAGCGCGCGGGCCGCCGCGGTGTCCATCTCGGCCTGGTAGCCGGCCTGCTGGATACCGGAGTTGCGGGTCGCCTCGGCCTTGCGGGCGAGCGCCTCCTGCTCCGCCTCGGTGGCCTCGCGGTCCGCGGAGGCGGCCGCGATCCGGGCGTCGCGCTGGACCGCGGCGGCGTGCGGGGCGGCCAGGTTCTTGATGTAGCCGGTCGGGTCCAGGATCTCCTGGATCTGCAGCGAGTCGATGATCAGACCGAGCTTCTCCATCTCGGAGCCGGAGGCCGCCCGGGTCTCCCCGGTCAGCCGCTCGCGGTCGCGGATCATCTCCTCGACGGTCAGACCGCCGACGATCGAGCGCAGATGGCCGGCGAAGACGTTGTGCACGCGCTGGCCCATCATCTTCTGCTGGTCCAGGAAACGGCGGGCGGCGTTCGCGATGGAGGTCGCGTCGTCGCCGACCTTGAAGATCACCACGCCCTTGACCTGCACCGGGATGCCTTGGCGGGTGACGCACTCGACGTCCAGGTCGGCCTCGTTGAGGTCGAGCGAGAGCTTGCGGACGGTCTGGATGCCCGGCGTCACGAGCGTGCCGCGGCCGGTGACGATCCGGAAGCCGAGGCCCTCACCGCCGCCTTCGGCACGGTGCTTGGAGCCGGAGATGATCAGGGCCTCGTTCGGCTCGGCGACCCGCCAGCAGAGTTTGAACAGGATGACCACGATGATGACTGCAGCGGCTGCGCCGCCTGCGATGCCGTAAAGCATCGGCTGATTCCCCCTTCGGGCCGCACCGGTTCCGTGGCTGCGCTCGGTTGTGCAGGATGGCGCGGAACGCGGTGACGAGTGGAGATTCTGCGCCTCTTCCTCATCGCTTGGGAAGCCGGGGGTGGTGTGTCGTTCGAGCCGGTTTCCGGTACCGGTTTCCGGAGGTGACGAAGTGTGCGTCTTCCGCCCCGGCCGCGACGGTCGGCCGCCGGTGTCGCGGGCCCGCCGCCCCCGGTGCGGTCAGCCGAGGACCGGGGCCACGTAGACCGTGCGCGGTGGCTGGTATTCGACCACCACGACGGCCGTGCCGACCGGCAGCGGATCGCCTGGTACGGCCTGGTAGGCCAGGAAGGCCTCGGTGCCCTGACGCTCCGGAACATGCACGAGTACCTCACCGACCAGCCCTGCTCCGACCCGTCCGGTGACCCGCCCCGTGTACCCGATCATCGCCGTGCGCCCCCTCTGCCCCGGGCGCCTGAACGCGCCTCGTTCGATGCCGTCCAGTCTGCCGCAGTGGCCGGTTGGCGCCATAGGCCGGTGCGGCGGCAGATCGCCTGCCCGGCGGGGCACCGGCCCGGTCGGTGGACCCCCTCTGGACCGTCGCCGGGCGGCCCGCTACCGTGAGGGCGTCTTCGGGCAGGCAACTCCGCCTGCCCAACGGGAGCTCGGAGCACCGGGCTGAGAGGGCGCTGAACGGTACCCGCGGATCATCGCGTACCGGCCGCTGCGCCGACCGCAGGAACCTGACCGGGTAATGCCGGCGTAGGGAGTAGAGGGTCTGATGACCGTTTCCAGCAATGACGCACGTCCGGGCGCCGACGAGAACGCGACCGGTGCCGGTGCCGCGGGTGCCGGGGTGACCAGCGCCGCGACCGGCTACCCGACCCCGGCCTGGCGCAAGGCGTACCGCGAGGGTTCCCGCCCCGACCTGCGCGTCCCGTACCGCGAGGTGCAGCTCACCAACGGGAAGACCGTCCCGCTGTACGACACCTCCGGCCCGTACACCGACGCCGCGTACGAGCCCGACGTGCGCCGCGGCCTGCCCGCGCTGCGCGACCCGTGGATCCGCCAGCGCGGCGACGTCGAGGAGTACGACGGCCGCGAGGCTCGCCCCGAGGACGACGGGATCAAGCACACCGCCCCGCGCGGCGGCAACCTGCGCAACCTGGACGCCGTCTTCCCCGGCCGGCCGCGCCGCCCGCTGCGCGCCCGCGACGGTGTCGCGGTCACCCAACTCGCTTACGCCAAGCGCGGGGTGATCACGCCGGAGATGGAGTTCATCGCGCTGCGCGAGGGCCTGGAGGCGTCCTTCGTGCGGGACGAGGTGGCCCGCGGCCGGGCGGTCATCCCGCTGAACATCAACCACCCCGAGGTCGAGCCGGCCATCATCGGCACCAACTTCCTGGTGAAGATCAACGCCAACATCGGCAACTCGGCGGTCACTTCGTCCATCGAGGAGGAGGTGGAGAAGATGACCTGGGCGACCCGCTGGGGCGCCGACACGGTCATGGACCTCTCCACCGGCCGCAACATCCACACCACCCGCGAGTGGATCCTGCGCAACTCCCCGGTCCCGATCGGCACCGTGCCGCTCTACCAGGCACTGGAGAAGGTCGACGGCAAGGCCGAGGAGCTGAGCTGGGAGGTCTACCGCGACACCATCATCGAGCAGTGCGAGCAGGGCGTCGACTACATGACCGTGCACGCCGGCGTGCTGCTGCGCTACGTGCCGATGACCGCCCGGCGCAAGACCGGCATCGTCTCGCGCGGCGGCTCGATCATGGCCGCCTGGTGCCTGGCGCACCATCAGGAGAACTTCCTCTACACCAACTTCGAGGAACTCTGCGACATCCTGCGCGCCTACGACGTGACCTTCTCGCTCGGCGACGGCCTGCGCCCGGGCTCGATCGCGGACGCCAACGACGAGGCGCAGTTCGCCGAGCTGCAGACGCTCGGTGAGCTCGGCCGGATCGCCCGCGAGCGCGACGTGCAGGTGATGATCGAGGGCCCGGGGCACGTCCCGATGAACAAGATCAAGGAGAACATGGATCTCCAGAAGGAGATCTGCGACGAGGCGCCGTTCTACACGCTCGGCCCGCTGACCACCGACGTCGCGCCCGGCTACGACCACATCACCTCCGGCATCGGCGCCGCGATGATCGCCTGGTGGGGCACCGCGATGCTCTGCTACGTCACGCCCAAGGAGCACCTGGGCCTGCCCAACCGCGACGACGTCAAGACCGGCGTCATCACCTACAAGATCGCGGCCCACGCGGCCGACCTGGCCAAGGGCCACGCCGGCGCCCAGGAGTGGGACGACGCGCTCTCCGACGCCCGCTTCGAGTTCCGCTGGGAGGACCAGTTCAACCTGGCCCTCGACCCGGAGACCGCCCGCGCGTTCCACGACGAGACGCTGCCCGCCGAGCCGGCCAAGACCGCGCACTTCTGCTCGATGTGCGGGCCGAAGTTCTGCTCGATGAAGATCAGCCAGAAGATCCGCGACGAGCACGGCGACGGCTCGACGGCCGTCGCGAGCGACTTCGACGCCGAGGCCCTGGCCGGCATGGCCGAGAAGTCCGCCGAGTTCGCGGAACACGGCAACCGGGTGTACCTGCCGATGGCGGACTGACGCTGCTGCCGCCTGACGACGGGCGCCGCTCCCCGAGGCTGATGCCGACCGGGAGCGGCGCCCGTCCGCGTTTCCGGGCTCGGGAACGGTCGGTCGCTGCTACATTCAAGAGTGTTGTTGGTCTTATATAACGGAGGCAAGTATGAGCGTGACAACCATCGATCTGGATGATGACGCTCTGGCGAAGGCCTTGCGGTTCTCCGGGGGCGCGACCAAGAAGGACGTGGTCAACACCGCCCTCCGCGAGTACGCCGAGAGGCACGAACGGGCCGCCCGGCGTGCTCGGCACTTCCAGGCCGCCCAGCAGTGGGACTACGAGGGGTGGCAGCAGCTCCACGAGGCCGAGAAGCAGGGGGAGGAGTGATCCGGTACCTCGCGGACTCCACTGCCGTGTGGCGACTGCAGCGCGAGCAGCACCTGAACGACGCGTGGGGGGAGGACATCGACCTTCGCGTCATCGGATCCTGTGCTCCTCAGCGCACCGAGTTCCGACGTTCCGCGCGCAACCTCGTGCACTACGAGCAGATGGGCGAGATGTTCGCCGACCTGTACCCGGACGTGCCCCTGCCGAAGAACATGTGGGCCTGGATCGAGGCCGCCCAGTTCCGGCTCGCGCGGAGCGGCGGAGCCGTCCGGGCCCTGTCCACTGTCGACCTCATGGTCTGCGCGACCGCAGCTCACCACGGGTTGATCGTGCTGCACGACGACAACGACTTCGTCACTGCGGCCGGCGTCCTCACCGATGTCCTCCAGCGCAGCGTCCGTGACGTTCCGCAGTAGCCGACAGGGCATGGCCGATATGGCTAAGTCATCGACTTATATCAACCGGTGATCTATGGTCGTTCCATGGCAGACCGTCAACTACAGGAGCCGACCCGCCTCGTGCTCACCGCGCTGGCCGATGCTCCGCGGCACGGCTACGCGATCATTCAGGAAGTGCTGGCCATCTCCGGTGGCCGGACCAAGTTGCTCACCGGCACGCTCTACACGGCGCTGGACCGGCTGCTTCAGCAGGGCCTGATCCGGATCGACCGCGAGGAGATCGTGGACGGGCGACTGCGTCGCAGCTATGCGCTGACCGAGCAGGGCCGTGACGTCCTCGGCAAGGAGATCGAGCGCCTGCGGGTGGGCGTCGTCGAGGCCGAACGGCGGCTCGGGATCAGCCGGTTCGTGCCGAACGGGGGGATGGCATGAGCGAATCGGGCACCACCGCGCACACTACTGCGACCACCGCTCGCCCGCTGGCGGAGCGACTGCCGCTGCTCGGGCTCTATCCCGCCGAGTACCGTGCCACGCACGGTGCGGAGATCGCCGCCGTCTTCGCCGAGTCCGCGCGGGGGGAGGGGACCCGGGCGGTCCTGCGCGAGTGGGCCGGGCTCGCCGCGCACGCGCTGCGGCTGCGCACCCGGCTCGGCTCGGCCGACCCCGGTGGCCGGATCGCCGCGGGGGCCGCGCCGTTCATCCTCGCGGGCGGTGCGGGCCTGAGTCTGGTCGAGCTGCTGCTGGGGATCCTGCTGCCCGGCACCGGTTACGGCTGGGGCGGCGAGAACGCCCGGATCGCCGTCGGGCTGCTGCAGACCGTCCCCTGGATCGTGGCCCTGCTCTGCGCGGTACTCGGCCGCTGGGCGCCGGCCAGGGCGGTGGTCCTGCTGGGCACCCTCGGTCGGCTCGCCGCCCCGGCGGTGATCCAGCTGGTCCACTCCGGGGTGGCGGGCGAACGGTACGACGGCCTGCTCGGGCTGTGGGTCGGGCTCGGGGCACTGCTGCTCATCGCCCCACCGGACGCCGTCGACCTGTCCCGGCGCGGCTGCGCCGAGATCACCCTCGCCGCCCTCGCGATCGCCACGCCGCTCACCGCGCTCCCCCTGCTGGCACGGCTGCCGCGGCCCGATCAGCCGGACGCGTTCTTCGACCTGTTCTACTCGCCGACCGTCCAGCGCCTGGTGGAGTCCTCGGCCCCCTGGCCCGCCGCGGTGCTGAGCCTGGCCCTGCTGCTCCACCTCGGCTCCCGGCGCCTCGATCGCCTGCGGGCCGTCGGCGTCGCGCTCGCGGTCCTCCCCTGGACGCTGGTGATCGCCCCGCCGTTCTTCCCGGAGCCCTGGACGGATACTCACCTGCTGCTCCGTCAGGGCGTGATCGTCGCCGTCCTGCTCGGTGGCGCCGTGCTGCTGGGCACCGGGTGCCAGGCGTACTGGCGGCACCGCCGTGCCGTATCCGTGGACCTGGTCTGACCGCTCGCGCGGTCGGTGTTCCTTCCCTACAGAACCGCCCATGGCCCGAATCGGGCCATGGGCGGTTTGCTTGCTTGAATTGATCATCGACATATGTTGATCGATGACTTATGGTGGTGACGAACCGTCAGTGCATGAAGCCGACTCGCCCTGCTGCTGCGGCCGTTGCCGCTGCTCGCCACCCCGGCAGGGCGCCGTCGAGGCGGGCCTGACGAGTGATCACCTCATGCGCGGGTACCGCCACCGACCCCGTGTTCCGTGTTCCATGAGAGGAGCGACGTGCAGCACCGTTCGCGAACGCCGAAGGCGCTCGGCCTCGGCCTGACCACTGCGCTGACCACTGCCGTGGCCCTGGCCCTGGCCGCGCCGCCGGCCCTGGCCGCACAGGCGGCCGGCACCGACGCCGACCCCGTTCCCGGCCTGGTGGCCGGGCAGGACACCGCCACGCCGCAGCTGGTCACCGGCCTGGCCGACGCGGCCCCCGGCAGCCCGGCCGACGCCGCGCGGGCCTACCTCGCGGCCCACCAGGACCGGTACCGGATCGATCCCGGGCAGCTCACCGAGATCGGTGCCGATCGCACCGCCGACGGTGGAAGCACCGTCAGGTTCCAGCAGAACCGTGATGGCATACCGGTGTTGGGCGCGCAGTACCTGGTCCATCTCACCGGCGACGGCGCCGCGCAGCGGGTCGAGTCGGCGGGTGGGAAGTACTTCACCGGGCTCACCGCGCCGACCCGGCCCACCGTGCCGGCCGAGGCGCTGCGCACCATGGCGCTCGGCTCGCTCACCGACCCCGACGCCCGGGCCAAGGCCACCGTCGAGGACCGCGGCCCGGTGATCCTGCCCGGTGGCGCCGGCCGGCTGGCGCAGCACTTCAGCGTGCACAGCACCGACTCGGCCACCGGCGGTCCGCTGGTCCGCGATGTCTACGTGGACGCAACCGTCGGCGCCGTCGTCCTCACCAGCGACGCCACCGCCCCGTACGCGGTCGGCGCGAACGCCACCGCCGGCACGCCGGCCGCCGCCGGCCTGGAACCCGCCACCGGGACCGCGCCGGACGTCTTCGGCACCTCCACCAAGGTGAACATCGGCCGCCTGCCGGACGGGAGTTACCAGCTCACCGACCTCAGTCGGCCCGCCCCCATCACCACCTACGACGCGGCCGGCCGGGACGCCGGCGACTACCAGGGCGGGATCCCCGCCGACAGTCTCCCGGTCCGCTCCCCGGGCCCGGACTTCCCCGCCACCAGCGGCAGCAGCGGCGCCACCAACGCCCATCTCGACGCCGGCATCGTCTACGACTTCTACCACGACCGGCTCGGCCGGGACGGTCTGGACGGCAAGAACGGCCCGATCACCGCCGTGGTCAACGTGACCAACGGCGGCGCCCCGTACCCGAACGCCTACTGGGACGGCCAGAAGATGGTCTACGGCGGTGGCGGCCCGCAGTACTACCCGTTCGCCGTCGCGCTCGACGTGGCAGGGCACGAGATGACCCACGCCGTCATCCAGAACACCGCCAACCTGGTCGGCTTCGGTCAGGCCGGCGCGATGAACGAGGGGCTGGCCGACTACTTCGGCAACGCCATCGAGGTGACCACCCGCGGCATGTCGATGAGCGACCCGAAGGCTGCGCTGCTCGGCGAGAGCCTGTGCCGCACCGGCACGCCGGAGGCCTGCGCACAGCGCCGGCTGGACGACCACAAGACCACCGTGAACGACTACCTGGGTCTGGGCCCCGACATCGACAGCGGCGGCGCGCACCTCAACTCCACGATCTTTTCGGGTGCGTTGTGGGACATCCGGCGCACCCTCGACCCGCTCACCGCCGACCGGCTGATCTACCGCGCGCTCGCCGACTACCTCACCCCGCTGGACGACTTCGTGGACGGTCGCAACGCGGTGCTCGCCGCCGGCCGGGCGCTCAACCTCCCGAAGTCCCAACTGCGGGAGGTGGCAGCGGCGTTCGACGCACACGGGATCAAGTCCGGCTGGCAGCACCGGCTCGGCACGGACAGCCGCACGCTGCTGGCCGGCGCCTCCACCCCGTCCGCCCCGGTCGCCGCCGACGGCCACTGGGTGATGACCGACACCGACCCGAGCGGCAAGACCCCGTCCGGCCTGTACACCGGCTCCACCACCGGTCGCGGCGCGCCCACCCAGCTCAGCCCGGCGGACGGCCGGCTGCACGGCTGGGCCGCCACCGACGGCAAGTCCGCCGCCTGGCTGGCCATCGGCACCGACGCCCAGGGCAAGTGGGGCATGGAGGTGCTGAGCCGGTCGCTCTCCGGCGGCCCGATCCGCAGCCTGTTCAGCTCCAACGGGTCCCAGCAGCCCAGCAGCGTCCAGGTCTCGGGCGATGACGTCGCCTTCGTGGTCTCCGCCGCCGGTCACACCCGGATCGAGCTCTCGCACGCCGGCGCCCCGGCGGTCGAGATCCCGTTGGCCGACGGCCATGCGGCGTTCGGCCTGAGCCTCAAGGACGGCAACCTGGCCTGGACCGAGTCCTGGACGGACGGTCAGAACCACCTCACCGCGGCGACCGTCTACTCGATCGCCGCCGGCAAGGTCACCGCGCAGTACCTGCCGGGCGCCTCGACCGGCACCGCCCCGGGCCGGGTCACGACGGCGCTGCTGGCGGGCGGACGGCTGCTGTGGGTGGAGATGCCCGCCGACCGCACCGAGCGCAGCTCGATCCGCTCCGGCGCGCTGGACGGCTCCGGCGTGACCACCGTGCTGCCGGGCGACTCGTCGGTCGCCCCGGCGGGCACCGACCTCAGCGTCACCGCCTCGGACAGGTTCATCACCTACGAGTGGCGCAACGACAAGCCTGCTGATGGCTGGACCAACGCCGCCCTCCCCAAGCTCTGGCAGCTCCCGATCACCGGTGGCGCCTCCGAGCGGCTCTCCTGCAACCGCGGCAGCCAGTACCAGGCGGCCGCCGATCAGGGCTCCCGGGTGGTCTGGCTCGACGCCACCGCGGGGCGCACCGACCTGGTCACCCGCGACCGGGCGGCGGGCAGCTGCTGATCCCTGCGGACGCACGATTCGGCCGGCCACCGCACCCCCGTGGTGGCCGGCCGAATCGAGGGAGACGAGGGCGCCGGGAGCCGGTACTGTACGCGGTCGTCGGTTTCGGCGTTTATCTGATCCTTATACGGGGGCTTTTCGTGAACCTTGATTTCAGCGCGCAGCCGTTCTTCTCCTGGTACGTCGTGCTGCTGTTCGTCAGCGGCGTCGCCATGCTGGTGATGGGTGCGATCAACTCGCGGGCGCTCAGCAAGGGCTGGCGGATCCTCAACGTGCTGTTCGGGCTGGGGTTCACGGGCTACGCGTTCTACCTGGCGTTCCTCTTCCAGGGCACCAGCTACATCGTCTTCTTCAAGGCGTTCATCCTGCCGGTCGTGATGATCGTCAACTTCTTCCGTGCGCAGGGGGCCCGCGGCAAGGCTGCGCCCGCGCCGGTGGCCTACCCGCAGCCGGTGCAGGCGCAGTACGTGCAGCCGATGCAGCCCGTGCAGCCGGCGCAGCCCGTGGCGGGGAACCCATACGCGCAGCCCGTACAGCCTGCCGGCGAGCAGCAGATCGGCTGAGACACCCGGCGAAAGCCTGCTGACGGCAGCGCCCCCGGTTGGCAGGATGGGGGCATGTCAGATGAGCGCACACCAGGTCAGCACGTGTCGGACGGCCGGAGCACCCCGCGCGGGATCGCCGATGAGTTCGTCGATCGGACGGCGGCGCGGGATCCGCTGACCGCGGCCTCGCTCGGCCTCCACCCCGGGGACGAACGGCAGGTGGACCTGTCTCCGGAGGGCTGGGAGGCGATGGCCGACCTGGCCCGGGAGGCGCTCGGCGCGCTGGAGCGGCTGCCCGCGCAGGCGTCGGCGGAGCCGGCCGAGGCGGCGTGCGCGCGGCTGCTGCGCGAACGGCTGACGGCGCAGCTCGCCTCGCACGAGGCGGGCGACCACGTGCGGGCGCTGCGCAACACGAACTCGCCGATCCACCAGGTGCGTTCGATCCTCACCCTGATGCCGACCGCGACCGAGCAGGACTGGACCGCGATCGCCGGGCGGCTGCGCAATCTGCCGGGCGCGGTGGCCGGCTACCGCACCACGCTCGCGCAGGGGATCGACCGCGGGCTGCTCTCCGCGCCCCGCCAGGTCGAGTCGGTGATCGCGCAGCTGGACGCCTGGACCGGGCAAGCAGGTGGCGGGGCCGGTTGGTTCGCCGAGTTGGTCGGCGCGGCCGGTGACGGCGCGGGCGGCGGCACGGCCGGCGAGCGGCTGCGCGGTGAGCTCGACGCTGCCGCACTCGGTGCCACCGCGGCCGTCGCCGAGCTGCGTGACTGGCTGCACGGCGTCTACCTGCCCGCCGCCGCCGACGTGCCGGACGCGGTCGGCCTGGAGCGGTACCTGCGCTCGGCGCGCCTCGCCACCGGTTCGGACGTGGACGTCGCCGAGGCGTACGAGTGGGCCTGGGAGGAGTTCCACCGCACCGTCGCCGAGATGCGGGTGGAGGCCGACCGGGTGCTGCCCGGTGCGACCGTCATGCAGGCGATGGAGCAGCTGAACGAGTCCGGCCACGCGATCAAGGGCGAGGAGGCCGTCCGCGACTGGCTGCAGCAGATCATGGACGAGGCGATCGAGGCCCTCGACGGCACCCACTTCGACATCACCGGACCGCTGCGCCGGGTCGAGTCCCGGATCGCGCCGGCCGGCAGCGCCGCCGCGCCGTTCTACCAGGGGCCGAGCCTGGACTTCAGCCGCCCCGGCCGCACCTACCTGCCGACGCTGGGCCGGGACACCTTCCCGACCTGGCAGCTGGTCAGCACCTGGTACCACGAGGGCGTGCCGGGCCACCACCTGCAGATCGCGCAGTGGGCGGCCGTCGCCGACCAGCTGAGCCGCTATCAGGTCACCCTCGGCAAGGTCAGCGCGAACGTCGAGGGCTGGGCGCTGTACGCCGAGCGCCTGATGGACGACCTGGGGTACCTCACCGACCCGGCCAACCGCCTGGGCTACCTGACCAAGCAGATGCTGCGGATCATCCGGGTGATCACCGACATCGGCATGCACCTGCGGCTGGCGATCCCGGCCGACTCCGGCTTCCACCCGGGCGAGGTCTGGACCCCGGAGCTGGCCGAGCGGTTCCTGGCCGAGTACCAGGGCAGCCCGCCGGCCCGCCGGCTCAGCGAGATCAACCGCTACCTCGGCTGGCCCGGCCAGGCGATCGGCTACAAGCTCGGCGAGCGGGCCTGGCTGGCGGGCCGGGAGGCGGCGCAGCGCCGGCTCGGCGCTGACTTCGACCTGAAGGCCTGGCACATGAAGGCGATCTCGCAGGGCTCGTACGGGCTGGACGACCTGGTGGCGAACCTGGCCTCGCTCTGACGGCGGACAGGCCCCAAGGAGGGCGCTGTTCGGTCAGGGCTGCTCCGGCGGTGCCTCGCCCAGCAGGGCGGGCAGCACCGCCGGCAGCCCGGAGAAGGTGAACGCGGCCTCGCCGGTGCTGTGCAGCGCGGCGGTGAGCCGGCTCTGGTTGCTCTCGTCCAGCTCGGGCAGCGCGTCCTGCTCGAACCAGCGGATCTCCAGCGACTCGTCGTCGTTCACCCGAGCCTCGCCACCGACCGCGCGGCAGCGGAAGGTCAGCTCCAGGTACTGGGTCTGGTCGCCGTTGGCGTACGTGACCGGCGGCGAGACGCTGACCGAGGTCAGCAGCTCGGGGACGGCGATCACGCCCGCCTCCTCCAGGCACTCGCGGACGGCGGTGTCGGCCGGCTGCTCGGCCGGGTCGATGATGCCGCCGATCAGTGCCCAGTCGCCGGTGTCCGCCCGCCGCCCGAGCAGCACGCGGTCCTGGTCGTCCAGCACCACGGCGGAGGCGACGGAGAGCCAGAGCGGACGGGTGCCGATCAGGGCACGCAGTTCGGTGATGAAAGGAGGGATGGCCATGAGGCCGAGCCTACTTGGCACGGACTTGGGACAGTGTCGGCCCGGTGCTGCGGCAGCGCCGTCCGGCGGACGCGGACGCTGGCTCCGGGGGCGGCCGGGGGTCAGGCTGGGAGGGACGGTGGTCGGCTGGAGGTCCGCGCGGTCGGGGCCTGCGCGGAAGGGGGCCGGATGGACGTCGGGCAGACCGGCATCGGACAGTTGGGCAGGGGCGGGTCGCGGGGACGGCCGGACGGCGCCGCGCAGCGGCTGCTCGGCCAGGAACAGGCGGTGCTGGCCCGGTACCGGGAGGCGCTGCGGGCGATCAACAGCCCGCTGACGGCCGACCCGCAGGGCTGGGAGCAGTGCGCGGTGCAGGCCCGCCGGATCCTCGCGGACTGCGCGGCGAGCCTGGCCGACGGCCGGAGTGCCGAGGCCACCGACCACGCAGGCGCCGCAGGCCCCACGGCCGGTGCGACGCCGCTGCATCCGGCCCACTCGGTCCGGGCCGGGCGCCTGCTCCAGGACATCGTGCTCGGGGCACTGGACCAGGCCGTCGCCGACGCCGACGCCGACGCCGACCCCCGTGCCACGACGGACGACCCGGCCCGCTGCCGCGGCTGTGACGACAACTACGCCGCCGCCGTCCGCTCGCTCCACCAGGGCGTCAGCCGTCGGCTGGAGGGCGGCTCGGTCGGCTACGACAGCCGACTGCTCGGCCGGGTCCGCGAGTTGCACGAGCGCGAGCAGCGCACGCTGGCCCGCGAGGTCCAGGAGCGGCTCGGTGCCCCGCTCAACGCGGCGGCCCGCCGGCTGGACCAGTACGAGCGGCAGGCCCGGCTCGCCGGGACCGCGCCGGCGCCGCAGGTCGAGGCGGCCCGGGAGGCCGTCGCCGAGGCGCTGGAGCAGGCCCGCCGGATCGCCGACGGGCTGCGCCGCCCGGCCGGCGCGGGGTCGCTGGCCCGGGCGCTGGAGGGCTTCGCCGCCTCGCTGCCGGCCGACGGCCCGGAGATCAGGATCTGGGTCAGGGGCGCGCAGGAGTGGCTGCCGACGGCCGTCTCCGAGGAGTTGTTCCTGATCGTCCGCGAGTGCCTGCGCAACGCGGTCCGGCACGCGGCGGCCGGCAACGTCGTGGTGCACATCGACATCGCGCCGCACGAGGTGCTGACCGAGGTGCTCGACGACGGGCGCGGCTTCGAACCGGCCGCCGCGGCGCGCTACCCGGGCGGCGGCGGTCTGGACGAGCTGCGCGAGCGGGTCGATCTGCTGCGCGGCACGCTGGACCTCGTGACGGCGCCGGGGCGCGGCACCCGGGCACTGGTCCGGCTGCCGACCGGCGGGGGCGAGCACCGGTAGAGCGGGTGGGCGGGTAGGCGGGTGAGAGACGGCAGGAGACAGGCCCCGGGCGCCGCGGCGTAGGATTGGGGCCTCATGGAGCTGATCATCAGTGATCTCACACCCGCCGACCCGGAGTTGGAACGGGACGTCGCGCCGCTGATCCGCCTGCTGCGGCCCGGTCTCGGCCGGGCGGAGTTCTCCGCCTTCGCCGCCGAGGCGCACGCGCAGGGCCTGGTGTTCACCGCCGGGTACGAGCCGCGCGGCCGCTGCGTGGCGGTCGCGGCGCACCGGGTGCTGGCCACCAGTCGGGGGCGGCTGCTGCTGGTGGACGACTTGGTCACCGACCCCGACCTGCGCTCGGCGGGCGCCGGCAGCAGGCTGCTCGCGGAGCTGGAGGAGCGGGCCCGGCGGTCCGGCTGCGTGCGGCTGGAGCTGGACTCGGGGGTGTCGAACCACGGCGCGCACCGGTTCTACCACGGGCGGCGGATGTCGATCGTGGCCTTCCACTTCGCGCACGACATCGCCCACGACAGGCTCTAGCGGCGGGCGAAGCAGTGGTTGCGGCCGAGGAGTTCGAAGCCGCGCCGGGCGTACCAGTGCCGGGGCCAGTCCTCGGCGTCGGCGAGCAGGAAGAGCGTTCCGCAGCCCGCCGCGGCGGCCAGGGCCAGGGCGGTCGCCAGCAGCGTGTCGGCGTGGCCGCGGCGGGTGTGGCCGTGGGCCGTGACCACCTCCTCGATCTGGGCGAGTCCGGTCGCCGGCTCCAGGTAGAGGTCCGCCCAGGCCGCGAAGGTGGCGCCCTCCCGCACCGCGAGGAAGCGGACGTCCGGAGCGCCCTGCCGTCGGGCCGTCCGCCGGTCGGCGAGTTGCGCGGCCACCTCGGGGCGGTCGGGGCGGTCCGGCAGCCAGCGCAGGGTCTGCGCGAGCGACGCGTCTCGGAAGTCGGCTTGCTCGACTTCCTGTGCAGGGGGCTCCGGCAGCGCGCACCCGGCGGTCGAGCGCGCCATCACCAGCTCGGTCTCCCGGACGTACCCCGTGGCGAGCAGCGCCGGTGTGCAGGCGGCGCCGAGCGCCTCGTCCAGCACGGTGATCCGGCGGTGGCCGGCCGCGGCGAGGTCCGCCAGGTCCACCGGCTCCGGCAGGCCCGAGAGCTCGGTCGTGCCGGTCAGCAGCAGCTGGTTGTGCTCGTGGGAGAGCGGGAACCGCGGGTCCGACACCACCATGCCACCGGCGGTGGGGAGTTCGACCAGTTCGGCCGCCTGGCGGCGGGCGAAGCCGGCCCGGAAGGCGGCCGTCCGGGTGAGCAGTGTGGCTGACATGCAGTCATATTAATGACCGTGTCACGATGGCCGCATGCCTAGAGGACTGCGTTATGCGAACGAAAGTCTGGCGTTCCTGATCGAGCTGGCGGTGCTCGGCTTCCTGGCCTGGTGGGGCTTCGGCGTCGGCGACCGGCTCCTGGTCCACCTGCTGCTCGGGCTCGGCTCCCCGCTGCTGGCCGCGCTGGTCTGGGGCCGGTACGCCGCGCCGCGGGCCACCGTGAAGCTGCCGCGCCCGGGCGTGCTGGCGGTGAAGGCGGTGGTCTTCGCGGCCGGCGCGGCCGCGCTCGGCGCGGTGGCGGGCCTCGGCTGGGGGCTCGGCTTCGGGGCGCTCGCGCTGGTCAACACGGCGGTGCTGATCCCGAGCAGTCCGCACAGCCTGCTCGGTGCGCACGACCCGCTGGGCAACCACGACGGCGACAACTGAAGGCGGCCACCGGCGGCCGGCCTGCGTGGGTGGGCGCGGCGGCCAGCCGGTGGGTGGCTCGATAGTAGGCGGGTGCGGGCCGGGAGGGAACGGTTGACGGGCGATCAGTCCACCGGTAGCCGTGCGACCAGCAGGCGGCCCTCCATGGTGACCCCGCCGTCCATCGCGACCGCCAGCTCGTCGGCGTAGATGTACGGCCCGGGGACGTACGGCCGCTCGCCGCTGTCGTTGTTCGCCTCGCCGGTCAGGTACGGGATCGGGCTGTGCCCGTGCACCACCCGGTGCCCGCCGTACGTCGCCAGCAGCTCGCCCGCCGCCATCGGACCGCCGGCGCCGCGGAAGGCGAACCGCTTGGTGAACCGGCGGAACGCGTCCCACCACTCGTCCGCGCCCTCGTCCGCGAGCAGGTCGTGCACCGCGTCGTTGACCTCGTCGATCGAGTTGCCGAACTCCAGGTACGCCGTGGTGTCCGAGTGCAGCAGCAGGTGGCCGTCCTCCAGCGCCATCGCGGGCAGCCGGGAGAGCCAGCTGATGTGGTGCCCCTCCAGCCGCTCCAGGTCGCGCTGCTGCCCGCCGTTCAGCAGCCAGGCGGCGCGGAACGAGGCGGTGCCCGCGGTGGACTGCACCGGCTCGTCGCCGTACCGGTGGGCGCCGAGGAAGAGCAGTTCGTGATTGCCCATCAGGGCCCGGCAGTAGCCGCCGGCGGCGGCCGCCTCGGCGGCCAGCTGCATCACCAGGTCGATCACGCCGATGCCGTCGGGGCCGCGGTCGGTGAAGTCGCCGAGGAACCAGACCCGGGAGCGGCCGGCCGCCCAGTGGCCGTCGGCGTCCACCAGGCCCTGCTGGTGCAGCGCGGCGAGCAGCTCGTCGAGGTAGCCGTGCACGTCGCCGACCACGTAGAGCGGGCCGACCGGGCCCGGATCGGCGGCCGGCTGCGGGTACGGCGTGGCGTACGGGTTGTCCTCGGTGATCGGCGGGCCGAGCTCGATGGTCGGCGGGTCGTCGTGCGAGGGCGGCGACGGCGGAGACGGCGGTGACGGTGGGCCGTCCGGTGGCGGCGGCGCCAGGAAGATCGGGTCGGTGCCCGGCTCGGGCCGCGACAGGCCGGTCACCGGCCAGTGCTGCTCCAGGTAGCGCGCGCCGCCGTACCCGCTGTAGGTGGCGTCCTGGCCGCCGGGCTGTTCCCCGGCCTGGTCACCGGGCGAACCCTGGTACTCCTGAGGGGGGTTGGGCTCGTAGTACGAGCCGTACGGCAGCACGTCGAGGTCCTGGTGCGGGTGGGGGCCTGAGTGGGGCAGTTCAGGCCCGGGGTAGCGGTCCTCGGGTGTCATCCGCCCATCATAGGAAGACCACTCTCCCGTCGTCCTCACCCGGTGGCCATCCAAATCGATTCGGGGACGTCAATCCGTGCGCGTGCGCTCGGCCGGAGCGGCTGCGGGGTTCAGACCTCGCCCGGTGAGCGGGGCGGGCTGACGGTGGTTCGCGGGCTGCGCCGCTGCGAGGAGGCCCGGATGATCAGTTCGGTGGGCATCAGGGTGCCCGGCGGCGGGCCGGTGCCGGCGGTGCGGTAGCGCGGCGGGAAGAGCCGGGCGCCGCTGGTCGGCGTGTCGGCCGTCATGCCGGTGCCCGAGTCGATCCCCTCGATCGCGTCGATCAGGAGGTTGACGACGGTGGTGCCGATCCGGCGGGGCTTGAGCGAGAGCGTGGTGATCGGCGGCTCGGTGCCGGCGTAGACGTCGCTCTCGCTGCAGCAGACCAGCAGCAGGTCGTCCGGCACCCGCAGGCCGTAGCGGCGGGCGGCGGCCAGCAGGTCGGTGCCGTTCGGGTCGAACAGGCCGTAGACCGCGTCCGGGCGGTCCGGACGGGCCAGCAGCCGGTCGGCGGCGACCGCCCCGGCGGCCGGGTCGTGCGCGGGGTAGGCCTCGTAGACCGGCTCCTGGCCGACCCGGGCGCACCAGCCGAGGTAGGCGTCGGTGGAGAGCCGGGTGTACGTGTCGGTGCTGGTGCCGGTGAGCAGCCCGATCCGGCGGGCGCCGGCCTCGCTGAGGTGCTCCAGGATGCCGAGCACGGCCGCCTCGTGGTCGTTGTCCACCCAGGCGGTGACCGGGCAGTTGCCCGGCTTGCCGTCGCTGACCACCGGGACGCCGGACCGGTACAGCTCGCTGACCAGCGGGTCCTGGTCGGCCGGGTCGATCACCACGGTGCCGTCCAGCGCGACGTTGCTCCACACGTCGTGCCGGGAGGAGGCGGGCAGCACCACCAGCGCGTAGCCGCGGCCGAGCGCCGCGCTGGTGGCGGCCCTGGCCATCTCGGCGAAGTAGGCGAACTCGGTGAAGGTGAAGGGCTCCTCGCCATAGGTGGTGACGGTCAGTCCGATCAGTCCGGACCGGCCGGTGCGCAGCGTCCGGGCGGCGGCGGACGGCCGGTAGCCGAGGCGCTCGGCGACCTCGCGCACCCGGCTGCGGGTTTCGTCGGGCAGGCGGCCCTTCCCGTTCAGGGCGTCGGAGACGGTGGTGATCGACACTCCGGCGGCTGCTGCCACATCCCGGATGCCGGCCCGCTCCAGACGTCGTGAGGTGGTGGGTCGCCGACCGCTCTGGTTGGCTGCTGCTGTCATGGCGCACCGATCGTATGGTGCGTCAGCCGCTTCGCGGACCAGGGAGCGAAGCGGTGGCGCAGATACGTTTCTCCACGTCCACCGCTCGTCTCACTCCTTGGATCGATGGTCTGATTTCGGCCGATTACCTCTGACATGTGCCATCGGAACGAGAGACAATGGCTGATCCGCATCGGTGCTCCGGCCGGACATCTCACCCCTATGGGTGAGCGCGGTGGGTATCGTTCTGGGCACCCGACCGGGGATACGACACCGTTGGTGCGACCGGCGCACAAACGAGCGCCGGGGCGCGCGGCGGGACGGGGCGGGCCCTACCGGGCCGGCCCGGATCGAACGTAGAAGGAGAGCACCACCGTGAGCGGTACGGCAGCGCAGGGTCCGCGGCTCCGCCCGAGCCTCGACGCAATCCCCACCTACAAGCCCGGCAAGCCGGCCGGCGCCGACGCGTTCAAGCTGTCCTCCAACGAGAACCCGTACGAGCCGCTGCCGGGCGTGCTGGAGGCCGCCGTCGCGGCCGCCGGCTCGTTCAACCGGTACCCGGACATGGCGGTCACCGAGCTGACCGAGGAGCTGGCCCAGCGCTTCGGCGTGCCGGCCGAGCACATCGCGACCGGTCCGGGCTCGGTCGGCGTGGCCCAGTCGCTGGTCTCCTCCACCGCCGGTCCGGGCGACGAGGTGATCTTCGCCTGGCGCTCCTTCGAGGCCTACCCGATCATCACGCAGGTCGCCGGTGCCACCCCGGTCGCGGTGCCGCTGACCGCCGGTGAGGAGCACGACCTCGACGCGATGCTCGCCGCGATCACCCCGCGCACCCGGCTGATCTTCGTCTGCAACCCGAACAACCCGACCGGTGTCGCGATCCGCCGCCCCGAGCTGGAGCGGTTCCTGGACGCGGTGCCCGCCGACATCCTGATCGTGGTCGACGAGGCGTACCGCGAGTTCCTGCGCGACGAGCAGGTGCCGGACGGCGTCGAGCTCTACCGCGACCGGCCGAACGTCGCCGTGCTGCGCACCTTCTCCAAGGCCTACGGCCTGGCCGGCCTGCGGGTCGGCTTCGCGATCGCGCACGAGCCGGTCGCCGGCGCGCTGCGCAAGACCGCGATCCCGTTCGGCGTCAGCCAGCTCGCCCAGGACGCGGCGGTCGCCTCGCTGCGCGCCGAGGACGCGCTGATGGTCCGGGTCGAGGCGCTGGTCGTCGAGCGGGCCCGGGTCGCGGCGGCGCTGGCCGAGCAGGGCTGGACGCTCGCCGACTCGCAGGCCAACTTCGTCTGGCTGCGGCTTGGCGAGCGGACCCTGGACTTCGCCGCGGCCTGCGCGGCGGCCGGCGTGATCGTCCGCCCGTTCCCGGGCGAGGGCGTCCGGGTCACGATCGGCGAGGAGGCGGCCAACGACCTCTTCCTCGGCGTGGCGGCGGAGTTCCGCAAGGAGCTGTAGGAGCTGTAGGAGCTGTAGGAGCTGTAGGGGCTGTGGGCACCGGCTGCGGGAAGCGGCCGAGCTGACCGACGACGGCGGGCCGGGGGGACACCCCCGGCCCGCCGTCGATCGTTCGCTACAGGTCTCAGCCGGCCCAGGGGGTCGCGGCCCGCTCCGCCAGGCTGCGCTCGACGCAGAACTCGTTGCCCTCGAGGTCGGCCATCAGCGCCCAGCCGGTGCCGTCCGGCTTGCGGTGGTCCTCCAGCAGCGTGGCGCCGAGCGCGCTCAGCCGCTCGACCTCCTCGTCGCGCGGGCCGGCCGGCTGCAGGTCCAGGTGCACCCGGTTCTTGGCGGTCTTGCCCTCCGGGACCCGGATGAAGAGCAGGTTGGGCGCCGCGCTGCCGTCCGGCGCGGGCACCATCACCTCGTCGTCGCCCGGCTTGCTCTCCGGGTCGACCGGCCGGCCGGAGACCGCGGACCAGAACCCGGCAAGCCGGTACGGGTCCGCACAGTCGAAGGTGATGCTGTGCACGAGCGAGGTCAACTGTCCTCCTGAGTGGCATGACTGATTGTTTTTCATACTGTCAGGGCGCTGTCCGGGTCGTCTGGGATTATCGGCCTGCGAGCCGCCCCGGACCGGCGGGGCAGGCGTGAAAGCCGGGACCCAGATGGCTGGGAACTTGCTGTGAGTAGCCTCAATCCCATCTTTCGATGGCCCGGATGCGCCGCTCATATGTCCTGATTTGCCCTTGATCGAGCTCGCTGACCGCCTCAGCGAACACTCAGTCTGTGCTCAGGGCATCGCAAGAGCACCGGGCGAACCTTGGGCGCTATGAAGGTCCTCCCGCGACGGCGTGGCGCCGTCCTCGTCAACACAGTGCTCGGTGTGGCCCTCCTCGCTGGGGGCGCGCTGGCGTACAACACGGTGAACAGCACCAGCAGCGCCGCCGCCGGGAAGCCGACGGCACGTACCGCGACCGTGACCAAGGGAACGGTCCTGGCCACGGTGTCCGGATCCGGTGCCCTCTCCTCGCCCACCGACGCGGGGGAGGACTTCGTGACCGGTGGCAGGCTGACCTCGCTCAAGGTGAACGTCGGCGACCAGGTGACCGCGGGCGAGGTGCTGGCCACCGTCGACACCACCGCCGCCCAGCAGGCGGTGACCGCCGCGAACGGCGCCGTGGCCGAGGCCCAGGCCGGGTTGACCACCGCCCAGGCGAACCTCACCAAGGCCCAGGCCGGGACCACGACGACGACCACCGTCCCGGTGGGGAGCACCGCCGCCGCTGCGGTGGACGCGTCCTGGACCAGCCCGAAGCCTTCGGCGAGCGGCTCCGCGAGCGCCCCCGCCGGCCCGTCGGCCGGCCCGTCGCCCTCGGCATCGTCCGCGGCGCCGACCAGCGCGGCCCCGGCCCCCGGTGGCAATGGCGGCGGCAATGGCGGTGGCAATGGCGGTAGCGGTGGCAGCGGCGGTTCGGGCGGCAACGGCGGCTCGAGCAGCGGCAGCGGCGGCAGCAACAACAACGGCGGCAGCGGCAGTAACAGCAACACCGGTAGCAACACCAACAGCGGTAGCAACAACAGCAACAACAGCGGGAACAGCAACAACGGCGGTGGCGACTCCAGCAGCCGCAACAACACCCCCGCCCCGCAGATGACCACCATCACCACCACCAAGGTGGACCCGGCCGCGGTCGCCCAGGCCGAGCAGCAGGTCACGCAGGCGCAGCAGCAGCTCGACACCGCGCAGACCAACCTCACCAACGCGCAGACCGCGCTGACCGGCACCACGCTGACCGCCTCCGAGGCCGGCACCGTCGCCTCGATCAGCAACAAGGTCGGCGACACCGTGGCGGGCACCGGCGCCGGCGTCGGCAGCGGCTCCTCCGGTGGCGGCGCGAGCAGCTCGGGCAGCAGCTCCGGCAAGACCAGCGCCTCCTCCGCCTCCGCCGAGCCGTCCGGCTTCATCGTGCTGACCAACCCGACCGGCATGCAGGTCACCGCGACCTTCTCCGAGCTCGACTCGCTGAAGCTGAAGAAGGGCGAGGCGGCGTCCGTCACGCTCAACGCGCAGTCCGACACGAAGCTGAACGCGACCGTGCTCTCGGTCAGTTCGCTCCCGGTCGCGTCCAGTGGCGGCACCAGCAGCGCGGTCCAGTACTCCGCGATCCTGAACATCCTCGGTGACACCAGCCAGCTGCGCACTGGCCTGAGCGCGACCATCTCGGTGGTCACCGGCGAGGCCGACAACGCGCTCTCGGTCGCCTCCTCGGCGCTGGCCGGCACCGGCTCGACCCGCACCGCGACCGTCGTGAAGCCGGACGGCACCACCAGCCGGGTCAGCGTCCAGGTCGGCGTCGTCGGCGACACCACCGTGCAGGTGACCTCCGGTCTGAACGAGGGCGACAAGGTCGTGATCGCCTCGACCACCGCGGGCGGCAGCAACGGCTTCCCGAGCGGCGCCTTCCCCGGCCTCGGCGGCGGCGCGGGCGGTTTCGGCGGCGGTGCCGGTGGCGGCGGCGGTCGCGCCGGTGGCGGCGGCGGTGGCGGCACCCGGGGCGGCAACTGATGGGCCGTCGGTCGCGGGCGCGCGGTGACAGCGCGCCCGCCGAACCCACGGGCCCGCAGACGGCTCCGCCCGTCATCCAGGTCCGCAGCCTGACCAAGTCGTACGGCCACGGCGACGCGACCGTGCACGCGCTGCGCGGCGAGTCCGACCCGCACTCCGGTGCGCCGCTCGGTGTCGATCTGGACATCGAGCAGGGCGACTTCGTCGCGGTGATGGGCAGCTCCGGCTCCGGCAAGTCCACCCTGATGAACATCCTGGGCTGCCTGGACGTGCCGACCGCGGGGCGCTACCTGCTGGACGGCATCGACGTCGGCCACCTGGACGAGGGCCAGCTGTCGCTGGTCCGCAACCGCAAGATCGGCTTCATCTTCCAGTCCTTCAACCTGGTGCCGCGCACCACGGCGCTGGCCCAGGTGGAACTGCCGCTCGCCTACGCGGGTGTGCGGGCCGCCGAGCGGCGCAAGCGCGCGATGGCCGCGCTCGCGCTGGTCGGCCTCGCGGAGCGGACCGACCACAAGCCGAACGAGCTCTCCGGCGGTCAGCAGCAGCGTGTCGCGGTGGCCCGCGCGCTGGTCACCGCACCGGCGATGCTGCTGGCCGACGAGCCGACCGGCAACCTGGACACCCGCTCCACCGAAGAGGTACTGACGATCATCGACGGACTGAACTCGACCGGACGCACGGTCGTGCTGATCACCCACGAGGACGAGGTGGCCGCGCACGCCAAGCGGGTACTGCGGCTGGTGGACGGCAAGATCATCTCCGACATCCGGCAGGGGCCGGTCGTCGGCCCGCCGCCGGTGCTCGCCGCGCAGCTGCGGCAGCGCGGCAGCGCGCAGCCGAACGCGCAGTTGATCGGAGGCCGGCCGTGATCCTCTTCCAGATGCTGCGCTTCGCGCTCGCCGGTCTGGCCGCCAACAAGGTGCGCTCCGCGCTCACCATGCTCGGCGTGCTGATCGGTGTCGCCTCGGTCATCCTGCTGCTGGCGGTCGGCAACGGCTCCTCGGCGGCGGTGAAGAACTCGATCACCTCGCTCGGCACCAACTCGCTCACCGTCTCCTCCGGCTCCTCCTTCGGCGGCTCGCGCAACGCGGGCAGCACCAAGAAGCTCACGGTGGACGACGCGAAGGCGCTCGCCGACCAGAGCGTCGCGCCCGACATCAAGTCGGTCGCCCCGGTCGTCACGGCCAGCGGCAGCGCGGTGTACGGGGACATCTCGTACACCCCCGGCTCGATCGTCGGCACCTACCCGGCGTACTTCGAGACGGCGAACGACAAGGTCGCCCAGGGTGACTACTTCACCAACGACGACGTGCTGAACTCCAGCAAGGTCTGCGTGCTCGGCTCCACCACCGCCAAGCAGCTGTTCGACACCGACAACCCGGTCGGCAAGAGCATCAGCATCGGCGGCACGCCGTTCACCGTGATCGGGGTGCTGACGACCAAGGGCGGCAGCACCGGTTTCACCGACCCGGACGACGTCGTGATCGCGCCGCTGCCGACCGTGCAGAACGCCTTCACCGGCTTCGGCTCGGTCAGCCAGATCCTGGTCCAGGCCACCTCGGCCGACACCACGACGGCCGCGCAGAGCGAGATCACCCAGGTGCTGATGGGGACGCACCAGATCACCGACCCGACCAAGCTCGACTTCCGGGTGAGCAACCAGGCCTCGCTGCTCACCGCGCGGGAGAGCACCAGCAAGACGTTCACCGTGCTGCTCGGCGCGGTGGCCGCGATCTCGCTGCTGGTCGGCGGCATCGGCATCACGAACATCATGCTGGTCACGGTGACCGAGCGGACCAGGGAGATCGGCATCCGCAAGGCGCTCGGTGCGCCGAAGGCGGTGATCCTCGGGCAGTTCCTCACCGAGTCCACGCTGCTCTCGGTGCTCGGCGCCGGGCTCGGAGTGGCGGTCGGCATCATCGGCTCGCACTTCAGCGTGGTCGGGATCAAGCCGGTGGTGATCCCCTCCTCGGTGCTCGGGGCGTTCGGGATCGCCGTGGCGATCGGTCTCTTCTTCGGCAGCTACCCGGCCAACCGGGCCGCCTCGCTGCGTCCGATCGACGCGCTGCGGCACGAGTAGGGACGGACCGATGAGCAGCACGCACAGGCGGATCAGCCTCGGCAAGCCGACGAGCACTGGTATGACGACGGGTCAGCTGACCCCAGACGAGCGGGAGCAGGCAGAGCCCATGCCGACCAACAACAGCGACCTGTTCCGGGCCGACGACACGGTCCGGCTGCCGGCGGTGCCGGGGGAGCCCGGCCCGGTGGCGGTGCAGCCGGCGAGCCCCGGAGTGCTCTCCGGCGACGCCGCCGCCCATGTCGAGCTGCTGTCCACCGCGCCGGACGCCCGCGACGTCACCGCGGAGCTGGCGGCCCCGCCGCGGCGCAAGCTGCCCTGGCTGACCCTGCTGCTGGCCGGTGGCGTGATCGCGGCGGCCGCGTTCACCGGCGGTGCCTGGTACCAGAAGAACGACGGTGCGACCCCGGCGAACAGCCGCACCACGGCCGCCGGCGCGCGCGGTGCCGGGCAGGCCGGGGCGGCGGGCGGCAGCTCCCGCCGCGGTGGCGCCGGCGGCGGTGCGGCCGGTGGCGCGGGCGGCGGGCAGGGCGGTGCGGCGGGCTTCACCCGCGGCACGGTCAAGCTGGTCGACGGCACCACCGTCTACCTGACGGACGCCAGCGGCAACATCGTGAAGGTCACCACCGGCGGCACCACCAAGGTGCAGACCACCCAGGACGGCAAGGTCAGCGACCTGCAGCCGGGCCAGAGCGTGACCGTGGTCGGCACGCCGGACGGCTCCGGCGGCTACTCGGCGTCGCAGCTGACCGAGGGCGGCGCGCTCGGCGGCTTCGGCGGCGGGGGTGGCGGCTTCGGTGGTGGCGGCGGTGGCTTCGGTGGCGGTGGCGGTGGCGGTGGCGGTGCGGCCGCCGGCGGTGGTGGCGGCGGGACGACCGGCGGCTGACGCTGAGCGAACGGCGTGGGCCCGTCGGTGACGGGCCGTCACGCCGGCCGTGATCGATGCGGCCGCCCCCTGGCTGCCACCGGCCGTGTTCCGCCAGAATGTGCGCGGACCGGCCGCCAGGCCGGTTCACCAGCATCTTTTTATCTCGGGGGAACCATGTCCACTGCCGCACCGATCGCCCCTGCCCGCAAGGGCAAGCAGGCCGCTCTCGGGTGGCTGGTCAGTATCGCGTTCAACGTCGGCGCACCGATCCTGATCTACAACCAGCTGCACGCCAACGGCTTCAACGACTTCACGTCGATCCTGCTCTCCGGCCTCGGCCCGGTGCTGGACATCCTGATCTACGTGGCCTGGCACCGGAAGCTGGACGAGTTCGCGATCTTCTCGCTGATCTTCGTCGTGCTGGGCGCCGTGGCCGCCGGTGTCGGCCCGCACGACGCCCGGATGCTGCTCGCCAAGGACTCCCTGGTCACCGGCCTGTTCGGGGTGGTCTGCCTGGCCACGCTGCTCGCGCCCAAGCCGCTGATGTTCTACTTCGGCCGCAAGTTCGCCACCGACGGCACTCCGGCGCAGACGGCCTGGTTCAACGGCCTCTGGCAGTACGAGCGGTTCCGCCGGGTGCAGCGCAACCTGACCATCGGCTGGGGCGTGGGCTCGCTCGTCGAGGCGGCGGTCCGGATCGTCCTGGTCTACTCGCTGTCGGCCACGACGATGGTCACGGTCAACAACACCCTCCCGTACGTGTTCACCGGCGGGCTGATCTTCTGGACGATCAGGTACGCCAAGCGCTCCCAGGCCAAGGGCCTGGCCGAGCAGGCGGCGGCCGCCGCCGCGGCCGCCGAAGCCGGGCAGTCCACGGTGGCGAACGCCGGCTGAGCCGGGCGGCCGGCGCGGGCGGGGGCGCAGTAGCGGCGGGGGTGCGCAGCCGGAGCAGGGGCACAGTCGGAACGGGCCCGTCCGGATACGTACGACCAACCCGTTCATGCGCTTTTCATCTATCGCGCGTAGCCTCCCGGGACCATCATCAGATGGGACGAATCACCCCGGCCCCGGGAGGCGGACCCGTGACTGCGCCCACCACGACGAGCGCTCCGAGCCTCGCGTCGAACGCCCAGCTCACCTCGCATGCTCCGTACGCGCCGCCCGCGCCGTACGCACCGCCCGCCCCGGCCCAGCCGGGACGCGCGACCGGCGAGGCGTTCCTGCTGGTGGTCGACGACGAGCCGAACATCCGCGAGCTGCTCTCCGCCTCGCTGCGCTTCTCCGGCTTCCGGGTGGAGTCGGCCGCCACCGGTGAGGAGGCGCTGGCCGCGATCTCCGTCGAGCGCCCCGACCTGGTCGTGCTCGACGTGATGCTGCCCGACCTGGACGGCTTCACCGTCGTCGAGCGGCTGCGCGAGCAGACCCGCCGCCAGCAGATCGCCAACCCGGCCGGCCTCGCCGCCCGCCCCGGCCGGCCGCGCCCCGCCGACCACCTGCCGGTGCTCTTCCTGACCGCCAAGGACGGCACCGAGGACAAGGTGCACGGCCTGGCGGCCGGCGCCGACGACTACGTGACCAAGCCGTTCAGCCTGGAGGAGCTGATCGCCCGGATCCGGGCGATCCTGCGCCGGGCCGGCGGCCCCGCCGAGGATGGCCGGCTCACCGTCGCCGACCTGACCCTGGACCCGCTGGCCCACGAGGTCACCCGGGACGGGCGCCCGGTCGCGCTCTCGCCGACCGAGTTCAAGCTGCTGCACTACCTGATGGCGAACGTCGGCCGGGTGGTCTCCAAGGCGCAGATCCTGGACCACGTCTGGGCCTACGACTTCGGCGGCGACCTGAGCATCGTCGAGTCGTACATCTCCTACCTGCGCCGCAAGCTCGACTCCGGCCCCGACCACGGCCCGAAGCTGATCCACACGGTGCGCGGCATCGGCTACGCGCTGCGCCGACCGCCGCAGCAGCAGGACTGACCGAGCGTGCGCGTTCCCGGCCCACTGCGCCGCCGGTTCGGCGGGCTCGGGCGCGTCGTCCGGCCGCTGGCCCGTCCGTTCGCGCCGCTGCTGCGGCGCACCGGGCGGCTCTCGCTGCGCACCCGGCTGCTCGCACTCACCCTCGCGCTGGTCACCACCGGTCTGGTGGTCAGCGACGTGGTGGTGCTCGACACCGTGCGCACCGAGCTGACCGGCCGGATCGACCAGCAGCTGACCCGCTTCGGCGGCCCGCTCGCGCACCGCACCGGCCAGCACCCGAACAACGGCTCCGACAACCGCCCGACGCCCTCCCCGTTCGCCGCCGACCCGCCGCCGACCGCGCCCGGCGGCGACAACGGCAAGCGGGTCCAGTACCTGCCCGGGCTGCCCAGCCTCTACGAGGTCCGGATGCTCGCCGCCGACGGCAGTGTGCGCAAGGTGTACCGCCAGCCGATCGCCGAGTCCGATCCCGGTCCGCTGCTGCCCAAGATGTCCCCCTCGGTGCTGGCCGGGCACCTGGGCAAGCCGTTCTCCGTGCTCGGCGAGCACCACGGCCCGCGCTGGCGGGTGCTGATCCTGCCGATCCAGCGCACCAACGACGTGCCGAACGTGCCGGTCCCGGCCGGCAGCAACTCGTCCTACGTGATGAGCGCCATCTCGCTGTCGGAGGTGGACGCCTCCAGCGAGCAGCTGCAGGACGCCTTCGAGGCGATCGGCGGCATCTCGCTGCTGCTGATCGCGGGCCTGGGCACGTTCGCGGTCCGGGCCGGTCTGCTGCCGCTGCGCCGGATCGAGCGCGGCACCGAGCGGATCGCGGCCGGCGAGCTCTCCTACCGGATGCCGGAGCTCGGCAGCGGCACCGAGGTCGGCCGGCTCTCGCTCGCGCTGAACGGGATGCTCGACCAGATCGAGTCCGCGTTCGCCGCCCGCGCCGAGTCCGAGGCGCGGATGCGCAGCTTCGTCGCGGACGCCTCGCACGAGCTGCGCACCCCGCTGGCCGGCATCCGTGGTTTCGCCGAGCTCTACCGGATGGGCGCGTTCGCTTCCGAGGCGGACGTCAAGCGCACCATGGACCGGATCGAGTCCGAGGCGGTCCGGATGGGCGGCCTGGTCGAGGACCTGCTGACGCTGGCCCGGCTCGACGAGGAGCGCCCGCTCGACCTCGCCCCGATGGACCTGCGCACCCTCGCCGCCGACGCGCTGCACGACCTCACCGCCCTCGACCCGACCCGCGCGGTCTCGCTCACCGGCCCGGGCGGCGCCGGCGCCCCGGGCGCGGCGGCCGTCCTCGGCGACGAGGCCCGGCTGCGCCAGGTCGTCACCAACCTGGTCGGCAACGCCGTCAAGCACACCCCGCGCGGCACCGCCGTGCGGATCGGGGTGGGCGCCACGGCCGACCACTGCGTCCTCGAAGTCGCGGACTCAGGGCCTGGGTTGACGCCGGATCAGGCGGCTCGCGTGTTCGAGCGCTTCTACCGCGTGGACGCCTCGCGCAGCCGCCACGACGGCGGCGGCGCGGGCCTGGGCCTGGCCATCGCCGCCGCCCTGGCCCGCGCCCACGGCGGCACCATCACGCTCGACCCGACCCCGACCCGGGGCGCCACCTTCAAGCTGGCGCTCCCCCGATCGAGCGGCGAGTAGCCCGGCCCGGGCCGAGAAGAAGTAGAGCCTTCCCCGCGCGCCCACTTCTCACGCTTCGCCTTCACGTCTTCTCCGTCACACACCCCCGCCGTGTCCACCCAAACGCGTGTGCGTAATACTGTCCTCGTGCAGCTTGTGAACGTGTTCACGTTCACAAGCTCGCAAGCTTGGCGGGTATTGGTGCGCTTCGCGATGAATGGCACTTTTGTCCGCCATGTCAGGCAGGATCTGGGTGAAAGACACTCAGACCGGACAGACGGCCGCAGGGAGAGGGCGAAGTGGAGCTATCAGTCGCTCACGAGACGATCGCGCGATGGCAGTTCGGGGTCACCACCGTCTACCACTTCCTCTTCGTGCCGCTGACGATCAGTCTGGCCGCGATGGTGGCGGGGCTGGAGACGGCCTGGGTGCGGACGGGCAAGGAGAAGTACTTCCACGCCACCAAGTTCTGGGGAAAGCTCTTCCTGATCAACATCGCCATGGGCGTGGTCACCGGCATCGTGCAGGAGTTCCAGTTCGGGATGAACTGGTCGGACTACTCGCGCTTCGTCGGGGACGTCTTCGGGGCGCCGCTCGCGATGGAGGCGCTGATCGCGTTCTTCTTCGAGTCCACGTTCATCGGGCTGTGGATCTTCGGCTGGGACAAGCTGCCGAAGAAGATCCACTGCGCCTGCATCTGGATGGTCGCGCTCGGCACCGTGCTCTCGGCGTACTTCATCCTGGCGGCCAACTCCTGGATGCAGCACCCGTCCGGCTACACGATCGACCCGGTGACGAAGAAGGCCCAGCTCACCGACATCACCCGGGTGCTGTTCCAGGACACCACGGTCGTCGTGGTCTTCCACACGCTCACCGCCGCGTTCCTGACCGGCGCCGCGTTCATGGTCGGCATCGCCTCGTTCCACCTCTGGAAGGCCAAGCGCCGCCCGGCGGACACCGACCGCCGCAAGGTGGCCGCGATGCGCACCTCGCTGCGGCTCGGCCTGGTGATGGCCGTGGTCGCCGGGCTCGGCACCGCGATCAGCGGTGACACGCTGGCCAAGGTGATGTTCGAGCAGCAGCCGATGAAGATGGCCTCGGCCGAGGCGCTCTGGGAGACGCAGGCGCCGGCGCCGTTCTCGATCTTCGCCGTCGGCAACGTCAACCAGGGCCACAACTCGGTGGAGTTGGAGGTCCCGGGGATACTCTCCTTCCTCGCCAAGAGCGACTTCAGCTCGCCGGTGCCCGGCATCAACGACACCGCCGCCGCCGAGGCGGCCAAGTACGGCGGCAAGCCCAGCGACTACATCCCGAACATCTTCGTCACCTACTGGGGCTTCCGGCTCATGATGGGCTTCGGGATGACCTCCTTCGCGGCCGGCCTGATCGGCCTGTGGACCACCCGCCGGAAGTTCTGGCTCGCCCCTGAGTTCCGCACCGGCGAGGACGAACCCCCGCGCCTGATGCTCACCCGCGACCGCGAGATGAACACGCTGCTGACCAAGTGGAGCTGGCGGATCGGCATCCTGACCATGGGGTTCCCGCTGATCGCCAACAGCTTCGGCTGGATCTTCACCGAGATGGGCCGGCAGCCCTGGGTCGTCTTCGGGCTGATGAAGACCTCGGACGCGGTCTCCCCCAACGTCAGCGTGACCACCCAGGTGATCGCGTTCAGCACCTTCACCGCGCTCTACGCGGTGCTCGCGGTGATCGAGGTCCGGCTGCTCGTCAAGTACGCGAAGGCCGGCCCGGACGTGGACGAGCGCCCGCCCGCCAAGGACCCGACGCTGCGCGGCCCCTCCTCGGACGAGGACGCCGACAAGCCGCTCGCGTTCGCCTACTGAGACCGGGGGAGAAGGACACATGCAACTCCACGACGTCTGGTTCGTCCTGATCGCGGTCCTCTGGATCGGTTACTTCTTCCTGGAGGGCTTCGACTTCGGCATCGGCATCCTGACCAAGCTGCTCGCCCGCGACCGGGCCGAGCGCCGGGTGCTGATCAACACGATCGGCCCGGTCTGGGACGGCAACGAGGTCTGGCTGCTGACCGCGGGCGGCGCGACCTTCGCGGCCTTCCCGGACTGGTACGCCACGCTCTTCAGCGGCTTCTACATCCCGCTGCTGGTGATCCTGGTCTGCCTGATCGTGCGCGGGGTCGCGTTCGAGTACCGGCACAAGCGCTCCGAGGAGCGCTGGCAGCGCAACTGGGAGCAGGCGATCTTCTGGACCTCGCTGCTGCCCGCGTTCCTGTGGGGCGTCGCGTTCGCGAACATCGTGCACGGCGTGGCCATCGACCGGCAGAAGAACTACACCGGCGGCCTCGGGGACCTGCTCAACCCGTACGCGCTGCTCGGCGGCCTGGTCACGCTCGTCCTCTTCACGTTCCACGGTGCGCTCTTCGCCGCGCTCAAGACGGTCGGCGGGATCCGGGAGCGCGCACGGGCGCTGGCGCAGTGGCTCGGCCTGCTGACGGCGGTGCTCGCGCTGGCCTTCCTGAGCTGGACCCAGGCGCACCACGGCGACGGCTGGAGCCTGGCCGCGCTGGTCGTCGCGGTGCTCGCGCTGCTCGGCGCGCTCGCGGCGAACCGGGTGGCGCGCGAGGGCTGGGCGTTCGCGCTCTCCGGGCTGACCATCGTGGCGGCGGTCGGGATGCTCTTCCTGTCGCTCTTCCCGAACGTGATGCCCTCGACGCTCGACCCGGCCTGGAGCCTGACGGTCACCAACGCGGCCTCCTCGCCGTACACGCTGAAGCTGATGACGATCGTCGCGGCGATCTTCACGCCGCTGGTGCTGCTCTACCAGGGGTGGACGTACTGGGTGTTCCGCAAGCGGATCGGCGTCCAGCACATCCCCGGCGCCGGCTCCGGCCCCGCCGCGCCCTCGGCCTCGGCCTCGGTCGAGAGCTGACCGCCATGCGACCCGTTGACCCCCGGCTGCTGAGCCACGCCCGCACCACCCGGGCCTTCCTGGCCGGCTCGGTGCTGCTCGGCGGGATCGGCGCGGTGCTGGTGCTCTGCCAGGCCACGCTGATCGCCGATATCGTGGTCCGCTGCTTCCAGCGCGGGCAGGGCCTGGCCGCGCTGACCACCCCGCTGCTGCTGCTCGCCGCGACGGCGCTCGGCCGGGCGGCGGTGGCCTGGCTGACCGAGCTGACCGCGCACCGCTCGGTGGCCCGGGTGAAGTCGACGCTGCGGCTGCGGCTGCTCGACCACGCGAGCGCGCTCGGCCCGTCGTACCTGGACGGCCGGCGCAGCGGCGAGCTGACCACGCTCGCCACCCGGGGGATCGACGCGCTCGACGACTACTTCGCCCGCTACCTGCCGCAGCTCGCGCTCGCGGTCGTGGTGCCGGTCGTGCTGCTCAGCCGGATCCTCGGCGCCGACTGGGTCTCGGCCGCGATCATCGCGGGCACGCTGCCGCTGATCCCGGTCTTCATGATGCTGATCGGCTGGGCCACCCAGTCCCGGATGGACCGGCAGTGGCGCTCACTGGCCCGGCTCTCGCACCACTTCCTGGACGTGGTCGGCGGGCTGCCGACGCTCAAGGTCTTCGGCCGGGCGAAGGCGCAGGCCGCCGCGATCGCCCGGATCACCGACGAGTACCGGCGGGCCACGCTGCGCACGCTGCGGATCGCCTTCGTCTCCTCGTTCGCGCTGGAGCTGCTGAGCACGCTGTCGGTCGCGCTGGTCGCCGTCTCGATCGGGTTCCGCCTGGTGGACGGCACGCTCGGGCTGGAGACCGGACTGCTGGTGCTGATCCTGGCGCCGGAGGTCTACCTGCCGCTGCGCCAGGTCGGCGCGCTCTACCACTCCAGCGCGGAGGGGCTGGCGGCCGCCGAGGAGGTCTTCGCGGTGCTGGAGACCCCGCTGCCGGCGGCCGGCACGCTGGCCTCCCCCGCGCTCGCCGGCGCGGCGCTGGCCGTCGGCCCGCTGACCGTCACCCACCCGGGCCGCACCGTCCCCGCACTCGACGGCGCCGCGCTCGACCTGGCCCCCGGCAGCACGACCGCACTCACCGGGCCGAGCGGGGCGGGCAAGAGCACGCTGCTCGCGGTGCTGCTCGGCTTCGTCCGCCCGGCGGCCGGGAGCGTGCGGATCACCGCCGCCGACGGGCGTTCGTACGACCTGGCGGAGCTGGATCCGGCGTCCTGGCGGGCCCAGATCGCCTGGGTGCCGCAGCGGCCGCATCTCTTCGCCGGCACGGTCGGCGAGAACGTCCGGCTGGCCAGGGCGGAGGCGAGCGAGGCCGAGGTGCGCGCGGCGCTGGCCGCCGCGCACGCGCTCGACTTCGTGGACCGCCTGCCGCGCGGCCTGGACACCGTGCTCGGCGAGGGCGGCGCGGGGCTGTCGGCCGGGCAGCGGCAGCGACTCGCGCTGGCCCGCGCACTGCTGACCGGCCGTCCGCTGGTGCTGCTGGACGAGCCGACCGCGAACCTGGACGCCGAGAGCGAGGCGGCGGTCGTCGAGGCGGTGCGCGCGCTGGCGGCGGACCCGGCGCGGACGGTGCTGCTGGTCGCGCACCGGCCGGCGCTGCTGGCGGTGGCGGACCGGCGGGTCCGGCTGGGGGTGCCTGCTGCTGCTTCACTTCCCGCGCCCGTGTCCGTGGCCACCCGGGCTGCCGTCCCCGTGGCCGCTCCCGCACTGCCCGCGAGCGCACCCCTCGCACCCCTCACGCCCGGTGGCACCCCGCTGCGCCGGATCGCGCAGCTCTTCCGCACCGCCGAGGCCGGTCGCCCGCGCCGCCGGTTCGCGCTCGCCGTGCTGCTCGGCGGCCTCGCGCTCGGCTGCGCCGTCGCGCTGATGGCGACCTCGGGCTGGCTGATCTCGCGCGCCTCCCAGCACCCGCCGGTGCTCTACCTGCTGATGGCCGTCACCGCCGTGCGCGCCTTCGGCGTCGGCCGCAGCGTGTTCCGCTACGCCGAGCGGCTGGTCTCGCACGACGCCGTGCTGCGCACGCTCGGCAGCCTGCGGGTGACCGTCTACCGGCGCCTGGAGCGCCTCGCGCCCGCCGCGCTGCCCGCGTTCCGGCGCGGTGACCTGCTCTCCCGGCTGGTCGCGGACGTGGACTCGGTGCAGGACTGGTACCTGCGCTGGCGGCTCCCGGCGGCCGTGGCCCTCACCGTCTCGCTCGCGACCTCCGTGCTGCTCGGTCTGCTGCTGCCCGGCGCCGGGATCGCGCTGGCGGTCGGGCTGCTGCTCGCGGGCGTCGCGCTGCCGCTGCTGACCGCTCGGCTGAGCGGCCGGACCGAGCGTCAACAAGCCCCCGCACGCGGTGCGTTGGCCTCGGCGGTGCTCGACACCTGCACCGGCGCGGCCGAGTTGACGGTGGCCGGCGCGCTGCCGGCCCGGCTCGCCGCCGTCCGGGCCGCCGACGCCCGGCTGACCGGGCTCGCCGCGCGCTCCGCCGGCAGCACGGCGCTCGGCGCCGGACTGATGGCGCTGCTCACCGGGTGGACGGTGGTCGGGTGCGCGGCGGTCGGGATCGGCGGGGTCCGGGCGGGGAGCCTGTCGGGGCTCTGCCTGGCGCTCGTCATCCTCACCCCGCTCGCCGCGTTCGAGGCGGTGGCCGGGCTGCCCGGCGCCGTCCAGGTCCGCGAGCGCAGCCGGGCGGCGGCCGAACGGCTCGTCGAGGTGCTCGACACGCCCGAGCCGGTGGTCGAGCCCGAGGCTCCGGTGGCGCTCCCGGCCGACCCGTTCCCGCTCGCGGTGCGCGGACTGCGGGCCCGCTGGCCCGGACAGGAGGCGTACGCGCTGGACGGCGTCGACCTCGACCTCGCGGCCGGGCGCCGGGTGGCCGTGGTCGGCCCGTCCGGATCCGGCAAGACGACGCTCGCGCAGGTGCTGCTGCGGCTGCTCGACCAGGAGGCGGGAGCTGTCATGCTCGCCGCGAGTTGTCCACAGCCTGTGGACAGTCGAACGCTTGACGGCGACGACCTGCGCCGGGCGATCGGCCTCTGCGCCCAGGACGCGCACGTCTTCGACAGCTCGCTGCGTGAGAACCTCCGGCTGGCCCGGCCCGCCGCGAGCGACACCGAGCTGCGCGCGGCGCTCACCGCCGCCCGCCTGCTCGACTGGGTGGACACCCTGCCCGAGGGCCTGGACACCATGGTCGGCGAGCACGGCGCCCGCCTCTCCGGCGGCCAGCGCCAGCGCCTCGCGCTCGCCCGCGCGCTGCTCGCCGACTTCCCGCTGCTGATCCTGGACGAGCCCGCCGAGCACCTCGACCTGCCCACCGCCGACGCGCTGACCGCCGACCTGCTCGCCGCGACCGAGGGCCGCGCGACGCTGCTGATCACCCACCGCCTGGCCGGGCTCGCCGAGGCGGCGGTGGACGAGATCGTGGTGCTCGACGGCGGCCGGGTGGTCGAGCGCGGTGACTGGGCGGAGCTGACGAGCCGTCCGGACGGGCGGCTGCGCGGGCTGTGGCAGCGCGAACTCGCGGCGGACCGACTGGTGGCCGCCGGGGTCTGATCAACGCAGGTGTGACTCCAGGTGCGCGCGGATCCGGGCGCGGTGCATCCAGCCGCGCGCCGCGCCGCCGAACACGGTTCCGAAGCCGGCGCTCACGGCCAGCCCTTTCCAGTCCGGGAATGACCGGTAGGCGGCGGCGGAGGCAACACAGGAAAGCACCATCGCGATGATGTAGGCGTAGCCTCCGGGCGGCTCTATTTCGTCGATCTCCACCGATCGGCCCGGCTCGTTCACGTGTTCTGCCACGTGTTCCGCACCAGGCGCGGCGTCGATTTCCACAGCTCTCGTCACCTCGTCCCCCGGAACCGCTTGTGCACGGCACAGTCCGCTCGGCTCGCGGAGCCGCCGTGGCGCGGTGCCCGCCGGGTGCGCCGGCCGCACGGCCGGGCGCGTTCCGCATGCTGACGGTCCGTCGGGCACGATGGGCCCGCCGAGCTCCGGGTCATGCGGAGCGTGGCAGCGGCGGTGTCGGTGCGCCGAGGCGGTTTGCCGAATCTCTTGGACAGTACGACGGCAAGGCAATCGGGAACTCCCCACAGAAGACCCCCCTGCACCCCCGCCGATCGGCGGGGGAGGCGAGGAGATTCCTTTGCTGCGGTGATTTCCCAAGCCTTCCGCAGCGTCCTGTGAAATCTACCTGATGCCGCCGACGCCGGAACTGGAGACCCCGGTCACGGGCGAACCTCAAATCAGGCTCAAGAAAATCACCGGGCGCATTGCGTTGCCTCCGCGCCGCCTCGCAGGGCCGCGCCACCCTGCATGGCCGCACGGGCTCTGGCCACGCCCACCGCCGTCACCGCAGCGCCGCTGCCCACGGGGACCGCGCGCGTTCGCGAGCCGAGGCCCGCGCAGGAGCGGCAGATGCCTGGCTGCGGCACCGGGTCATGGCACTTGGCGCACTCGGCGGGGGGCGGCGGCGGTGCCGTGTCGGTCCTGACCGGCGGCATCTTGCGCTTCAGGCGGCTGCGCAGCATGCCGACCGGGGAGTGCACGGTCGAGGGCAGGCCGGACAGCAGCGCCTGGGCCAGCTCGCTCGGACTGCAGCCGCGTTCCAGCCACTGGCTGACCAGCGGCGCGAGCGCGAGTGCTTCGTGCTCGCCCAGTCGCAGGCGCGGGTCGGGCCGGACGGCCCGGAACAGCGTCAGCGCCGCCGCCCGCAGCTGCTCGCTCGGCTCCGGCCGCTCGCGCTGTCCGCTCCGCTTCGCCGGCTCGCCGGGAGGGAGGGTGGGTTCTTGTTCCCGTTCCTTTACTACCAGGGCGTCAGGCCGATCGGCTTCTGGCTCACCGGCTCCCGAAAAGGCGGCAGTCGGTGCCGCCCCGGGCAGCTGCGGCGTGTCGAAGACGTACGCCTCACTGCGGATCGTCCCGTCGGGCAGCCGCCGCTTCACGACCCGGTAGTACCCGGCGGCCGTCAGTTCCTTGAGCGCCCGGGCGACCGCCGTGCGCCCCTGCGGACTGGTGTCGGCCATGTGCCGGCCGTCCTCGCGCCGGCCGTCCGTGCGGGAGAGCAGATCGCCCAACAGGCCGCGCGCGGTGAAGCTCAGGCGACGGTCCTGGAGGAGGTAGTTGGGAAGCACCGTAAAAGAGCGCACATGGGCGCTACGCTGGACGTGCATGGGAGAACGCTGCTCCTAGGCCAGACCCCGGGGTGTTGGTAGCACCGCCGGGGTCAACTCTGTTCGAATTCGCTTGGGCTACGTGACGTAGCAAGCGAACTGTCGCACGTGCCGAGGACGTTGCCGCGCGAGATTGCTCCGGCGTTCACCATTACGTGTGAAGCTCGCGCAAAGTCGCCTCTAACCCACTGATCAGGGCGGACAATCCGGCCTCGCCGGCCTCGGTTCTCGAAGTACCCGGGTTCACCGCACTAGCCGAGGACGAGTTCGTGCTCGACGGACGACTCGTCGCCCGGGACCGGGACGAAGTGGCCGCTGCGGGTGAAGCCGATCTTCCGGTAGAAGGCCTCGGCCCGCTCGTTGTCCTGGTGCACGAAGAGGCGGATGCGGGAGACCTTGGGCTCGTCGAGCTCGTGCGCGAAGGCGGTCGCCGCGTCGAACAGGGCGCGGGCCAGGCCGGTGCCGCGCTGCTCCGGGCGGACGAACACACCGACCAGGTGCGCCTGGTCGACGTCGATCGGCTTGCCGAAGAGGTCCTCGCGGCCGGCCCGCTCGATCAACACCGTCACCGAGCCGTCCCAGCCGCCATCCGGCCGCTCGGCGACGAACTGCCGGCTGACCATCTCGCCGCGGGAGCCGGCCGCGCGATCCTGCCAGAACTCGTCGGGCCTGGCGGCGGCCTTCTCGTACGTGTCCAGGAAGGCGACTCCCGCCGCCGGATCCCGCAGCGCGTCCAGGCGCAGTTCCTTGACCTGCTGCCAGTCCTCGACAGTCACGGCTCGAATCACGTGGTTCATGCGCCGATCTTCGATGCGCGCGGAGACCAGGGGCAAGCGGATTTCGGGCATTGGAGGGCGGGGCCTCAACGGGCGCGGTTCCGGGTGAAGCCGGTGCGGGTGACCAAGGCGATCAACTCTGGCCCGAAACAGGGCTAGTTGACCGACTGCTGGTGCCCCCGCGATGCCGGGGGCACCAGCAGTCCGGCCAGCGGTCGATCAGCCGGCTCGCAAAGAAGCCGGGCTCACCGTGGACCGTCCGCTTGCGGGTCAGCGGGATCCGCTTGCCGGTCTCGGTGATCCGGTACGTCCGCAGGGTCATCCTGCTGGCTTCGTTGCTCATGGTTCAGTTCCTTGCGCACAGGGGGCAGCTCGGCCAGTCCAGTGGGCACGAGCTCGCCGGGGATGATCCACCCGGCACAGCGGGCATGGGCATTGAGACACGCGGTGAGCGCGCGGACGGTACGGATGTCGCAGCCACCGAGCTCGATGTGAACTCCGTAGGGAGTGAGAGTGATCCGGCCCGCCGTGAGCGCCGGAAACGGAGGAATCCCACCAAGCGCCAGCGCAGCGGCCAACTCCTCGACGGCTTCTTGAGCCTCGGCGCGCAGCGCGCGCTCGTCAGGGGGATCAATTGGGCTGCTGGTCACGGAACTTCACCCCGGCACGGAGCACATCGACGAGCTTGCCGATCACGTCGGGCCGGGCCGCGCCGAGGTCGATCAGGAAGACCCCGGTGCGCTGCCCGGAGGCCCAATCGACTCCGGTACTAGGCAGGTTGATCCGGGAGAGGTGGAGTACGGCGGTCAGGTCGTCGTAGACGCTGGCGGCGTCCTCGCGGGCATCGGAGATCTGGCGGGAGAGGGGAGAAGGCATGAGGGTCCCTGGGGTGTAGGGCCGTTCGCCGAGGTAGATCGGCGACGATGACTACAGCATCGACCCAGCGCATGACAGCTGAAAGGCCGTCAAGAGGACTTGTTCATACCGGAATAATGCCTTCATGCCCTGGTTTCCTCATAGGAGTCCTGGGGAAGTCATCTCGGTCGTAGAGTACGAGCTGTAGCCCAGCCAGTTCGGAGAACCCTCATGGCCCGTCCCCCTGGCAACACCGCCCTCAAGGCCGCTCGGCAAGCTGCGGGCCTCTCCTCTCAACCGGCCTTCGCAGCGGCGCTCACGGCCGCTGCCCGCCAGCTGGGCATGGGAGAGGTCGTTGTCAGTCTGCGTCAGATTCGCCGCTGGGAGTCCGCCAACCCGCCGTGGCCGCAGGATGATTACCAGCGCCTCCTCACCAGCGTTCTGCATGTGCCGGTTGAGCAGCTCGGATTCACTCCGCCCTGGTCGCGTACCGAGTCGCTCCCCACGATGCCGACTGTGGCCCCACAGTCGGCGTACCAAACTCCCACTCTCCGCGCAGCGCTTCCTCGGCCCAGCACGGCTTCCGGGGCTCAGCCGCCCACCATCGGCGCCGACTTCGCCATAGTCACCCAGGCACACCGGCGCCTTTATTGGAGTGTGGCGCCAGCCAGCCTCCATCAAGCCGTTGCCGAGCATGCGAACCTCGGCACCGTTCTCTTGGGTGAGACCTCGGGCGTTGCCCGCCGCATCCTCGCAGCCGCGCTCGCGGAGTCGCTCCTGCTGGCGGGTCGCATCCAGTTCTTCGACCTCCGTCAGCCCGACCAGGCTGGTTCCACCTATCTGCGTGCCCTCCAAGCAGCCGGGGATGCCGATGACTCCCTGCTCGGCGCGGCCGTGCTCGCCCACACCGCGTTCATCCCTGGCTGGGCCGGACGACGAGAGGATGCGGTCGAGCGGATGACCGCAGCCCGTGCCTACGCCCGTCGAGCTCCCGCGAGTGCCGAGTTCCTGGCGTGGCTGGATGCCGTCGAAGCAGAGTGCCTGACTCGCTGTGGCGACCACCGAAGCGCGTTGGGCCTGCTGCAACGTGCCGAGGACGTCCTCACGGCCGGCTCCGAGCACCTTGCTCCGGACTGGTTCACCTGGTTCAGCCCCGTGCGTCTTGCCTCATTCCGAGGCAGCACGGAGCTGGCGGCCGGGCACCTGCCGCAGGCGCGTGCGACTCTGCAACGTGCGCTCGAAGAGCTCGGTGAGTCGGATGGGAAGCAGCGGGTTGTCGTCCTCGCGGACCTAGCCGCTGTCGAAGCCGCCGCGTCTCGGCCGGCCGAAGCGTGCGAGCTGGTAGAGAGGGCCCTCGATCAGCTCGCGGTCACCTGGTACGCGACGGGCATGGAACGAGTGCGTGAGGTCCGTCGGGTGCTCAGCCGTTGGCCGGAGCTTCCGCAGCTCCGACAGCTCGATGACCGGCTGTACAGCTGGGCGGCTACGCTCAACTCGCTTCAGCGTTGAACTTCGCGATCAGATCGGCAAGTTCGAGAAGGGAGTCGATGCGGAACGTCGCCAGCTCGGCAGCCGCCGGATCGTGCTGCTGGATCCACCCCCATGGGCCACGCCGGATCAGCGCCGTGCGCATTCCGGCCGCGACCGCCGGTCGGATGTCGTTGTCGAGGCGGTCGCCGACGTAGAGGATCTCGCCGGCCTCCGCCGGGGTGACCTCCGTGAGGCACTGGAAGAACTGTGGGTCGGGCTTACTGGCGCCCCAGTCGTCGGAGGTGCCGATGAGATCGACGTGACCGGTGAACAACTCGCGGAGGATCCCTCCGGCGCGGACGGTCTGGTTGCCGGCGATCGCCAGCCAGAGGCCGTCGGCGCGGAGTCGGGTGAGGGCAGGTCGCACGTCGGTGTAGAGGTCACTCTCACTGAATGTCTCCGGCTTGCCTGCGGCGACACGCTTCTCGCGTTCCTCATGGAGGTCGAAGCCAGGGCGGAAGACCTGGAACGTCTCGCGGTAGTCGAGCCCCCGCGCGATGGTGGCACCGAACTGCGCGACGAAGGTGTGCCGGGGGATACCGAGCCAGTCAGCCCAGGTGCCGTACTCCCGGGTCTCGTCCACCAGGCACTCGCCGACATCGAACACGACAGCCTTGATCACCATGACGGCAGGGTAACTTGCGGTCCGCGGGCGCGATGTAGTTGTGACAGCCCCAGCGGCTCGACCGGAGAGGACCACCGCTCATGGGTAGGACCGAGTACTACAATGACCCTGAGGCCCCCAAAGCCAACACCCTCATCCCGGCCAGCAACCTGCTCGTCGTCGACTCCGACGGCGCGCTCCTGCTCCAGCGGCGTCGGGACACCGGTCAGTGGGCGTTGCCCGGCGGTGCTCAGGACATCGGCGAGACCGCCGCCCAGTGCGCGGTGCGTGAGTGCTTGGAGGAGACCGGCATCGTCGCCGAGATCACCGGCTTTCTCGGGGTCTACACCAACCCGAAGCACATCGTCGCGTACACCGACGGGGAGATCCGCCAGCAGTACGAGAACACCTACATCGGCCGCCCCACCGGCGGCGAGCCCACGATCAACGACGAGGCCGATGGCGTCCGTTGGATCCAGCCCGCCGACCTCGACCGGTACGACATCCACCCCAGCATGCGCCAGCAGATCGGCGACTACCTCGCGGGGAGCTACCCCTACCTCGGATGATGGTGCCGAGAAGTCGGCGATCTCGACTTCCGCTGGGCGTGTTGATGCCCTGCGCCGCGTGATTTCGCAGTGCAGGGCATCCGTGTCCAGCGCGGGTGCTACGAAGGAAGGTTGAACAGGCGGGTATCGCCCGTGTATGCCTGGCCGAAGACGGTGATCTGGAACTTGAGCCAGATCTCGTTGTTGTTCTTGCTGTACTCGGTGGCCGTTCCTTGGATGATGCCGGACACGCCGATCGTGTTGGTGATCCCGTCCTTGAGGTTCCCCTTGCCTGATGCGACCTTGAAGGTGCCGATGATGGGAACCTTCACGGACAAGGTGTAGTCGGCATCCAGCGTCTCGGGGTCTATCGAGTTCTCCCCCTTCAGAACCACCGGGCCTACCGGAAGCTCCCAGGAGGAGTCGATGGTCTGGCCACCGAATGGATTCCGTCCCACGATCGCGAACGTCCGGTAGCCGCCGTCCTCGTTGGTGACGGGAACTGGCTGCTGCGGAGCGTCGAGCGGCTGGTCGGTCATCAGGAGCTCCTTCATTAGTGGCAGGTGCACCTCAATGATCACGGGATGCAGGGCACGCAACAAGGGTGTCTTTTAGGACAGCCCGCACCACAGCACGTTGCTGCTAGCGGGCGCGGTTCCGGGTGAAGCCGGTGCGGGCCCAGAGGTAGCCGCCGAGGGCGATGGCGAGGCACCAGGCGATGGCGAGGATGCCGTTGTGGCCGATCGGGGCGCCGGTCAGCAGGCCCCGGAGCGTTTCGATGACGGGGGTGAAGGGCTGGTACTCGGCGAACTGGCGGACGCCGGGCGGCATCGAGCCGGCGGGGGCGAAGGCGCTGCCGACGAACGGGAGGAAGATGATCGGCAGCGGGCTGTTGCTGGCCGCCTCGGTCGTTCCCGAGACGAGCCCGATCGCCACCGCGAGCCAGGTCAGGGCGAAGGTCAGCAAGAGGAGCAGTCCGGCCGCGGCGGCCCAGGCGGCGGTGTGGGCGGTGGGCCGGAAGCCCAGGGCCAGCGCGGCGGCGATCACCGACGCCGTGCTCACCACGGTCGTGATCATGCTGTTGATCACGTGTGCGGTCAGGATGGATCCCCGGGCGATCGGCATCGTGCGGAACCGGTCGACGATGCCCTCGGTCATGTCCGTACAGACCGCCACCGCCGTGGCCATGCTGCCCGAGGCCACCGCCGTGATGATGATGCCGGGCGCGATGTAGTCGATGTACCCGCCACCGCCCCCGTGGTGCCCGCCCGCTGCGGCGATCCCGGCGCCCAGCGTCTTGCCGAGGACTCCGACGAACAGCAGGAGCATCACCACCGGGCCGAAGACGGACCCGACCGTCATCGCCGGATAGCGCAGCGTGTGGCGCAGGTTGCGCCGCAGCATCGTGGCCGTGTCGGTCAGGGCGTAGGTGCTGGTGCTGGCGCTGGTGTTGGTGCTCATGCGGAGATCTCCTCGTGGGTGGCGGGGGTGCTGCGGTTGCCGGTCAGGGCGAGGAAGACGTCGTCGAGGTCCGGGGTGTGCACGGAGAGCTCCGCGACGGCGATGGCTGCGGCCTTGAGGCGGTCGAGCAGGGACTGCAGGGACGCGACGCCGCCGTCGCTCGGGATCTGCAGGGTCAGCGCGTCGTCGTCGCGTGAGGTCACGTCGAGGAGTCGGGCGGCCGCCGCCAGGTGCGGGGCGTCCGCGAACCGCAGCCGGATGTGGCCGCCGGGGACCAGGCGCTTGAGCTCGGCCGCGGTGCCTTCGGCCACCAGCTTGCCCTGGTCCAGCACGGCGATCCGGTCCGCGAGCTGGTCGGCCTCCTCCAGGTACTGGGTGGTCAGGAAGATCGTGACCCCGTCGGCGACCAGGCCGCGGATGATCTCCCACAGGTCGCGGCGGCTGCGCGGATCCAGGCCGGTGGTCGGCTCGTCGAGGAAGATCAGGCGCGGGTCGGCGATCAGGGTCATCGCCAGGTCGAGCCGGCGCCGCATGCCGCCGGAGTAGGTCGAGATGGGCTTCTTCGCCGCCTCGACCAGGTCGAACCGCTCCAGCAGGGCGTCGGCGCGGCGCCGGCCCTCGCGGCGGCCCAGGTGGTGCAGGTCCGCCATCAGGATCAGGTTCTCCCGGCCGGTCAGCAGGCCGTCGACGGCCGAGAACTGCCCGGTGACCCCGATCGAGGCCCGCACACCGCCGGGATCCCGGGCCAGGTCGTGGCCGAGCACCTGCGCCTGGCCGCCGTCGGCCTCGATCAGCGTCGAGAGGATCTGCACCGTGGTGGTCTTGCCGGCGCCGTTCGGGCCGAGCAGGGCGAAGACCGTGCCCGCGGTGACGGTCAGATCGAGACCGTCCAGGACGAGCTGGTCGCCGTAGGACTTGCGCAGGCCGGTCGCGGTGATCGCGGCGGGCCGGGCGAAGGCGGCTTGGGTAGCCTGCCGATACGTTGTCGTCGTTGTCGTCGTGTTCACGGGTAGAGCGTCCGACCCTGACGCAGGGTCAAGGTCAAGCGGTCTGTCCGGGCAGGTTTTCGGGGGGTCATCGGTGTTGACGATCGGCCAGGTCGCGGCCTATCTGGGCGTGACGGTGCGGGCGATCCGCCACTACCACCAGCGGGGTCTGCTGCCCGAGCCGGCGCGCGATGTCTCGGGGTACCGGCGTTACGGGGCCGACGCGATCGTCACGCTGGTGCGGATCAGGACCCTGTCGGACGCAGGCGTCCCGCTGGCGCGGATCGAGGAGCTGATGGGAGCCTCGCCCGCACAGTTCGCCTCCTCGGTCGCGGCGATCGACGACGATCTGAAGGACCAGATCAGGGACTTGAAGCGGCGCCGCAGCCGGATCGCCGAACTGGCCGCCGGTGACCGGATGTTCCTGCCGGAGGAGGTCGTGGTCCTGCTGGAGCGCGTCGAGGGGATCGGGCTCAGCCCGGAGGCGGTGCGGACCGAGCGCGACTCGTGGATCCTGCTGGTGGCGCAGTACCCCGACCAGGTGCCGGGGTGGGCGCTGCAGAAGCAGGCGCTGTTCGAGGACCCGGCCTTCCAGCGGCTGTACCTGACCGCCGACCAGGCCGCCGGCTGGGACCGGGACGACCCGCGCCTGGAGGCGCTCGCGGACGAGGTGAACGGTTTCGGCGGACTCCAGGCACCAGGCAGCCCGGACGGCGCCGAGCCGATCCTGGCTCTCGACGCCCTGGTCGCCGTCACGCTGATGGCGGCGCAGACCGGAAAGCCGGTGCCCGCCTGGGAGCGGTTGATCGAACTGTGCCGGAGCCGGGCAACGGGCACGTCCGTGCGTCAGCACGTCCGCCAGAATGACGCTCATGAGTGACCAGCAGCCCCTCCAGCTCAGGATCGACGACCTGCGACACGCCTGTGAGCTGGTGCTCGACCACATCGAAGAGCTCAACGGCGCTACCGTGAGCGTGGATGCGGACTACTTCTGGTCCGTTCCGGGCGATCAACTCTTCGACGTGTACAAGGAACCCGAGGGTCTCACCATCGGGCAGCTGTCCGAGGCGTGGCAGCACATCGAGGATCTGCTCGCCGGCCCGGACCGGGCGATCGGCCATCATCTGGTCTGGCTGTCCCAGGTCCTCGCGGCGATCCCTCGGAGCACGGTCGGGTAGTGCGGGTCGTGCGGGGAGTGGACGCGGCGAGGCCGATGCCCTCTCAGCGCGGGAGCGACGACGTGCACCAGCTCACTCACGGCGACATCAAGGCCGCCACCGACCGGATCGCCGGACGCGTTCGCCCGGTCACCGTCGTACCGGACGGCGTCGTACCGGATGGCGGGGAGGTCTGGCTGGCGCTGGAGTTCATGCAGCACACCGGGTCGTTCAAGGCCCGTGGTGCGCAGAACTTCATCCAGGCCCAGCGGGAGGCCGGCACCCTCCCCGAGGCCGGCGTGACGATCGCCTCCGGTGGCAACGCGGGGCTGGCCTGTGCGTGGGCGGCCCAGCAGCAGGGCGTCGCCGCGACGGTCTTCCTGCCCACCACCGCTCCGGCGGTCAAGGTGGCGAAGCTGCGCGGGTACGGCGCGGATGTGCGGCTCGTCGGCGCGGAGTACGCCGAAGCGCTGGCCGCCTGCGAGGAGTTCGCCAACGCGACCGGTGCGCTGGCGAGTCATGCGTACGACCATCCGCTGATCGCGGCGGGGGCCGGCACGCTGGTGGCGGAGATCCTCGGCCAGCTGCCCGGCCTGGACACGCTGGTGGTCGCGGTCGGCGGCGGCGGGCTGTTCGCGGGGGTGGCGACGGCAGCGGAGCAGTACGGCCTGCGGACCATCGCCGTCGAGCCCGAGGACTGCCGCGCGCTCAACGCGGCGATCGCGGCGGGCCGGCCGGTGGACGTCACGGTGGACTCGGTCGCGGCGGATTCGCTCGGCGCCCGCCGCGCCTCGCGGATGGCGCTGGACGCCGCCGAGCGGGACGGTGTGCACTCCGTGCTGGTCCAGGACGCCGAGATCGTCCGCGCCCGCCAGGCGCTCTGGGACCGGCGCAGGCTGGTGGTCGAGCTCGGCGCCGCGACCGCGCTGGCGGCCCTCACCACGCCGGACCCGGAGCACGGGTATCAGCCGGCGCGTGGTGAGCGGGTCTGCGTCGTGCTCTGCGGCGCGAACACCGACCCGGGGGATCTCTAGTCACCGTGCCGCAGGACGCAGCCGGGGCGCGACGTGCCTGGGTGTACCGAGCCTGGGTGTACTGCACCCTGGCTGGGCACTGGGAGACGAGAGGGCGAGGTGGTGTGATCAGCTGGTGGAAGCATCAAATGCACCTGACTCACCCGTCACTCCCGCCACTGCAGCCCCAGGCCGGCCGACCCGCGCGCTGACCCTGATGCTGGCCGTGGCCTGCGGCCTGACCGTGGCGAACCTCTACTACGCGCAGCCGTTGCTCGACCTGATCGCCCGCTCCTTCGGCGTCAGCCAGGGCGCGGCCACCGGCGTCGTGACGCTGACCCAGGTGGGATACGCGCTCGGCCTGCTCTTCGTGCTGCCGCTCGGCGACCTGGTCGAGAACCGCACGCTGGCGACCCGGACGCTGGTCGGGACGGCGCTCGCGCTGCTGCTCGCCGCGCTCTCGCCGACGTTCGGCATGTTCCTCGCCGTCTCGGTGCTGGTCGGGCTCACCTCGGTGGTCGCGCAGGTGCTGGTCCCGCTCGCGGCCCACCTGGCGCCGCCCGAGGAGCGCGGCGCGTTCGTCGGGCGGGTGATGAGCGGGCTGCTGCTCGGGATCCTGCTCGCTCGCACCGTCTCCAGCCTGGTCGCCGAGCTGTTCGGCTGGCGCGCGATCTACTTCGTCTCCGCCGTGCTGATGGTGGTGCTCAGCGCCGTGCTGCACCGGATGCTGCCAAAGCGCGCGCCGGACCACACCGCCGGCTACGGCTCGCTGCTGCTGAGCCTGGGCGAGCTGGTGCGCAACGAGCCGGCGCTGCGCCGCCGGGCGCTCTGCCAGGCGTCCATGTTCGGTGCGTTCACCGTGTTCTGGACGGCCATCGCGTACGAGCTGGTCGACGAGCACGGCTTCAGTCAGGCGCAGATCGCGCTCTTCGCACTCGTCGGCGCGGGCGGCGCGGCCGCGGCACCGGTCGGCGGCCGGCTCGCCGACCGCGGGCACGGCCGGATCGCCAGCGGCGCGGCCTTGCTGCTGGCCTCGCTCAGCTTCGTGCTGGCCGGGCTCGGGCACCGCAGCGTGGCGCTGCTCGCGGTGGCCGCCGTGCTGCTGGACTTCGCCGTGCAGTGCCACCAGGTGATGAGCCAGCACGAGATCTACGCGCTGCGCGGCGATGCCCGGGCCCGGATCAACACCGTCTACATGACCACCGTCTTCGTCGGCGGCGCGCTCGCCTCGGCCGTCACCGGCCTGCTGCACAGCGCCTACGCCTGGACCGGTGCCTGCGCGCTCGGGACGGCGCTGCCGCTCGCCGGCCTGCTCGTCTGGGGCCAGGGCATGCGGGCATCGCGGCGGGCCAGCGCTTAGTGTCGAAGCATGGCCACCACACCCGCCTCCGACGAGGGCTCCCCCGTTCCGCACCGGGTGCCCGAGATCTCCTCGCTCGGGCTGGACACGCTGGTGACCGAGGTGTCCGAGCGCTTGCAGTCGGCGGCCGCGGTGACCGACCGGATGCAGCGGCTGCTGGAGGCGGTCGTCTCGGTCGGCGCGGGGCTGGACCTGCACGCGACGCTGGAGCGGATCGCCGCCGGCGCGGCCGAGCTGGTGGACGCCCGGTACGCGGCGCTCGGCGTGATCGCGCCGAACGGGCACGGGCTCAGCGACTTCATCCACGTCGGCATCGACGCCGAGACGGCCGCCCGGATCGGTGACCTGCCGACCGGGCGCGGCATCCTCGGCGCGCTGATCGAGCGCCCCGAGCCGCTGCTGCTGGACGACCTGGCGCAGGACCCGCGGTCCACCGGGTTCCCGCCGCACCACCCGCCGATGAAGTCCTTCCTCGGCGAGGTGATCCGGGTCCGCGACGAGGTCTTCGGCAACCTGTACCTCACCGAGAAGCACGGCGGCGGCGGATTCACGCCCGAGGACGCCCAGGTGGTGCACGCACTCGCGGCCGCCGCCGGGGTGGCCATCGAGAACTCGCGGCTCTACGAGGAGGGCCGTCGCCGGGAGCGCTGGATCGCCGGCGCGGCGGCGGTCACCACCGCGCTGCTCTCCACCGACGAGGCGTCCGCCGCGCTCGCGGTGGCCGCCGAGCAGGTCCGCGAGCTGGCCGATGCCGCGCTCGGGATGATCATGCTGCCGACCGGTGACGGCGGCCTGCGGGTCTCGCACGCCTCCGGGGCGGAGGCCGAGTACGTGATCGGCGAGCTGGTGCCGGGCACCGGTTACGCGGCCAGGCTGAGCGCGGGTGAGAGCGTCTTCATCGACGACATGTCCGCCGACCCGGAGCTGGTGATGCGCCTGGCCCGCAACTACGGACCCTCGATGGCGCTGCCGATGGTCGCGGCCAGCCGGGCGCTCGGCGGCCTGGTGGTCTGGCGCCCGCGGGGCGCCCGCCCGTTCACCGATGCCGAGAAGGAGCTCGCGCAGACCTTCGCCTCGCAGGCCGCGCTCGCGCTGCGGCTCGCCGAGGGGCAGCGGGTCCAGCAGCGGCTGGCGGTCTTCCAGGACCGCGACCGGATCGCCCGCGACCTGCACGACCTGGTGATCCAGCGGCTGTTCGCGACCGGCATGATGCTGGAGAGCGCGGCCCGCCGGGCGATCGTCCCCGACGTGGTCGAGCGGATCGGCACGGCGGTGGACGAGCTGGACGCCACGATCCAGGAGGTCCGCACCACCATCTACGCCCTCCAGCACGGCCACGAGGACGAGCCGGACACGCTGCGCACGCGCGTCCTGCGCGAGGGCAGCCAGGCGGCGGCGGCACTCGGCTTCAAACCCTCGGTGACCTTCGCCGGGCCGGTGGAGAGCCTGGTCGGTGACGCGACGGCCCGCCACCTGCTCGCGGCGCTGCGGGAGATGCTCTCCAACACGGCCCGCCACGCGCGCGCCTCACGGGTCGGCGTCGAGGTGGACGCGACGGTCCACCTGGACGAGCAGGGCCGCCCGGTCTCCGGTGATCCGCAGGCCGAGCACCGGCCCGGCCGCCCGGGCGTGCTGCTCACCGTCACGGACGACGGCGTCGGGATCCCGGAGGGCGGGCGCCGCAGTGGGCTGGCGAACCTGCGGCGGCGGGCCGAGAACCTGGGCGGCGCCGCCTGGCACGAGCCGGGACCGGACCGGCGCGGCACCAGGGTGCGCTGGTCCGCCCGGCTCTGAGGCACGCGCCGGCTCAGCGGGCGTGCCCGGCAGGCTCCGCAGGGGCAGCCTCGGCAGCGGCGGGCTCGGCAGCGGAGGACTCCCAGGTGTACGGCGCGAGCGCCGCCTCGACCGGCGCGCCGGTCAGCCGGTTGGCCAGCGTGGACATCGTGTACGTGCCGATGCCGAGCACCACCTCCAGCGCCTGGCGCCGGTCGAACCCGTGCCCGAGGAAGTCCGCGAGCGCCTGGTCGCCGACGTCCCCGGTGGTGGCGAGCACCCGCAGGGTGAACTGCCGGACGGCCTCCAGGCGCGGATCCGGCAGCGGCCGCTCGGCGCGCAGCGCGGCGGTGACCTCGGGGTCGGCGCCGAGCTTGCCGAGCTTGGCGCTGTGCATCGCGACGCAGAGGTGGCAGGAGTTGCGGGTGGCGATGGTCAGCACCACCACCTCGCGGGCCAGCTGGTCGAGCGTGCCGCTCTCGAAGACGGCGGAGGCCCGCAGAAAGCCGTCGAGCAGTTCGGGGGACTCGGCGAGCCGGGCGACGGCGGCCGGCAGGTAGCCGAACTGCCGGGTGACGGCCGCCATCGACTTGTGGGCGGCGGCGGGGGCGGTGTCGAGGGTGTGATCGATGAACGCGGTGCTGGGCATGGCGCGGGCTCCTCGCCGTAGAATGGTCAACGCGGTTGTCTAAACCGTAAACCAGGTTGTCTATCTCCGGCAAGGGGCGTCCGATGGTCACTTCAGCGCAGCACCGCGACCCGGCCGAGGGGCGCGGCTTCGAGCTGCCACTGCTGCTCTTCGCCGGATTCCGTTCCCTGATCGACCAGTTGCACGCCGAGCTGGCCCGCCAGGGCCACCCGGACGTCCGGCCGGCGCACGGCTTCGCGCTGCAGGCGGTCGGCGTGGCCGGGGCCAGTGCGAGCGAGGTCGGGCGGCGGCTCGGGGTCTCCAAGCAGGCGGCCGGCAAGACGGTGGACCGGCTGGAGGCGCTCGGCTACGTGGAGCGGGCGGACGACCCGGCGGACGCCCGGCGCAAGCTGATCCGGCTCACCCCGTCCGGCCTGGACGTGCTGGTCCGCTCGGCCGAGATCTTCGAGCGGCTGCGCGCGCAGTGGGTCGGCGAGCTCGGCGCGACCCGGGTGCGCGACATGGAGGCGGACCTGCGGACCATGGTCCCGGCCGGCTTCTTCCGGCTGGACGTGGCGGGCTGGCTGGGCGGCTGACCGGACGGCTGATCGGACGGGTGGTCGGACGGGTGGTCGACGGTCGGCGGCCGGGCACCCGTCCGTTACGGGTGCCCGGCCGCGCCGGGCCGTCAGCGCGACAGCAGCGGCAGGCCCACCGAGAGCCCGATCAGCAGCGCCAGCACCAGCCAGGCGTACGGGTTGCCGCAGTTGATCGTCCAGCCGATCCCGAACCGCTTGGGCACGAAGAGCGTCGGGTCCTCCCGGTTCACGTACACCAGGCCGCCGAGCCGCCAGTACCGGTCGTCGTCCTGGTGCACCGGCCGCCGGCCGTCGTTGCGCTGCGCCACCGCCACGCCCTGCGCCACCGCCACGCCGTGCGCGACGGGCGCGCCCTGGGCCACCGCCACCGCCAGCTCCTGCGGCACCGGCAGCCGGCTGCCGTTCTGGCCGGCCCGCAGCCCGAAGCCGAGCAGCGCGACCACCCCGAGCGCTGTCGGGGCGATCACCCGAGCCAGCGCGAGCGTGGCCGAGCCGTCCCAGATCTGCCAGGCCGCGAGCAGGATCGTCAGGTTCACGCAGCCGGTCAGCGCGAGCAGGCAGCGCGCCATCAGCACCACGAACCGCCGGTACTGGTACGCGGACGCCTCGGCGCGGGCCGGATCGAGGTCGGCGCGGGCCCGGAAGACCATCGCGGTGGTCAGCAGCATCACGGCGGTGAGGCCCAGCTGCGCGAAGACCGGCGCGAACGCGCTGCCTACCGACTTCGCGGCCAGCTGATCGACCGTGCCGGAGCCGCCGAAGTGGGTCGGCAGCCGGTCCGGCATCGACGGGTAGCGGATCGCCGCGGCCACGCCCGTGCCGAGCAGCAGCAGGACCGCCGGCGCCGCCCACGCCCAGGGCAGCGCGACCGGGTCGGTGCGCAGCGAGGTGTCCACCGCGATCGTCTGCCGCAGCCCGCCGAACCACTGCTCGCGCTCCTTGACCGCGCCGATCGCCCGGTGCGCGCGCAGATACCCGGCCCCGCCGACCGCGATGACCACGACGGCCGACAGCGCCCCGGCCAGCGGCCCCGGCGAGGAGGCGGAGCCGGCCAGCGCCCAGACCGCCCCGCCCAGCACGACCGCACCGCCGGCGATCCCGACCAGCCACCGGTAGGCGCGCCGCTGCTCGGCGATCACCGGCGCCTGCGCGTGCTCGGCCGGCACCCGAACGCCGAACGGCAGCGTGGGCGCGGTGATCGAGGGCATCAGCCAGGCCGCGAGCAGTATCGCCAGCGGCACCACCGACAGCGTCAGAACGGCGCTGGTACTCATGGACGTTCCCCCAAGTCTTCTGCTGTTCCAGTCTGTTCGAACGCGCCGACGGTCCCGGCGCAGGCCGCCAGCACGGCCTCGGCCGGCATCCCCTGCGCCACCGCCTCGGCGAGCAGCGTGCGCAGCCGGGCCTGCCACTGCTCGGCGAACCCGGCGGCGGGCGGACCGGAGCGCCGGTCCCGCTGCACGACCGCGCCGCTCTTGCGGGTCAGGACCAGCAGGCCCTCCTGGCGCAGCTGGTCGTAGGCCTTGTTGACGGTGTGGAAGTTGATGCCGAGATCACCGGCCAGCTGCCGGGTCGAGGGCAACGGGCTGCCCTCGGTGAGCCGGCCGTCGGCGACGGCCTCGACGACCTGGTCCCGCAACTGCTGGTAGATCGGGATCTCGCTGGCCAGGTCAAGGGTCAGGATCAAGGGGGCTCCCCCCGAGCGATGTTGTTCTGCTCTATTACTTATAGAACAGCTCACTGTCCGGGGCAAGCAGAAGGCCCGCCGCGACGCCGGGCGTCGGGGCGGGCCTTGCGGCCGGAGAGGGCCGGTCAGTCCTCCTCGTTGGCGATGTACTTCTCGTACTCCGCCGCGCTGAGCAGGCCCTTCAGCTGGGCGGCGTCGGTGCCGGTGAGCTCGATGAGCCAGGCGGCGTACGCGTCCTCGTTGACGCTCTCGGGTTCCGCGTCCAGCTCGTCGTTCACCGCGCTGACGGTGCCGGAGACCGGCGCGTACGTCTCGGAGACCGCCTTCACCGACTCCAGCGTCCCGGTGGCCGTGCCCTGGTCGAACTTGTCGCCCACCTTCGGCAGCTCGATGAAGACGATGTCACCGAGCTGCTTCTGGGCGAAGTCGGTGATGCCGACCCGGACCTTGCCACCGCCGAGGTCGCGGACCCACTCGTGGTCCTTGGTGTACTTGAGGTCGGTGGGGACGTTGCTCATGGCTACCTCCGAGGGCGCTGGGCGGCGGATCCGCCGCCTTCAGCTGAAAGATAGTCAGAAACGGCCCGGCTCCTGGTGACTTCTGCCGATCCGCGCGTGTTCCGGGCCGCGCGGGGTGCTCGCGGACGCCTCGCGGATGACTCGGGAACGACTCGCAGGGGACTCGGGTTCGCAGTTGAACTCCCCACCCCCACAGCGCTGTTGGCCCGGCGCTCGGCGAAGATTAACGGGGGAGAACTTCCCGGCCAATAGACCTGCCGAACAGGCGTCTGCTCTATCTGCGTCACTGGCCTCACACCTACCGTTGACCCGGTTGAGTGCCGAACACGAGATCTCTACGCGATGCCCACGAGGCCCGCCAGGTCCTTTTGCGGTCGCCGTGTAGGGCGGGCGGGACAGGGGCGGGTGGGCCGGGTGGGGCACAGTGGTGGGGGACGGGCCGGGGCAGAGGCCGTCCGAGGCGGGTTCCAGGTCGAACGGGCGGCCAACGGCCGTTACCAGTGGCAGCTCAAGGCGCCGAACGGACGGATCGTCGCGGTCTCCTCGGCGGTCTACGACTCGGCCGGCGAAGCCGTCCGGGCGTTCGACGGCTTACGGGACGAGGCGGCCGAGTTGACCGCGCGGATCACGCACGTACGGGAGGGCATCGGCTGGACCTGGGTGGTCCCCGGGGCGCGCGGACTGCCCGAGGCGCGCTCCAACCGGGCGTACGAACGCTACGCGACGTGCCAGAACGCGTTCCGGCGGTTCGTCGCGCTGCTGGAGCGCCGGCATCCGCAGGAGCCGGCCGGAGAGGCGGTCCCGTCGAGACCCGCCGACCATGCCTGAGCTCCCACCACCACCGCCCCCACTCTCGCCGCCACCCCCACCGCCGTCACCGCGCGGCCCCCGGCTGCTCGCCGTGCTCGGTGCGGGCCGCCGGATCGGCTGGTCGCTCGCCGCCGGCAACGGCCGCCAACTCGCGGTCTCGGCAAAGCTCTACCGGACCGAGGCCGAACTCGTCGCCGCGCTGCGCGAACTGCTGATCGAACGCGCCTCGCTGCGCTACGCCTTCACCCAGGACCAGGCGCGCGCCTGGTGCTGGGCCGCCTACCTGCCCCCGCGCACCACCCGGCCCGGCGCGACCGTCGCCGAGGAGCCGGTGGCCCGCAGTGCCCGGGGTTACCTGCGGCGGGACCAGTGCCGGCAGGGCGTGCACAGCTTCCGTACCGGACTGCACGCGCTGGAGCGGGAGTTGCGCACGGCCGGCCGCGAGGGCCGGTGGCCCTGGTGACCGCCAGGTTGCCGGCCCAGACCCGTATCCCCACCGAGTGACCACCGCGAGAAGAACACCGCCCGGCCGCGCCCGGCCCGGCCGGGGAGCGCCGGATGCGAACTACTGCCCCGGGCCAGCGGGTAAACCGGCAAGTCGACAAAACACTGATGTTCACCCGCACTTGAGCACCTCCGGCAGGCGCTTCCGACTCCCCCGCCGACTGGCCAGGATCGGTCCCGCCGGACGGGCCGAAGGAACTGCGGCCCCCGGAGTCCGGGTGCGGTCCCGTCCCCGGACATCGATGCAGCCTCTCCCACCGGAGGAATAGCACCATGCGTCACACTGCCGGAAAGCTGTTCGCCACGCTCGCCATCGCCACCGCTCTGGGCACCGCCGTCGCCGGCCAGGCTCTGGCCGACCCGACCGTCACCCCGAAGGCCCAGGACATCGTGGGTGTGGGCTCGGACACCACCCAGGCCGTGTCCAACCAGTTCTCCACCGACTACAACGCCTACCTGACCGGCAAGGGCGACACCACCTCGCCGCGCCTGTACAGCTGGGACGCGACCGGCACCTCCCCGATCACCACCAAGACCGGCGCGACCCCGATCGTGCGCCCGAACGGTTCCGGCGCCGGCATCAACGCGCTGAACGCCAACACCAGCGCCACGGTGAACTTCGCCCGTTCCTCGCGCGGCCCGCAGACCGGTGACCTGACCACCGACGACTTCGTGGCCTTCGCCAAGGACGGCGTCTCCTGGGCGGCCAACGCGACCGGCAACGCGCCGGCCAACCTCACCACGGCCGACCTGGCCGGCATCTACACCTGCACCATCACCAACTGGAACCAGATCACCGACATCTCCGGCTACACCGGCGCGAACGCCACCATCAAGGCGTACCTGCCGCAGATCAACTCCGGCACCCGCGCGTTCTTCCTGAAGGCGGTCGGCGGCGGCACCACCTCGATCACCCCCGGCGCCTGCGTCCAGGCGTACACGCCCGAGGAGAACGAGGGCACCGACGCGGTGTTCAACGACCCGAACGTGATCGAGCCCTACTCCGCCGCGCACTACATCGGCCAGGTCTACGGCGGCCACGCGAGCGGCTCCGACGCCCCCGGCTACGTGACGCTGCGCAACACCAACGGGATCAACCCGATCACCAGCACCCACACGCTGAACCCGTCGTACACCGCGACCGTCTACGGCCGCGTGGTCTACAACGTGTTCCGTGACGCCGAGTGGACCGGCACCGGTGCCAACCCGGCGCTGAAGGCGATCTACGGCACCACCGGCTGGGTCTGCACCAACGCCACCGCCAAGGCCGACATCGCGAGCTACGGCTTCCAGACCCTGCCGGGCGCCGCCTGCGGCAGCGTCACCCACCTCTGAGCCACCCACCTCTGAGTCACCCAGCTCTGAGCCGGCCCCGGCCGACCGAGCAGCACCACTGATCAGCGCCACCCATGTACAGCGCCACCCAGTAGCAAGCCGGCGGCCAGGGGTCCCTCCCCTGGCCGCCGGGCCGCTCCAAGCCCAGAACCGTGCACGAAGGAGACCATTCCATGCGCCGTACCACCACCCGTATCGCCGTCACCACCGCCGTCGCCGCAGTCCTGGCCGGCACCGCGCTGAGCTCGACCGCGCTGGCCGCGACCGCCACCACCGCGCCGACCGGCAGCCTGGTGGTCCAGGAGGACAACACGTTCATGCAGCAGGCCGCGCAGAACGGCATCTTCGCCGTCGCGCTGCCGAGCGCGACGCCCGGCTTCAGCAGCAGCACCGGTTTCTCCGCGACCTTCCCGGTGACCGGCGGCTCGGCGAACCTGCCCGGCTACTACGGCAACGTGCAGGTGGGCGGTGGTCTGCTGCTGGTGGACGTGCAGACCGGCAAGTGCGTCGTCTTCAACAACCTGGCCTTCAGCGCGGACAACTGGGCGATCACCGGTGTGCCGCGCGGCGCGACCGCCCCGGTCAACCTGCTCGACCCGGCCGGTGACAACACCCTCACCACGGCGGGCACCACGCAGAACCTGGCCGCCTCCGACCTGCAGATCGACCCGGCCGGCGCGCAGTACGCGGACGCCCAGCTGGGCACCACCTTCTTCACGGCGGGCCAGCACACCGGCAGCCTGAGCCTCAGCTTCACGCCCGGCAGCTGAGCCGGGGCCTGACGGTCCAGCAGCCTCAAATCCCCGCCGTCGGGGCCTGGTTGGGGTCTCGTACACCTTGGACGGCAGCAGCTGTCACGTAGGGATGACCGAATGGACCCACGGGAATCCGTGGGTCCATTCGCATGCCTGTCGTCGCCCTCGCACATCCGCACCGCGCGCAGCCGGAGGTAGCCCTGATGAGAGTCCGTGACCGAGGTCCGAGAGGACTGGGCTGGTGGGCCCGGGCCTGGCTGTGCGCTGTCCTGGCCTGGGCGGTGGTGGCCGTGCTCGCGGTGCTGCCGCTGGGCGCCGGCACCGTCCAGCAGGCCCGTGCGGACTCCGGGGCGACGACCGTGCAGGGCCCGCCGGTCTGGATACCGGATCCCGGCTCCATGGGACTGACCGGAAAGACCGGTGCCAACGGCAGCGTCACGGTCTCGCAGACCGCCAACCTGACCGACCAGGTCGTGCATGTGTCGTGGTCGGGCTTCACGCCGAGCGTGAACATCGCCGACGGCTCGCAGGCGACCTCCACCGTTCCCGGTGACGGCACCGTCATGTACCCCGTGCGGGTCTACGAGTGCCGCGGCGTCAACCCGGGGCCGACCGACTGCTACGGCTCGACGCTCTACGGCGGCGATCCGGCCAAGGGGTTCCAGCAGGGCGAGCCCGCCGCCGGTCTGACGACGCCGGAGTTCCCCTCGAACGGCCAGATCGCGGTGACCGGCGCGGACGGCACCGGCTCGGCCGACATCGAGGTGTGGACGGCGGTGCAGAGCCAGAGCCTGGGCTGCGACTCCGCCCACCCGTGCTCGATCGTGGTGGAGCCGAACTACGGCGGTGACGCGCTCGGCAACGACGCCGTCAACAACGGCGACATGAGCGGCACGCCGAACTGCGACTCGCACGACGGTGACAACGACGGCTTCTTCGACCAGGCGACCGACCACGTCACCCAGGAGGGCAACGGTGGCAACGGCAACTGGACCGGCGAGACCTGCTCCTGGGGCCGCCGGGCCGTCGTCCCGCTGAGCTTCGCGCCGACGGCCGCCAGCTGCCCGCTGGCCGGCAACGACTTCGCCACCGCGGGCATGCCGATGGCCGAGCGCGCGATCCAGCAGTGGCGGGCCGGTGCCTGCCTGGCCGCCAACCCGCTGCACGTCGGCTACACCTCCGAGTCCGAGCCGCTGGCCCGGCAGGCGTTCCTGGCCGGCGCCGGGGCCGAGGTGGTGCTGACCGGCCGCCCGGACACCGGCAAGGCGCCCCGCCCCTACGTCTACGTCCCGGTCACGAACGCCGCGATCTCGGTGGCCTTCGAGGTGGACGACCCGACCACCGGCCAGCGGATCCCCCAGATGCGGCTGAACGCCCGGCTGCTCGCCAAGGAGCTCACCCAGTCGTACTCCTGGGCCCCGACCGGCTACCAGCCGAAGTCCGTGGTCGGGAACCCGATGTGCATCTTCCAGGACCCGGAGTTCCTGGCGCTCAACCCGCCGAGCCTGATCGCCCCGCTCCAGTGGCCACGCTGCTCCGACGTGCCGAACAGCCTGCCGATCGTCTCGGGCGACGCCACCGACCTGATCCACCAGCTCACCTCGTGGATCGCCGGCGACCCGCAGGCGGCGCAGTTCCTGGAGGGGCAGCCCGACCAGTGGGGCATGCACGTCGACCCCTACTACCTGCAGCCCGGCTACTCCGGCTACCCCACCGACATCCTGACCCCGCAGGACTCCACCGGCTTCGGCGACGTGAACGGCCAGCCCGGCGTGCCGGCCCACCAGAAGGCGCTGGAGTGGAGCCCGGTGATCAGCGGGCTGGACGACGCGGTCCGTGACTTCCTGCTCGCGAAGCCGACCTGCACCGACCCGGTGCCCGGCGCCGGCGGCGTGCTCTCGCACTGCGCGGCGCTGCCGCCCGGCCAGCGCACCCTGATCTCGATCATGGACAGCGCGAACGCCGCGGCCTTCAGCCTGCCGCAGGCCCAACTGCTCAACCCGCAGGGCTCGTTCGTCGCGCCGACGCTGGACACGATCCGGCAGACCGTGAACGACATGCCGGTCGATCCGCAGACCGCCACCCAGCAGGCGCCGTACGGTCAGCCTGTCACCGCGTACGCGACCGACGCGAACGCCTACCCGCTGACCACCGTCGAGTACGCGATGGTGCCGACCGCCGGGCTCGGCGCCGCCAAGACCACGGCGGTCTCGACGTTCCTCCAGCAGGTGACCTCGCTGGGTGGTGGCCAGCTCTACGGCAACGACCCGGGCAAGCTCGGGCCCGGCTACGCGGACCTGACGGCCGCTCAGGAGCAGGCCGCGCAGTCCGCGCTCCAGCACGTCGCCGCCCAGGACAGCGCGCTGCCCGGCAACCAGGTGGCACCGTCGCCGTCCCCCAGCCCGACGCCGACTCCCACGCCCACCCCGACGCCGACAGCGACGCCGGTGCCGACGCCGAGTGCGAGCCCGACACCCGCGCAGCCGAGCACGTCGCCGACCGTCGCCCCGCAGCCCAGCACGGCTGCGACCGTCGCTCCGGTGGCGGCCGCCGCCACGGAGGACTCGGGTAACACCGGGGGCACCGGAAACAGCGGCACCTCTGGCAACAATGGCAACACCGGCACCTCCGGCAACAACGGCACCGGTACCAGCACGAACAGCGGTACCAGCGGCGGCGGCACGACCGGGCTGGACGACACCGGGAACACCGGCGCCGGCACGGTCGCCACCACCACTGCACCCGGTGCGACGCCCAGCGCCAAGCCGACCGCCAGTGCGGCGGCGACGGCGACGGGGCAGTCCCAGCAGCCGGCCGGGCCCGCCCTCGCACCGGTCGCCGCCGGCACCCCGGCGCCGGACCGGGCCGGGGTGGCCAGGCTGCTGCTCCCGATCGTGCTGATCGTCGGTGCGGTGCTGCTGGTCGGCGGCCCGGCGGCGCTGGTCCTCGCCGGTACGGAGGCCGGCTCCCGGGTGCTCTCCCGGGTCCGCGGCCGGGTCGGCGGCCGAGGCGGCAAGCGATGACCGCCCTCGACGCCTGGTTCCCGGCGACCCCCGACGACCCCGAACCGAACAGCAGCCCCGACACCGACCGCCCCCGGGCGATCAGCGCTCCGGCCACCGCCGGTGACAAGGTCTTCCGTGGGGTGCTCCGGCTGGCCGGCTTCTCGGTCTTCGGGATCATGGGCCTGATCGCGTTCTTCCTGCTGGCACGCGGCATCAAGGCCCTCAACGCGGCCGGCTGGTCGTTCCTGACCCAGCAGCGCTGGAGTCCGGCCGGCCACCAGTTCGGCATCGCGGCCGTGCTGCCGGACGGCGTGCTGATCGCGGTGATCGCGCTGCTCTTCGCGGTGCCGATCTCGCTCACCGCCGCGCTCTTCATCTCGGAGTTCGCGCCGCAGTGGCTGCGCGCCGGGCTGATCACGATGGTCGACCTGATGGCGGCCGTGCCCAGCATCATCTACGGCCTGTGGGGGCTCGGCTTCCTCCAGCCGCGGGCGATCGGGGTGATCCGCTGGATGGCGCTGCACCTGGGCGGGGTGCTGCCGTTCCTCAAGGTGCCCGTCGACATCGGCACGCACTACACGGCGTCCACGTTCATGGCCGGCATGGTGGTCGCGCTGATGATCATCCCGATCGTCACCTCGCTCAGCCGCGAGGTCTTCGCCCAGGCGCCGCAGGGCGAGCGGGAGGGCGCGTACGCGCTGGGCAGCACCCGCTGGGGCATGGTCCGCACGGTGGTGCTGCCGTTCGGCCGCGGCGGTGCGATCGGCGCGGTGATGCTCGGCTTCGGGCGGGCGATGGGGGAGACGATCGCGGTCGCGTTGATCATCTCGCCGTCCTTCACGTTCACCAGTCACGTGCTGCAGGACGGCGCCAACTCGATCTCGGCGCTGATCGCGCTGCACTACAGCGAGTCGGACGGGTTCTCGATCTCCGCGCTGATGGCGGCCGGCCTGGTGCTCTTCGCGGTGACGCTCGTCGTCAACGTGCTGGCCGGCCTGGTGGTCAGCCGGTCCCGCTCCGGCGCCTCGACGGTGGACTGAGCCGATGACCGACACTCTCACCCCCGGAGGGAACCTCGTCGTGAGCACCGCTCTCGTCGCCGCGCCACCCGAGCGCCGCCGCAAGCTCGGCGGCGTCACCCGAGCCGAAGTGGCCACCGTGGCGGCCGCGCTCGGCGGTTCGTTCGCCCTCGACTGGCTGCTCTACGAGCGGGTGCTGCCGTTCAGCGGCGCGCAGGGCTTCCTCGGTCTCTGGTACCTGCTCTTCCTCGGCCTCTCCTGCGCGCTCGGCGCGATGCAGTGGGACAGCCGGGTGGTCCGCCAGCGCCTGGTCGCGATGGTCGCCTGGAGCTCAGGGGTGCTGCTGGCCTTCCTGATCGTCGCGCAGCTCGTCTTCATCACGTGGCGCGGCGTGAAGGCGGCCGGCCACGCGAACTTCTACACCCAGACGCTGGAGCGGACCAACGCGACCTCGCCGATCACCTCGGGCGGTGCGCTGCACGCGGTCGTCGGCACGCTCGAACAGCTCGGCCTCGCCACGCTCTTCGCGGTGCCGCTGGGCATCGCGGCGGCGATCTTCATGTCGGAGGTCGGCGGCCGGGCGGCCCGTCCGGTGCGCACGCTGGTGGAGGCGATGACCGCGCTGCCGTCGATCGTGGCGGGGCTCTTCGTGCTGGGCGTGCTGATCATCACGCTCGGCATGCAGCCGTGCGGCTTCGCTGCCTCCATCGCGCTGACGGTGATGATGATGCCGATCGTCACCCGGGCCGCCGAGGTGGTGATCCGGCTGGTCCCCGGCACGCTGCGGGAGGCCTCCTACGCGCTCGGCGGCAGTCAGTGGCGCACGGTGGTGAGCGTCGTGCTGCCGACCGCCCGGCGCGGGCTGGCCACCGCGGTGATCCTCGGCATGGCACGCGGGGTCGGCGAGACCTCCCCGGTGCTGCTGACCGCCGGCTACACCTCGGGGTTCAACGGCAACCCGTTCTCCGGCCACCAGGTGAGCCTGCCGCTGCTGATCTGGAACCTGGTGCGCCAGCCGTACGGGATCACGGTCTCCCGGGGCTACGCGGCCGCGCTCCTGCTGATGGTCATCGTGCTCGTGCTGTTCATCACGGCCCGGTTGCTCGGCGGCCGGCGGCCGGGCGAGCTGAGCTGGCGCCAGCGCCGCCGGATCGCCCGCTCGGCGGCCGCCCGATGAGCAGACGTCCCGTCAATTCCACTGATCCGCAAGCCGGAGGAACCTCCATGCCGTGGGCCGTCGTCCACCGCCGGGCACTGGCCCTGCTGCTCTCCTTCGCCCTCACCGTGCTCGCCCTGCTCTTCGGTCAGGCGGGCGCGGCCTTCGCCGCCACCTCGCTGAACGCGGACGGGTCGAGCTGGGCGGGCCCCGCGATCGACAAGTGGCGCACCGACGTCGCCGACCAGGGCATCTCGATCAACTTCACGCCCGACGGCTCGGCGGCCGGCCGCCAGCAGTGGGAACTCGGCCTGGACGACTTCACCGCCTCCGACGTCCCGTTCCGCACCCACAACGACACCGGCGCCTCGCAGGGCGAGCTGACCGGCGGCATCGCGACGGCGGAGAACCCGCGCTACGGCTACTCCTACGTCCCGATCACGGCCGGCGGCACCTCGTTCATGTACAACCTGAGCGTCGGCGGCCAGCGGATCACCGACCTGCGGCTGTCCCCGGACAACATCGTGGACATCTTCACCGGCAAGATCACCAACTGGAACGACCCGAAGATCACCGCCTCGTACGGCAGGCAGCTGCCGAACATCCCGATCACCCCGGTCATCCGCTCCGACGGCTCCGGCGCCACCGCGCAGTTCACCCGCTGGATGGAGCACACCCACCAGGCGCAGTGGGACGCGTACTGCTCCAGCGTCAACAACGTCACCTGCGGCGACTACACCGAGTTCTACCCACCGTCGAACGGCATGGTCGCACAGAACGGCTCCGACCAGGTCGCGCACTACATCATGGCGCAGGCCGGCCTCGGCGCGATCGGCTACGACGAGTACGCGTTCGCGCTGGAGAGCAACTCGCCGGTGGTCAAGGTGCTCAACCCGGCGGGGTACTACACGCTGCCGACCGCCTCCAACGTGGCCGTCGCACTGACCAAGGCGACCATCAAGGGCGTGGACGACAACACCCCGCCGGACGACCCGAACTTCCTCCAGCAGAACCTCGACGGCGTCTACTCGAACAACGACCCGCGCTCGTACCCGATCTCCAGCTACAGCTACGTGATCGTGCCGCGCTCCGCCGCCCCGCTCCCGGTGCCGCCGCGCTTCACCGACGGCAAGGGCGCCGCGCTCAGCCAGTACCTCTCCTACGTGCTCTGCGCCGGGCAGGCGACCGGCAGCAGCGGGATCGACTCGATCGGCTACTCGCCGATCCCGCGCAACCTGGTGCGCGGCGGGCTGCTCCAGGTCTCGCGCATCCCGGGCAACGCCAGCAACGTCGACCCGAACACGCTCAACAACTGCGCCAACCCGACCTTCGACGCCCAGGGCAACCTGACCATCCTGGTGAACGCGCCGCAGCCGAACGCCTGTGACAAGCAGGGCATGCCGCTGAGCTGCAACCGCAGCAACCCGTCGAGCAGCGGCACACCGGGCGGCTCCGGTGCGGGCGGCTACGGTTCGGGCGGTGGCACGGGCTCGGGTTCGTCCGGTGGCGGCACGGGTTCGGGTAGCTCGGGTGGCGGCGGCGGTGGCAGCTCCGGCGGCTCGGGTTCGACCGGTGGCAGCGGCAGCTCCGGCGGCTCGGGCTCGACCGGCGGCGCCAGGGGTGGTGCGGCCTCCGGCGGCTCGTCCGGCGGCGGCAGCCATGGCAGCACCGGCGGCGGTTCGGGTTCGGGCTCGGGTTCGTCCGGTGGTGGCACGGGTTCGGGGAGCTCGGGTGGCGGCGGTAGTGGCAGCTCCGGCGGCTCGGGCTCGACCGGTGGCAGCGGCAGCTCCGGCGGCTCGGGCTCGACCGGTGGTGCGGGCGCCGGCACCCCGGGCTCGGACGGCGGCCCGAGTTCCGCGGCCGCGATCGACCCGCAGACCGGCGAGCAGATCACCGACGGCTCCTCGGGCGGCTCGGGCGGTGGCTCCGGCGGCAGCAGCCAGGCGGCCGCGAACGTGGTGACCGTCGGCGACCGCCCGCAGGACTGGACGCTGAGCACGCTCACCGCGGTCGAACTGGTCGCCGTGGTGGCCGTGCCGCCGTTCCTCGGCGGCTGGCTGCGTCGGCGCCGGCAGTCCGGCGGCTCCTCCACCGGGGGCCCGCGATGACCGATCTCGCGGAAACGGTGGTGCTGCCGGCGGTCTCGCCCGTGCCGGGGCAGTCGCCCGCCCCGGCACCCGGCGAGCCCGACCGGGCCGCCGTCCGGCGCCGCCGGGTGGTCCAGGCCGGCTGGGTGGCGACGCTGCTCTCCGGTCTGCTGCTCGGCTTCGTGGTCTTCCTGTTCGCGCTCTCCCCCTTGCAGGAGCTGCACTACCAGGCCGCCGCGTACCAGACGCTGCGCTACCAGCTCGGCGACGCGCTCGCGCCGACCGGCCGGGCGGCGGACGGTGCTCCGGTCGCCGTGCTCGACATCCCGGCGATCGGCGTGCACCACCTGGTGGTGGTCGAGGGCACCACCGGGCGGGACCTGATGCGCGGGCCCGGCCACCGCCGGGACACCGCGCTGCCCGGCCAGAGCGGCACGGCGGTGCTGTTCGGGCGCGGCACCGCGTTCGGTGCGCCGTTCGGGCGGCTGTCCGAGCTGCGGGTCGGCGACAAGATCCAGGTGGCCACCGGCCAGGGGCAGTTCAGCTACACCGTGAACGCCTACGGCAGCGGCGCGCACCCGATCGCCGACCCGCAGGCGCCGGCCCGGCTGGTGCTGACCACCAGCGACTCCGGCTGGATCCCCACCGGCACGGTGCTGGTCGGCGCGCGGCTGGACGGCGATCCGCAGCCCAATCCGCACGGCCGCCCGGCGCTGCTGCCCGCCGACCGCGCGCTGGCCCAGGACACCGGGGCGCTGGCCGCGCTCCAGCTCTGGTCGGCCGGTCTGCTCGGCGCGGTGCTGCTGGCCACGGTCGCGGTCCGCCGCTGGCACCGCCGGGCCGCCTACCTGGCCTTCGCCCCGGTGCTCGGGGCGCTGCTCTGGGCCTGTTACGAGAACGCCGCCGCGCTGCTCCCCAACCTGTACTGACCGGAAGGACGTCCGCCCGATGACCACCACCGTTCCCCGCCCGAGTCCGTCGGCCGAGCCGGTCCCGCTCTCCGGGCTGGAGTCCCGCGAGGTCTCCGCCTGGTTCGGCGCGCACAAGGTGCTGGAGCGGGTCTCGCTCAGCATGGCGGCCGGCGAGGTCACCGCGCTGATCGGGCCCTCCGGCTGCGGCAAGTCGACGTTCCTGCGGATCCTCAACCGGATGCACGAGATGGTGCGCGGTGCCCAGCTGGCCGGCGAGGTGCTGCTCGACGGCGAGGACGTCTACGCGCACGGGCGCCGGCCGGCCGAGGTGCGGCGGCGGATCGGGATGGTCTTCCAGCGGCCCAACCCGTTCCCGGCGATGTCGATCGCGGACAACGTCTCCAGCGGGCTCAAGCTGGCCGGCATCAAGGTGAGCCGGGACCACCGCGAGTACCTGATCGAGGACAGCCTGCGCCGGGCCGGACTGTGGGACGAGGTCAGCAACCGGCTCGGCACCCCGGGCGGCGCGCTCTCCGGCGGCCAGCAGCAACGCCTGTGCATCGCACGCTCGTTGGCGGTCGAGCCGGAGGTGCTGCTGATGGACGAGCCGTGCTCGGCGCTCGACCCGACCTCGACCCGCCGGGTCGAGGAGACCATCGCCGAGCTGCGCGGCCGGCTGACGATCGTCATCGTGACCCACAACATGCAGCAGGCCCAACGGGTTTCGCAGTCCTGCGCGTTCTTCCTGGCCAGCCATGACACGCCGGGCCGGATCGTGGAGGCGGGCCCGACCGAGCAGATCTTCACCGCGCCGGTCGATCAGCGCACTGCGGACTACGTCAACGGCCGCTTCGGCTAAACGGTGTGGTGGTCGGTCAGGAGGCGGCCGGCCGGGAGATCAGCTGCTCGATCACCCGGGCCACGCCGTCGTCGGTGTTGTTGACGGTGTGCTGCGCGACCGCCGCGAGTACCTCGGGGTGCGCGTTGGCGACCGCGTAGGAGGTGCCGGCCCAGGCCAGCATCTCCAGGTCGTTCGGCATGTCGCCGAAGGCCACCACCTCGGTCCGGTCGATGCCCTGCTCGGCGCACCAGCGGGCCAGCGTGCTGGCCTTGGTGACGCCGCGGGCGCTGATCTCCAGCAGCGCGATCGGGCTGGACCGGGTGGCCTCGGCGAGGTCGCCGATGGCCGCCCTGGCCTCGCGCAGGAACGCGTCCGGGTCCAGCTCCGGGTGCTTCGCGAGGATCTTGTAGCTGACGGCCGCGCCGCTGCCGGCGCGGTGGTCCGCGAGCAGCTCCTCGGCGGGCGCGACTTCGTGCGCCTCGTCGTCGCCCCACATCCGGACCTCGTACTCGGGCTCGCGGGCGAAGCCCTCCGGGTACTCGAAGGCGAACGCCGTTCCGGGCAGCCGCTCGCGCAGCCGGGCCACCACGGCGCGGGCGTCCGGGACGGTCAGCGGGAAGCTCTCCAGCAGGCGGCCGCCGTGCACGTCGACGATCGCGCCGCCGTTCGAGCAGATCGCCACGCCGTGGCCGCCGATGTGGCCGCTCAGCTTCGTCATCCAGCGCGGCGGGCGCCCGGTGACGAAGACCACCTGGATGCCGGCCGTCTCGGCGGCGGCCAGTGCGGCGGCCGTGCGGGGCGAGACGGTGCCGTTGTCGCAGAGCAGCGTGCCGTCGAGGTCGGTTGCGATCAGTCGGATGCGCGGAGTCGGCGGGTTCACCGGACCATCCTCGCAGGGCCACACGGCGCTGCGGGTTGCCGGGTGCGCGGCGCTCCCGACCGTTGCGGAGAAGGCATGACGGCGCACGGTCAACCCCCGTGTGACCGTGCGCCGTCCGACTGCCTGCCGTCTATTTTGTTGGACGGCACGCGGTTGAACATACGCCGAACCCTCCCCGGGCTGTCAACCGCAATAGCCGGTCGAGACCGGCTCCGAGACGGGCTGGTCGAGAGCGGGGGCCGGACTTGAGGCTGCCTTGAGGAAATGGCAGGTTCATCGGATGAAGTCACCGCTTCCGCCCGATAGAACGTCTAATTCAGTGGATACTGGGCTTTGAGCGCAGATTTCCGAGCCCGCCGCGGGACCCCGCGGCGTCCACCGCGGAGAAGGAGTGGCGATGCCGACCGGTGAGTCGAGCCCTGTGCGGCCGCGCACCATCGCCGAGAAGCTGGAGCACCTCTTCCAGGAGATCCACCCGGCCGGACGCGGCCCGTTCAGCTACCACGAGGTGGCGCAGGCGATCCGGGAGCAGGCCGGCCCGGACGGCCCGACCGTCTCGCACGGCACCCTGCAGCAGATCCGCACCGGTGCCAAGACCAACCCGACGGTGAAGACGCTGGAGGCGATCGCGGCCTTCTTCGGCGTGCCGGCCGCGTACTTCCTGGACGACACGGTGGCCGAGCGGGTCGATGCCCGGGTGCGCGAGCTCAAGGCGGGCGCGGTGGTGGCCGGTCCGGGCGTCCCGAAGCCGACCGCGGGGGTGCCGTCGGCCACCGGTGGGGCCGGTGGGGCCAGTGGGGCTGCCGGTGGGGCCGGCGGGGCCGGTGCGGCTGCCGGCGCGGACGAACTGGCGGACATGCTGGCCGACCGCAACGTGCGCGCGGTGGCCTTCCGGCTGGCCGGGCTCTCCCCGCGCGCGCTGAAGGGCCTGCGGGCGATCGTCGACCAGGTCCGCGAGGTCGAGGGCCTGCCGGAGGTCGGGCGGGTCCGGCCCGGGCGTCACCGAACGTGACGTGAAGGAGACCGTACGCGGAAGACACTGCACCTGCACGCCACCGCACGTGACCACCGCTCGACCGAGCGTTTAAGCTACTGGCTCGATCGACCGGTGGTCGGAACCGGTCGGGACCGGTTGGCAGTGGGCACAGCGTGTGAGCACAGCGCGAGCTCTCGACCGGCCGCAGTGAGCGCAGAGAGGGCAGGGCGGCCATGAAGTGGCGCAGACAGCCCCGCAGCCATCTCGCCGATCTGGCCGAGCGGCTGCCGGTACCGCGGCCGTTCCAGCTGGAGGAGTTCTGCGCGGCCGTCGCCCGTGGCCGCGGCCGCCCACTGCGCCTGGTGCCGCTGGAGAACGCCGCCGGGGCCGACCTGCCGTGCGGACTCTGGGTCGGCCTGGACACCGAGGACCTGGTCTTCTACGAGGCCGGCGCGGCCCCGATCCTCAAGACCCAGATCGTCCTGCACGAGATCGCGCACATGCTGCTGGACCACCTGGCGCCGGACGGTGCGACCCCCGCCGAACGCAACGCGCTCGCCGAGCGCGCGGCCGCGGCCGCCGCGGCCGAGGCGCAGCAGCGGGCCGCCGACGAAGAGCTCGGCCTGGCCACCGACCGGGTGCTCGCGCTGCTGGCCCGCAACGGCTACAGCAGCAGCCAGGAGTCCGACGCAGAATCCCTCGCCACCCTGATCCTCGAACGCGCCACCCGGACCAGTGGCGCGGCCGACCCCGGCACACCGCACTCGGACCAGGTGCTGGACCGCCTCAACGACGCCCTTGGACACCCGGTACGCCGTATATGAACCTCGTGAACGTCTCCCAGAGCCTCCCCCTGAACCTCCCCCTGAACGTCTCCCTGGGCCACCCGCTGAGCCACCTGCACCCGCTCGCCGTCGCCCAGGCGGCGTCGGCCCCGGTGCCGCTGGGCCATGTGGTGGTGCTGGCGATGCTCTGGCTGGTCACCGTGTGGCGCCTGCCCGCCGCCGTCCAGAACCCGCGCCAGCGCCCGCTGTGGACGGCCTTCGCGGGCGTCACGATCCTGGTCACGCTCGGCCTGCCGGTGCTGACCGACGGGATCGACGCGGCCAGCGGCGTCCACAACCTGGTGGTGCCGCTCAAGCACATCATCGGCCTGGTCGCCTGCAACGCGCTGCTCGCCTTCGTGGCCGCGATGGCCCGCCCGGACCTCGCCCAGCGGCTGCGCCGGCCGATGCTGATCGGGCTGCTCACCGCGCAGGCCGGCCTCGCGGTGAGCTTCGCGCTGCTGCACCAGACCAGTGAGGTCGCCGACTTCTACCAGGCCTACCCCGGCTCGGTCCCGGCCGCCGCGTACGCGCTGATCGTGGCCGGCTACCTGGGTGCCGCGATGGCCGTCACCAGCTGGCTCTTCGGCACCTACGCGCGCCGGGCCGCCGCCGGCTGGCTGCGCACCGGCCTGCGGGTGCTGGCCCTCGGTACCGCGCTCGGCTTCGGCTACTCGGTGCTGCGGGTCTGCCAGGTGCTGCTCCAGCTGTTCGACCGGCCGATGTTCATGCCCGCGAGCGTGCTGTACGACCTGGAGTGGATCGCCATCGCGCTCGTCCTGCTGGGCAGCTCGATCCCGCCGATCGGCTCGGCCATCGCGGCGCTGGGGGCCTGGCGCACCGCGCGCCGACTCGGCCCGCTGTGGACCGCGCTGACCGGCGCCGTCCCCGAGGTGGTGCTGACCGCGCCGCTCGGCCGCAGCGCCCGGGTGCGGCTGCACCGCCTGGTCATCGAGATCCGGGACGCCGCACTGGTGCTCGCCTCGTACGCCGACCCCGAGCTGCGCCGCCGGGCCGCGGCCGCCGCCGAGGCCGCCGAGGCCGATCCGCAGCGCCGGGGCGTGCTGGCCGAGGCGCTCTGGCTGCGCGCCGCCTGCACCGAGCGGCTGGCCGGGCGGACCCCGGCCGAGCCGGCCGCGCCGGGCCGGGACGGCACCTTCGAGGAGCTCGACTTCGCGACCGAGACCGCCCGCCTGCTGCACCTCGCCGCCGCGTACCGCTCGCCGGCCGCCGAGGACTTCGCCCGTACCGCCGACCTCCAGGAAGCCTCGTGACCGCGCTGACCGACCCCGGGCCCGCCGCCGGCCCTGTGCCTGCCGACGACCCGGCACCTGCCGCCGAGTCGCGGTGGGCCCGGCTGGTCACCGACGGCCTGGAGCCGAAGAACTGGATCATCGCGGTCACCCTGCTCACCGGCTGGCACGCCGGCCGGCTGGCCGGCCTCGGCTGGGGCCTGGAGGCCGCGCTCTTCTCCGGCGTGATCCCGATCCTGCTGATCAAGGCCGGCGAGCGGCGCGGCCACTGGGGTGACCGGCACGTCCGCCGCCGCCAGGACCGGCTGGTGGTGATACCGCTGATCATGGTCTCGGTGCTGCTCGGCATGGCGCTGATGCTGGCCCTGCACGCCCCGTCGGAGCTGGTCGCGCTGGTCGCCGCGATGCTCGCCGCGCTCGTCGCGATCCTGGCCGTCACCACGGTCTGGAAGGTCAGCGTGCACACCGCCGTCTCGTCCGGCGCGATCGTGATGCTCGCGTTCTGCTACGGCCCGTGGCTGCTCGCGCTCTACCCGCTGGTCGCACTCGTCGGCTGGTCCCGGATCGCGCTGCGCGACCACACGCCCGCCCAGGTGCTGGTCGGCAGCGTGCTCGGCGCCGCCGTCGCCACCCCGGTCTTCCTCGCGCTGCGCTGACTCTCGCTGCGCTGACCACCGCGTCGGCCGCCCGCCGCTGCTCCTGCCGCAGGCGGACGGCCGACGCCCCTCATCTCCTCAGCGCCTCGACTCCTCAGCCCCTCATCTGGTCAGCGCGTCGCGATCGCCGGGTCGCTGGTGCTCGGCTGCCCGGTCTCGACGTGCCCGCAGAGCCGGCGCAGGAACGCCGGGTCCTGGTCGCCGGTCACCGACAGGTCGTACCAGCCGTTGCTGTGCCCCGGGTCCGCCGTGTGGACCAGCTGTGCCCCCGGCCGCAGCTGGTAGGTGGCCGGGCGCTCGTGGCCGTAGCCGTCGGTCACGGTGAGCTTGACCGTCGTGGCACCGTTGTTGCTGAGCTCCAGCCGCACGTGGCCGGTGCCGCCGTCATGGCGTGCCGTCAGCTCGGCGCCCGCGCCGGCCCGGCCCCGGAACAGCCGCTGGAACCCGTTCGGCCCGTGCACGGTGAAGTCGTAGTCGCCGGTCAGGCTCCAGCTCGCGGTGAGCTGCCGCCCGGCCTCGACGGTGTACGTCCACGGCCCGTCCGGCCGGCTCGCCGAGGTCACCAGGAAGTGCGCGCCGGCCTTGCCGTGGTTCGCGAAGTCGATCCGCAGGCTGCCGTCGTCACCGGTGCGGCCGTCGGCGGCCAGGTCGTACGGGAGCGGGCGGGCCGGGCGCAGGCCGGGCTCCTGCCGGGGCAGCTGCGGGTTCGACGGCGGCGCCGGCGCGTAGCTCTGGTGCCGGTCGTGGTCCGGCGGCAGGTAGCCGCTGGTGTCGGGCAGCGTCGGCACGCCGCCGTCCTGGCAGCCGAAGTCGAAGGCTGCCGTCAGGTCGCCGCTGACGGTCCGGCGCCACGGCGAGATGTTCGGCTCGTGCACACCGAAGCGGCGCTCGATGAACTGGATGATCGAGGTGTGGTCGAAGGTCTGCGAGCAGACCGCACCGCCGGTGCTCCACGGCGAGACGACGAACATCGGCACCCGCTGGCCCAGGCCGTACGCGCCCGCGCTGAACGGGGCGCCGGCCGCCGGGGTGTAGAGCTCGCCGGTGGTGGCGACGGTGGACTGCCCCTGCTCCGCCGAGGCCGGCGGGAACGGCGGCACCAGGTGGTCGAAGAAGCCGTCGTTCTCGTCGTAGGTCACGAGCAGCGCCGTCCGGCTCCACACCTCGGGGTTCGAGGTGAGCGCGTCCAGCACCTGTGAGACGTACCAGGCACCGTAGTTGGCCGGCCAGTTCGGGTGCTCGGTGAACGCCTCCGGGGCGACGATCCAGGAGACCTGCGGCAGTGTGCCGGCCTTGACGTCGGCCTTCAGCCGGTCGAAGTAGCCGTCGCCGGCCTTGACGTCGGTGCCGGCGCGGGCCTTGTCGTAGAGCGGGTCGCCCGGCTGCGCGTTGCGGTACTGGTTGAAGTAGAGCAGCGAGTTGTCGCCGTAGTTGCCGCGGTAGGCGTCCTGCAGCCAGCCCCAGCCGCCGGCCGCGTTCAGCCCGTCGCCGATGTCCTGGTAGATCTTCCAGGAGACGCCGGCCTGCTCCAGCCGCTCCGGGTAGGTGGTCCAGGAGTAGCCGGCCTCGGCGTTGCTGATCACCGGGCCGCCGCCCTTGCCGTCGTTGCCGACGTAACCGGTCCACATGTAGTACCGGTTCGGGTCGGTCGGGCCGACCAGCGAGCAGTGGTACGCGTCGCAGATCGTGAACGCGTCGGCCAGCGCGTAGTGGAACGGGATGTCGTCGCGGGTCAGGTACGCCATCGTGGTCGCCGTCTTGGCCGGTACCCACTGGTCGTAGCGCCCCTGGTTGCGCGCCTGGTGCCCGCTGTTCCAGTCGTGCGCCAGATCCTCCAGGAACTGCAGCCCGAGGTTCTGCGCGCCCGGGTGGAACGGCAGCACGTCCCTCGTCCCGTCCGACTGGTACCAGACCGGCTTGCCGCTCGGCAGCGTCACCGGCCGCGGGTCCCCGAAGCCGCGGACACCGCGCAGGGTGCCGAAGTAGTGATCGAAGGAACGGTTCTCCTGCATCAGCACGACGATGTGCTCGACGTCCCGCAGGCTCCCGGTCCGGCGGTGCGCCGGAATCGCCGCAGCCCTGGCGATGCTGGTCGAGAGCGCGGACAGCGCGGCGGTACCGCCTGCCAGCTGGATGAAACGACGACGGTCGATGGCGCTCATGGCAGTCCTGTCTCCTGGGGGATCGGGGCGCGGCGCGACGGGCGGGTCCATGTCATGACCCCAGCGAGAACCTACGACAGAACGCAGCCCAATCGTCGGCGAAATCTCCGACAACACCTCAGCAGGCCCCTCCCGGACCGCTCCCAGAGCTCTCCGCGGCGCACCCTGCTCCCGCAGTCACCTGGCTCGCGAGGATCGCCACCCGTACCTCACGTGCAGCCTCGTCCGGCTCGTCCCCGGGCTCCCTTAGGGTCGGAGACATGCGTCTGAGCACAGTGATTCTCCCCATCCACCGGTGGAACGACGGCCAGAAGATCTGGCGGCGGGCCGAGGAGCTCGGGTTCCACTCCGCCTACACCTACGACCACCTCTCCTGGCGGTCCTTCCGCGACGAGCCCTGGTTCGGTGCGGTTCCGACCCTCACCGCCGCCGCGACCGCGACCGAGCGGATCCGGCTCGGCACGCTGGTGACCTCGCCGAACTTCCGGCACCCGGTGACCCTGGCCAAGGAGCTGGTGAGCCTGGACGACATCTCGGGTGGGCGGCTGACGGTCGGGATCGGGGCCGGTGGGACGGGCTTCGACGCGACGGCGATGGGGCAGGAGGCGTGGTCGCCGAAGGAGCGGGCGGACCGGTTCGGCGAGTTCCTGCCGCTGCTGGACAAGCTGCTGACGCAGGACTCGACCACCGACGAGGGCCGCTTCTACTCGGCCGTCGAGGCGCGCAACATCCCCGGCTGCGTGCAGCGGCCGCGGCTGCCGTTCTACGTCGCGGCGACCGGGCCGCGCGGGCTGCGGCTGGCGGCGGAGTTCGGGCAGGGCTGGGTGACGTACGGCGACCCGCGCGGTCCGGCCGACGTGCCGGTCGAGCAGGCGCCGGCGGTGATCGCGGCGCAGCTCGCGAAGCTGACGGCGGCCTGCGAGGCGCAGGGGCGGGACGTGGCGGAGCTGGAGAAGGTGCTGCTCCAGGGGTCCACGGCGGAGAAGCCGCTGGCCTCGCTGGACGCGTTCGTCGACTGGGCCGGGCGGTACCAGGAGCTGGGCATCACCGAGCTGGTCATCCACTGGCCGGTGCCGGACTCGATCTTCGAGAACGACCTGGCCGTCTTCGAGCGGATCGCCACCGAGGGGCTCGCGCAGCTGCGGTGATGCCGGTGGGGTGATGTCGGTGCGGTTGTCGGTGCGGGTGACCGGCGTGACGGTGGGTCGGGTGGGCGGTTGTCCTGTCCCTGATCAGTGCTGATGCACCGTTATGCCGTCACCCGCCGGGGTCGGCCGGTTGCGGTTCGGTCACGACGTGCCCGATTGGTCGAGTAATGGGGGAGTGGGGTGGATTGCGGCGTTGTTGGGGCGGCCGGGGATCTCTCATACTTCCAGCTGACTGACACTGCGGCCGGATCGAGGCGGCGGCCGGTCGGCTCTGCCGCGGCCGCGCGGCACTCCACTCTTCACTCTCTGGGGGAGTCCCTTGTCCGCATCCGACCCCGATCCGGTACCCGTGCCTGAGCCAGGTCCGGCCCCCGAGCCAGGATCGGCCCCCGAGGCGGGAGCGGGCCCCGCGCCCGTGTTCCCGGCAGCACCGACGCCGACGCAGGCGCCTATGCCGATGCCGATGCCGATGCCGGCGATGGCGTTCGAGGCTGAGCTGCCGTCAGCGCGCCGCAAGCCCCGCGCCGTCACGGTCGTGCTCGCGACGCTCGGCCTGCTCGCCGTCACCGCCGCCAGCGCCACCGTCACCGTCGCGGTCGGCAAGCCGGACCACCGGCGGACCGCCGTCGCCGCGGCCGTCGCCACGCCGAGCGCGGTGCCGAGCCCGAGCGCGAGCCCGACTCCCGTGCCGGTCCCCAGCCTCAGCCTCGCCCCGGCCCCCAGCAGCACGCTGCACGGCACGGTCAGCGGCGGCGCCCACGGCGGTGACCTGCGCTTCTTCCTGCTGCCGGTGCCCGACGGCGGCGAGCCGTACGGCTCCGCGGACGGCGAACAGCTGACCATGGACGACCTGGCCAAGGAGTACGACAAGGCCACCGACATCAAGAGCGTGCTGGCCACGTACACCTACCAGGAGGCGGTCTCCCGGCAGTACCGCACCGCCGACGGTCAGATGGAGGTGACGTCCCGGCTGATGCGCTTCTCCAGCCAGGACGACGCCCAGGCGTTCGCGAAGGCCGCCACCTTCGACAAGGGCGACCAGGTGGACATCGACGGTGACGGCAACGCCAAGGGCTACATCTTCAAGCCCGACCAGCAGGCGTACACCGGCGAGATGGTCGGTGTCTCCTACTCCGGCGACGTCGAGTACGAGGTGACCATCGACGCGAAGGGCGACCCGGACAAGGCGCAGCTGGTGGACGCGATGAAGCGTCAGCGCGATCGGCTGGCCAGCGGTGGCTGAGCCCGCGGACGTCAGCGGTCCGCCCCCGACCTCCCCTCCCCCTGTGCTGGAGACCTCCGTGAGCACCGAATCCCCCGAGCCGGCCGCTGCCGCCGTGCCGGCCGAGCCCGTAGGTGCGTTCGCGGCGCCCGACGGCCCGTTCGCCGCGCCCGCGCCCGTGCCCGCTGCCGATCCGTTCGCCCAGTTCCAGGCCCAGTTCGAGCCCGGGACACAGCCCGGGACCCAGCCCGAGGCGCAGCCGCGTCCCCGTCGGCGTGGCCGGACCGCGATGCTGCTGGTCGCCGCGCTGCTGCTCGGGCCGCTGGCCGGTGGCGGCGTCGGGTACGCGATCCAGGCGAACCGTCCGCCCACGCCGCTGCCGCCGATCGAGCAGGTCGCGCTGCCGCAGTACCCGGCCGGTGCGCTCGACCCCGCGGCCGCCGCGGCGGCGGCCCCCAAGCCGCTCGCCATCGACGGCGACCTGCGCAAGCTGCTCCTCCCGAAGCCGGCCGACGCCGACGACTGGGACAACTTCGGCCTCGGCAACTCGGGCGACTGGGAGTCGGCCGGGGACATGGCCCGGTCCCGCCTCGAAGCCGCCACCCTCTTCCCCAGCCTGATCAACGCCGGCCTGCGCCGCATCGCGCTCGTCTCCTGGCAGAAGGGCGACGTCAAGTACCGGATCCAGCTGATCCAGTACTTCTCGGACCAGGCCCGCTCGGCCTACGAGTCGGTGGACCAGATGCGCGGCACCGACACCACCGCCTTCACCGACGGGATGGACGGCGCCTACGACGCGCCCGCCGAGCAGCGGACGTACGCCGAGACCACCGACAAGTACTACTTCGGTGAGGCCAAGACCCGGCGCGGCGATGTCGTGGTGAGCGTGGAGGTCTACTCCGCTTCGCATCCGGTGAACGCGGACGAGGTCCGGGACCTCGCAAAGCAGCAGTGGGAGCGGCTGGCATGAGCGACGTCGAGAACACCCCGGCGGAGTCCGGCTCCGCCCCCGCCACCCCCGCCGAGCCCGGTCACGCCGAGCCCGGTCACGCCCCGGCCGAGTCGGGGTCGGGTTTCGGCCCGGCGGCGCCCGGCTACGCGCCGGTGCCGCCCGGCTTCGAGCCGGTCCCGTCCGTTCCCCGGGGCAGCGGCCGCACCGCGTTGCGCGCCACCGCGGCGGTGCTCGTCGCCGCGCTGGTCGGCGTGGGCATCGGGGTCGGGATCATCAAGGCCAAGTACGACGACGCGCCTGTGACCGCGGCTCCGGCCGTCACGGCCGTGCCGTCCGCCGCTCCGTCGGCCACGTCGGTTCCGTACGGCGCCTCGTCGAACGGCACGCACTTCGGTTCGCTGCGCGACCTGCTGCTCCCGGTGCCGGCCAGCTACGAGCTCGGCCCGGACGACGGGCTCGACGGCAACGACACCGAGCTGACGGCCGACCAGCTGCTGGCCGACGCGAACGACCAGGTCAAGGACCTGCCCAAGGACCAGCAGGACAAGGTCAAGGACCAGCTCAAGGCGATCGGGGTCAAGGGCGCCGGCGTCCGCAGCTACCGCTCCGAGGACGGCAAGCTCACCGTGATGCTGCGCCTGGAGCAGTTCAACCAGAAGGCGGTGCAGGCGCAGAACGCCTTCAACGGCGCGCTGGGCACCGACTCCGGCCTGTTCCGCCAGGGCCCCGCCGTCCCGGACTACCCGGACGCGAGCTGCTTCCTGCCGCCGACCCAGCCGAGCGACCCGATCGACGAGCTGCTCTGCACGGGCGCGGTCGGCGACCTCCTGGTCACCATGCACGTCGAGGGCGTCGCGCCGCTGCCGAAGAGCGAGGCCGTGTCCATCTTCCGTCAGCAGCTGCTGCGGCTGGCCCTTCCCGGAGCTTCCGTATGACCAAGAACTCTGACCCGACCGAGCCGGAGCAGCCCACCGAGCCGGTGCTGCCCGCCGAGCCCGCCGGGACGGCTGCCGAGTCGGCCGAGCCCGCCGACGCCCCGGCTGACGTGCCTGCAGCTCCGGCTCAGGCTCCGGCCGAGCCTGCCGGGACCGTCCAGCTCACCAAGGTCCCCGAGCCCGCGCCCGAGCAGACCCCCGCTCCGGCTCCTGCGCCCGCCCCCGCCCCCGCCCCCGCCCCCGTGGTAACGGCAGTTCCGGTGCACCCGGTTCCCCTGGTCGCCGGTCCGCAGCAGCCGTACAACCCGTGGGTCGTCCCGGGCAGCGTCCCCGGCATGCCGGTCGATGGCCGGCCCCCGCGTCGCAAGCCCGCGCTGGCCACCGTGCTGCGGTGGGGTGCGGCCGTGGTGCTGCTCGCTGCCACCGGTACCGCCGCCGCGGTCGCCGTCACCACCCCCGAGCGCACGAAGATCCCCGGTCTGGCCACGCCCAACGACGGCCGCTACTCCTTCGCCCCGCTGGCGCTGCCGCAGCTCCCGGCGGGCAAGCCGGTCCCGAGCGACAAGGCCGCAGGCGGTCGCCACTACGCCGACCTGCGTCAGCTCGTCCTGCAGGCCCCGAAGGGCGCCGTCCTCAGCCCGATCGCCGCCTCCACGGCGACGTCCGCCGCCGCCTCGACGTCCGCGTCTGCGTCTGCGTCCGCTTCCGCGAGCGCCTCAGCTGCTGCCTCCGCCTCGGCCTCCGGGTCCGGCTCGGCCTCCTCGCCGAGCGCCCCGCTCCCGGCCACGGCGGCCGACTGCGCGGACTACGCCAAGCTCGACACCCCCTCGGTGTCCCTGGCCACCCGGCTCACGGTCAACGCCTGCCGGTCCGCCGCCACCCGGGTCTGGACGGCGGCCGACGGCACCCGGACCGAGATCTGGCTGCTCCGCTTCGGCTCCTCGGACGAGGGCAGCCGCTTCTACGGGGACATGACGGCGAACGGTGAGCTCGTCGCCGTCCCGGCGGCGGAGACCACTCCGGACGACTTCACGCTCTCGCACTACGCGCAGTTCTACGCCCGCGGCACCTCGCAGCGGGCGGCGGGCAACCAGCAGCCGGTCGGCAAGGTCGCGTACCTGGACGAGGGCGACACCGTGGTCACCGTCCTGATGACCAACCCGAACGGCGTGCCCGACCAGGCGTTCCGCCAGGTCGTGACCCTCCAGTCGGATCTGCTCGGCTGACCTGCTCTGTCGGCCTGTTCGGCCGACCTGACGACGGCGCGGAACGTCCCCACAGGACCCCTGTCCCCTAGGGGAGTTCCGCGCCGGGTCATCCCTGAGGAGGAGAAAGGCCTGGCCCGTAGTCAGCTCCGCCGGATGGTGCGCGGCCGCTAGGTTCACCGTGTGTCCACAGCACCCGTCACCACCCCGCCCGTCATCAGGACGGCCGGCCTCACCAAGCGGTTCCCGGCAGTCACCGCGCTCGACCAGCTCACCGTAGAGGTGCAGCCGGGCGTGGTGGGTCTGGTCGGGGCCAACGGTGCGGGCAAGTCCACCCTGATCAAGATCCTGCTCGGCCTCGCCCCGGCCACCTCCGGCACCGGCGAGGTGCTCGGGCTGGACGTCGCCACCCAGGGCTCGGCGATCCGCGAGCAGGTCGGCTACATGCCCGAGCACGACTGCCTGCCACCGGACGTCTCCGCGACCGAGTTCGTGGTGCACATGGCCCGGATGGCCGGACTGCCCGCGGCCGCCGCGCGAGAGCGAACGGCCGACACGCTGCGCCATGTCGGGCTCTACGAGGAGCGCTACCGCCCGATGGGCGGCTACTCCACCGGCATGAAACAGCGGGTCAAACTCGCCCAGGCACTGGTCCACGACCCGCGGCTGGTGCTGCTGGACGAGCCCACCAACGGCCTCGATCCGGTCGGCCGGGACGAGATGCTCGCGCTGATCCGCCGCGTGCACCGCGAGTTCGGCATCTCGGTGCTGGTCACCACGCACCTGCTCGGTGAGCTGGAGCGCACCTGCGACCACCTGGTGGTGATCGACGGCGGCCGGCTGCTCCGCTCCTCCTCCACCGCCTCCTTCACGACGGCCACCCGGCTGCTCGCGGTCGAGGTGACGGACCGTCCGGACGCCCCCGTGACCCCGGACGCCACGCCCCCGGCTGCGCCGTTCGACGCCGACCAGGCCGTCCGCGAGCGTCTCACCGCGGCCGGCCTGACCGTCACGACCGAGGGCTCGCGGATCCTGCTCGTCGAGCTGGCGGGCGAGTCCACCTACGACCTCATCCGCGACACCGTCGCCGAGCTCGGGCTCGGCCTGGTCCGGCTGGAGCAGCGCCACCACCGCGTCTCGGAGATCTTCACCCAGGAGGCAGCCGAATGACGCTTCCCACTGACACCCACGGGCCCCAGGACCCCCAGGACCCCGGGCGTCCCCGAGGCTCCCAGGGCCCGCGCACCGCGCCTGCGCCCGCACCCGCGCCACCGCCCGGGCCCGGCGGCGTCATCCACGACATCGGCTACCGCGGCTACCAGGGCCCCCGGCTCGGTCGCGGCTACGCCACCCGCGCGCTCTTCGTGCAGAGCCTGCGCGCGGCCTTCGGCCTCGGCCGCTCCGCCCGCTCCAAGGTGCTGCCGGCGCTGATGCTGGCCGCGATGCTGCTGCCGGCCGCCGTGATGGTCGCGTTGGTCGTCATGGAGGGCCGGACCGAGCTGTCCACCGACTACCCGCAGTACCTGGACGGCGTCGGCAGCCTCTTCATGTACATCTTCGCGGCCGCCCAGGCGCCGGTGCTGCTCTCCCGCGACCTGCGCTACTCGACCGTCCCGCTCTACTTCTCCCGCCCGATCACCCGGTCCGACTACGTGCGGGCCAAGTGCGCCGCCATGGTGGTCGCGCTGCTGATCATCACGACGCTCCCGCTGCTGGTGCTCTACCTCGGCGCGCTGCTCGGCGGCCTCGATCTCGGCCACAACTCCGTGCACCTGGGCTACGGCCTGCTCACCGCGCTGCTCTACTCCCTGGTGCTGGCCGCGATCGGCCTGCTGATCGCGGCCGGCACGCCGCGGCGCGGTTTCGGCGTGGCGGCGATCATGGGGGTGCTGGTGATCTCCGGCATCGTCGCGAACATCGCCAACGCACTGCAGGGCGGCGCGCACCAGGCCGATCCGCAGTCCGCCGGCTGGGCCTACGTGCTCTCGCCCGGTGCGGTGGTGGAGCGGTTCAGCAACCAGATCTGCGGTCTGGCCCACGAGTTCGGGCCCTACGGCACCCCGGGAGCGGCCGGTGCGGTGGTGTTCGGGCTGGAGATCCTCGTCATCGTGGCCGGTGCGTACGCACTGCTGCTGCGCCGCTACCGGAAGATCTGAGAGGCCGTCATGGCTGTCATCACCATCGACCGGGTCTCCCGCTGGTTCGGGAACGTCGTCGCCGTCAACGACGTCTCGATGTCGATCGGTCCGGGCGTCACCGGCCTGCTCGGGCCCAACGGCGCCGGCAAGTCCACGCTGATCCACCTGATGAGCGGGTTCCTCGCGCCGTCCGCCGGCACGGTGACGCTGGACGGGCAGCCGATCTGGCGCAACCAGGAGGTCTACCGCGCGATCGGGCTGGTCCCCGAACGCGAGGCGATGTACGACTACCTGACCGGCTGGGAGTTCGTGCTGGCCAACGCCGAGCTGCACGGCCTGCCCGATCCCGGCGCGGCCGCCACCCGGGCACTCGCCCTGGTCGAGATGGAGTACGCGCAGGAGCGTCGCACCGGCACGTACTCCAAGGGCATGAAGCAGCGGGTCAAGATGGCCTCGGCGCTGGTCCACGAGCCGGCCGTGCTGCTGCTCGACGAGCCGTTCAACGGGATGGACCCGCGCCAGCGGCTGCAGCTGATGGAGTTGCTGCGCCGGTTCGGCGCCGACGGCCGCACGGTGCTCTTCTCCTCGCACATCCTGGAGGAGGTCGAGCAACTGGCCCGGCACATCGAGGTGATGGTGGCCGGCCGGCACGCCGCCTCAGGCGACTTCCGGGAGATCCGCCGGCTGATGACGAACCGGCCGCACCGCTACCTGGTCCGCTCCAGCGACGACCGGCGGCTCGCCGCGGCGCTGATCGCGGACGCCTCGACGGCCGGTATCGAACTCGACTGGCAGGAGCGCGCCCTGCGGGTCCAGGCGATCGACTTCCAGGGTTTCACCACGCTGCTGCCCCGAGTCGCCCGGCAGGCCGGGATCACGCTCTACACCGTCTCCCCGGCCGACGAGTCGCTGGAGAGCGTCTTCTCGTACCTGGTCAACGCATGATCGCCAGCCCGATCCTCACGCCGATCCCCTCGCCGATCCCCTTGGCGTATTCGAGTACCGAAAGGCTGACCCCGTGAACCTGACCGTGGTCCGGCTGACCGTGCGCGGTCTGCTCGGCAGGCGGCGCGGCATTCTGCTGCTGGTCGTCCCGGTGCTGCTGTTGCTGCTGTCCGTGGTCGCGCGCGGATCGAGCGCCGATCCGCACAAGCTGGCAGGCGACATCCTCGGCACGCTGAGCCTCGGGACGCTGGTCCCGATCCTCGGCCTGGTGGTCGGCACCGGCGTGATCGCGACCGAGATCGACGACGGCTCAATCGTCTACCTGCTCGCCAAGCCACTGGCACGCCGGCGGATCGTCGCCGCCAAGCTCGCCGTCGCGGTCGTCACCACCTGGCTCTTCGCGGCCGTGCCGACGCTGCTCGCGGGTCTGATCATCTACGGCACCAAGGACGGTCTGGCGGTCGCCTTCACCGTCGGCGCACTGCTGGCCGGCGCCGCCTACAGCGCGCTGTTCCTGCTGCTCGGCATCCTCACCCGCAACGCGGTGGTGGCGGGGCTGGCCTACGCGCTGATCTGGGAGAGCCTGGTCGGCAGCTTCGTGAAGGGCGCCCGCACGCTGAGCATCCACCAGTGGGGGCTCTCGGTGGCCAAGGCGCTCGCCGCCGACGGTGCGATCAGCTCCGACGTCGCGCTCGGCGCGGCGATCCCGCTGCTGATCGTGGTGACCGGGGGCGCCGCTGTGCTGGCGAGCGTCAAGCTCGCCGGCCTGACCCTGAACGCGGACGGAAACGCCGGCTGAGCACCTGAACACCCGGCCAGCTGAGCACCCGATCACCTGAGCACCCGGTCACCTGGGCACCCGGCCGGCTGACCGGATGCCCAGGAAGGAAGGCCCTGACGACAGGTTCTAGCGCAGGGTGAGGTTGCGTCCGGCGCCCCAGCCGGTCAGCGCGGCCGCGCCGGCCAGCGTCAGCAGCACCACCAGGACGGCCGTCCAGCCGCCGGTCAGCTGGTGCAGCGCACCGCCGCCGACCGGGCCGACCGCCGCGATCAGATAACCGATCGCCTGGGTCATGCCGCCCAGCTGGGCGGCCCCGGCCGCGCTGTCGGTGCGCAGCACGATGAAGGCCAGCGCCAGGCCGAGCGAGCCGCCCTGGGCGAAGCCGAGCACGGCGGCCGAGGCCCAGGCACCGGAGACCGGTGCGATCAGCAGACCGGCCACGCCGACCGCGTTCAGGCCGGCCATGGTGACAGCGAGTCCGCGCTGCCGGGTCATCCGACCGGCCAGCAGCGGGACCAGGAACGCGCTGACTACCTGGACCAGGTTGCTGAACGCGAAGACCAGGCCGGCCTCGTCCCGGCTCATCCCGTGCGAGGCCAGGATGGTCGGCATCCAGGCCACCAGCGTGTAGACCATCAGCGAGGAGATGCCCATGAAGAGGCTGATCTGCCAGGCCAGCGGCAGCCGCCAGAGCCCGGCGATCGGCTTGGCGGGCGCGACCGGTGCGGCCGGCGCGGCAGCCGCCGCCGTCCCCGCCGGTGCCGCCAGCGCCGCCCGTTCCTGACGGCTGCGCAGCACCTGCGGCAGCCAGGCCACCGCCGCGACCAGCGCGAGCAGCGACCAGGCGCCCAGCGAGGCCCGCCAGCCGCCGCCCAGCGCGTGCTCCAGCGGCACCGAGCTGCCGGCCGCCAGGGTGGCGCCGACCAGCATGGTGGTGGAGTAGACGCCGGTCATGGTCGCCGCGCGGTCCGGGAACTCGCGCTTGACCAGGCCGGGCATCGAGACGTTCAGCACCGCGATCGCGACCCCGATCACCACGCAGCCCGCGTACAGCGCCATGACCGAGGGGAGCACCCGCAGCAGCACGCCGGCCCCGAGCACCAGCACGGCGCCGAGCACCACCCGCTCGGTGCCGAACCGCCGGGTCAGCCGCGGCGTGAGCGGCGCGCCGACGCCCTGGAAGAGCACCGGAACCGTGGTGATCAGCCCGCTGGCGGTCGCGGAGAGACCGAAGGTGTGCTGGATCTCGCCGACCATCGGCGAGATCGCGGCCAGGCACGCGCGCATGTTCAGGGCGACCAGGATGATCCCGGTCAGCAGCAGGGCGGGGTGGGCGAGCCTGGTCCGGACCGGGACGGCCGGCGTAACCAGCGGCTGCTGGACACGGGTGACGGACGACATGGTGGTGCGCTTTCTGGCAGGGGTGGCAGGTGGACGGCAACGGCTCCGGGGCCGCACGCGAGGCGCGCGGCGCGGGACCGGCGTCCGATTACTTGCGGGCCGCGAACTCGGCGAGCAGCTGCTCGACCGCGGCGGTGGGTTCGGCGAGCAGCGCGCGACAGGCGGTCTCGGCCCGCTCGGGGTCGCCGCTCGCGATCGCGTCGACGAGCGCCTCGTGGGTGGCCACGACCACCTCGGGCATCTCGTGGTCGCCGAAGGCGGCCCGCATCGACTCGCGGACCGAGGCGCTGAAGTAGCGGTACACCTCGGTCAGCGCCGGGTTGTGCGCGGCCTCGACGACGGCGGTGTGGAACTCCAGGTCGTGCTCGACGGTGGCCTCGCGGCCGACCCGCTCGCTGTGCGCGGCGATCACCTCGGCCTCGCGGGCCAGCGCGGCGCGCATCCGCTCCAGGTCCTCGGCGGTGTGCCGGACGGCGGCCAGCCGGGCCGCCTCGGCCTCCAGCGCCGCGCGCACCTCCAGCACGTCGCGCACGTCGGAGCGCTGCACCCCGCGCAGCACGGCGGCCGGGTCGCTGGTGCTCCGTACGAAGGTGCCCTCGCCCTGCCGGGAGACCAGCATCCCCGCGTGCACCAGCACCCGGATCGCCTCCCGCACGGTGTTGCGGCCGACCTGGAGCTGTTCGGCCAGCTCGTGCTCGGTCGGGATCCGCTCGCCGACCGCCCAGTCGCCGGCGGCGAGCCGGCCACGCAGCTGGTCGATGGCGGCGTCCACCAGGGAGCGCCGTCCGGCGGCGTGCAGATTCCCGTTCCCGCTGGTCACACGCCACCTCCAAGCTCGCTCGACTACTTGCCCGGTCATCCTACAACCGCTTGCCCGGTCATCCTACAACTGGGTGCCTCGGGTGTCGCTCGAACCTCCTCCGGGTCTCCTCCGGGCCTCGCCTGGGCCCCCTGCCAGGCTCCCTCCGGGCGGCCCGGCAGGGGCTTGCTCGATTGCGCAATTTTGCAAATGTAATACCAGCGTTAACCCTAATCGTGACTTCGTATTGGTGCCTTTATATGCTCCGCAGAAGCTCTACGCGCGTGCTCGGCGCTGCGGATGGCTTGTTCCTGCCGCCGGCGAAGGGTGAACGCATGTCAGGCCAGAGGGCGGGCGCGTCCGGTCACGACCCGGGTGAGGGCGGTCGTCGCGCAGCCCGGACGGGTGCCCGGACGGGTGCTCGGGCGGGCGACGGCCGGAGCGGCTCGGCCGAGCCGCCGACGCCCGGCGGCCGTGCGGCGGCCCGGCGGGCCCAGGGCCGCGGGCGGCGCAAGCAGGCCGCGAAGCCGAACCGGAGGCGGAAGCTGATCGTCTGGGGCACCGCCTCCGCAGTGGTGCTGGCCGGCGCGGGCTGCGGTGCGCTCTACCTGAAGCTGAACGGCAACATCACCAGCTTCGACGCCGCCGGCATCGCCACCGACCGCCCGGCGGCGGCCACGCCCGACGCGAACGGCAACAAGCCGGTCAACGTGCTGCTGATCGGCTCCGACTCGCGCGGCAGCGGCAACAGCGACCTCGGCGGCGGCGGTGACTCCGGCGCCCGCTCGGACACCACGATCCTGCTGCACGTCTACGCCGACCACAAGCACGCCGTCGGCATATCGTTCCCGCGCGACTCGCTGGTCGAGATCCCGGCCTGCATGGTCAACGGCAAGTGGACCAAGCCGCAGCCGAACGCGATGTTCAACTCCGCCTTCTCGATGGGCAACACCGACCAGGGCAACCCCGCCTGCACGCAGAACACGGTGGAGCGGCTCACCGGCATGCGGGTGGACCACACGCTGGTGGTCGACTTCGCGGGGTTCGCGGCGATGACCAACGCGATCGGCGGCGTCCAGGTCTGCATGCCCAACGCGGTCTTCGAGGGGGATCTGAACCCGAACCTCGGCCACAAGGGGAACCAGATCTTCAGCAAGGGCGTGCAGACGGTCCAGGGGCAGAGCGCGCTCAACTACGTGCGCCTGCGGCACGGCGTCGGGGACGGCTCCGACATCGGCCGGATGCAGCGCCAGCAGGCCTTCCTGGCAGCGATGATCAAGAAGGTCAAGGGTGAGGGGATGAACCCCACCACGCTGCTGCCGCTCGCCGACGCCGCCACCAAGTCGGTGATCGTCGACCCGGGTCTGGCCTCGGCGGACAAGCTGCTGAGCTTCGGGATGTCGATGAAGAACATCGACCTGCACGACATCCGGTTCATCACCACGCCCTGGCGCTTCAACAAGGAGCGGGTGGACCTGGTGCACCCGGCGGTGGACAACCTCTGGGCCGCGCTGAAGGCCGACCGGACGCTGGACGGCCAGGACGCCAGCGGCGGCCAGCAACCCGACGCCCCGGACAGCGCGAGCCCCAATGCGAGCCCCAGTACGAATCCCAGCGCGCCGCCGTCGGCCGCCGCGAGCGCTCCCGCGGCCCAGGTGAACGGCGCCGGCGCCCGGGTGACCGTCTACAACGGCACCACCACCAGGGGCCTGACCGTGTCGGCCGCGGCCAAGCTCAAGGACGCCGGGTTCACCGTGGCCGGCACCGCCAACGCGGCGACCCAGGACCACCCGGCCACCGTGGTGCAGTACGGCCCGGGCGAGTCGAAGGCGGCCCAGGCGCTGGCGCAGCTCTTCCCGGGGGCGACGCTGGAGAAGAACAGCGCGCCCGGTCTCAACCTGATCCTGGGTCAGGACTACGCCGCGGCGAACGGCGGGTCCGCCGCCGCATCGTCGCCCGCCTCCTCGGCCGCCCCGGCCCCACTGCCGTCCAGCGTCACCGCCGGCGGCCGCGCGGCGGACGACGACCCGTGCGCGAACGTGTCCTACAACGGCTGACCCGGCTGACCCGGCCGACCGAACCGGCCGGGAAACGGCTGACGCGGCCTCGATGACCGAGGCCGCGTCAGCACCAGGCTCCGTCGTCAGCCGTACAAGCGCTCCAGCACGAGCGCGACGCCGTCCTCGGCGTTGCTCGCGGTGACCTCGTCGGCGATCGCCCGCAGCTGCTCGTGCGCGTTGGCCATCGCCACGCCGTGCGCCGCCCACTTGAACATCGGCAGGTCGTTGGGCATGTCGCCGAACGCGATGGTGTCCGCCGCCTTCAGGCCCAGCCTGCGGGCCGCGACGGCCAGCCCGGTGGCCTTGCTCAGCCCCAGCGGCAGCAGCTCGACTATCGTCGGGCCGGCCACCGTGACGCCGACCAGGCCGCCCGCCGCCTGCTCGGCGGCAGCGGCGAGCTCGTCGTCGGAGAGGGACGGGTGCTGGACGTACAGCTTGCTGATCGGCTCCGCGAACAGCTCCGCGGTGCCGTCCACCCGGACCACGTCCAGGTGCTCGGAGAGCAACCGGTAGTCGGGCGTCATCAGCACCGAGCCGTCCAGCCCGTCCTGGCAGGCGCCGACCGCGAGCGGGCCGATCTCGGCCTCGATCTTCTCCAGGGCCAGTGCGGCGACCCGCCGGTCCAGCGTCATCGAGGTGAGCAGCTTGTGCGCGCCGGCGTCGTAGACCTGCGCGCCCTGGGCGCAGACCGCCAGGCCGGTGTAGCCGATCTGCTCGAGCACCGGCCGTGCCCAGACGGCCGAGCGGCCGGTGACGACGATGTGCACGGCCCCGGCCGCCGTGGCGGTGGCCAGGGCGGCGCGGGTCCGTTCGGAGACCTGCCCCGAGGGGTCGAGCAGGGTGCCGTCCAGATCGGTCGCGACCAGCCGGAACGGCAGCCCGGCCGTCACTTGACGGGGTCCAGCGTGGTCCGGCCGCCGAGGTACGGGCGCAGCGCCTCGGGGAGCACCACCGAGCCGTCGGCCTGCTGGTGGTTCTCCAGGATCGCCACGATGGTGCGCGGGACGGCGACCAGCGTGCCGTTCAGCGTCGCCAGCGGGCGGACCTTGCCCTCCTCGCGCATCCGGATCGAGAGCCGGCGGGACTGGTACTCGGTGGTGTTCGAGGTCGAGGTGACCTCGCGGTACTTGCCCTGGGTCGGGATCCAGGCCTCGATGTCGAACTTGCGGGCGGCCGAGGAGCCGAGGTCGCCGGAGGCGACGTCGATCACCCGGTACGGCAGCTCCAGCGCGTTCAGGAAGTCCTTCTCCCACTGGAGCAGGCGGCGGTGCTCGGCCTCGGCCTCCTCGGGGGAGGTGTAGACGAACATCTCGACCTTCTCGAACTGGTGCACCCGGATGATGCCGCGGGTGTCCTTGCCGTAGGTCCCCGCCTCGCGGCGGAAGCAGGAGGAGAAGCCGGCGTAGCGGCGCGGCAGCTGCTCGGCGTCCAGGATCTCGTCCATGTGGTACGCCGCCAGCGGGACCTCGCTGGTGCCGACCAGGTAGCGGTCCTCCTCCTGGAGGTAGTACACGTTCTCCGCGGCCTGGCCGAGGAAGCCGGTGCCGTCCATCGCGGCCGGGCGGACCAGAGTCGGCGTGATCATCGGGATGAAGCCGGCCGCACCGGCCTGCGCCATCGCCATGTTGACCAGGGCCAGCTCCAGCAGCGCGCCGACGCCGGTCAGGTAGTAGGAGCGCGAGCCGGCCACCTTGGCGCCGCGCTCGGTGTCGATCGCGCCGAGGATCTGGCCGAGCTCGACGTGGTCCTTCGGCTCGAAGCCCTCGGCCGCGAAGTCGCGCGGGGTGCCGATCTCCTCCAGCGTGACGAAGTCCTCTTCGCCGCCGACCGGCGCGGCCGGGTCGATCAGGTTGGCCAGCGAGCGCAGCAGCCGCTCGGCCTCCTCCTTCGCCGTGCCCTGCTCGGCGTCGGCGGCCTTGACCTCCTCGGCCAGCGCCTTGGTGCGCTGGAGCAGGGCGGTCTTCTCCTCGCCCTGCGCCTTCGCGACCTGCTTGCCGAGCACCTTCTGCTCGTTGCGCAGTTCGTCGAAACGACTGCCCGAGGCCCGGCGGCGTTCGTCGGCGGAAAGGAGGGCGTCGACCAGGTCGACGTCCTCGCCACGGGCGCGCTGCGAGGCGCGCACTCGGTCAGGGTCCTCACGAAGCAGGCGAAGGTCAATCACGGGGGTCAGCCTACCGGGGAGCGGGCCGCCCGCCGGTACTGATTTGGTTGGGGGTAACGGCGCACCCCTGTGGATAACCTGTGGATAACCCCTTGGCCCCGACTCCCGGGGGCCCTTTGTCCACAGGCCCGAGGTGGCCCCTGTGGATTGCGCGGGCCCCAGCGAACTCGTGGCAAGAATTCATGTCATCAAGGTTTGAAACTGGGGGATACTGCGAGCCCGAGGTATTTCCGCCACTTGAACGGGTAAATCCATGGCTTAAGGGTGACGCTGGGATGAATAGTCCGATCTCGACTGCTTCCAGATGATCAGACTGGACTCGGGAGTAACTAAGCCGGTTTGTCGACTCGTCCCCAGCCTTGTGGATAACTTGCCGCCAGACGCCTTGTGGATGACCGGAGGCGGCGGGCCACCGGCCCACCGCCCCCGTGGACAGTTGTGGACGGCCGGGCCCGGACAGGCCCGACTCGGCCCGTTCAGCTCTCGCCGCGCCCGTCGAGGCAGCGCGCCAGCCAGTCCGCGGCGCCGACGAAGTCCTCGTCCGAGGTGCCCGGCTGACGCGGCGAGGGCTCCCGGACGTCGGCTCGCGGATAGGAGCCGAGGAACCGGATCTGCGGGCAGATCCGGCGCAGGCCCATCAGCGTCTCGGCCACCCGGCGGTCGGTCAGGTGCCCCTCGCAGTCGATCGAGAAGCAGTAGTTTCCCAGACCGTGGCCGGTCGGCCGGGATTCGATCCGCATCAGGTTGACCCCGCGCACCGCGAATTCCTGCAGCAGTTCCAGCAGCGCACCGGGGTGGTTGTCGCCGAGCCAGACCACCATCGAGGTCTTGTCCGCGCCGGTCGGCGAGGAGGCCCGGGTCGGCCGCCCGACCAGGACGAAACGGGTGGTCGCGTCCTTCGCGTCGTGGATGTCGGTGACCAGCGCGTCCAGCCCGTAGAGCGCGGCGGCGAACTCGCCCGCGAACGCGCCGTCCGTGTGCCCCTCCTGGACCAGCCGGGCGCCGTCCGCATTGGAAGCGGCCGCCTCCCAGCGGGCGTCCGGCAGGTTCGCACCGATCCACCGGCGCACCTGCGGCTGGGCCACCGGGTGGCTGGTCACCGTCTTGATGTCGGCCAGCCCGGTGCCCGGGCGGACCAGCAGCGCGAAGGTGATCGGCAGCAGCACCTCGCGGTAGATCATCAGCGGGCTGCCGGAGGAGAGCTCGTCGGCGGTCGCGGTGACCGCGCCCTCCACCGAGTTCTCGATCGGCACGAACGCACCGGCCGCCTCGCCGTTGCGCACCGCGTCCAGCGCGGCCTGGACCGAGGCGAGCGGCACCAGTTCCCGGGTGCCCGCCTCGGGCAGCGTGTGCAGGGCGGCCTCCGTGAAGGTGCCCGCGGGCCCGAGATAGGTGTAACGGGTGGCCGACATTTCTTCGCGCCTCCGGACAGCGGTCATGCGACGACAGCGGACCAGCCACCATAGCCACTCGGGTCCCGCCCCGGGGCGGCCGTCCGGTGACTGGTCACCTCTCGGTCACCCTCTGGTCGTCACTCGGGCCGTTCAGCCCTCCAGCAGCGCCTGGCCGAGGTATTCTCCGCCGCCCCGCACCCCCGGCGGCACCGCGTACAGCCCGCTCGCCTCGTGCTTCAGGAAGCGCGAGAGCCCGTCGCCGCGGGCCAGCTTCTGCTGCACCGGGATGAAGCCGCGACCCGGATCGGCCTGGAAGGCGAGGAAGAGCAGCCCGGCGTCCGGTTCGCCGTCCGGGCGCACCCCGTCCGCGTACGAGAAGCCGCGCCGCAGCATCGCGGCGCCGCTGTTCGAGGCGGGCGCGGCGATCCGGATGTGCGCGTCGGCCGGGATCGCGAGCGTGCCGTCCGGGTTCTGCCTGGTCAGGTCGACGGGGGTGTGCTCGGCGCCGCCGGAGAGCGGCGCGCCGTCCGACTTGCGGCGGCCGATCACCCGCTCCTGGCGGTCGGTCGGCAGGTTCTCCCAGTTGTCCAGCAGCATCCGGATCCGCCGGAAGACCAGGTACGAGCCGCCGGCCAGCCAGTCGGGGCCGGTCGCGAAGATCCGGCTCGCGAAGTCCGGGTCGGCCGGCTTCGGGTTGTTGCTGCCGTCGATCTGGCCCATCAGGTTGCGCCCGGTGCGCGGCTGCGCGGTGGCGCCGGGCGTGCGGGCGAAGCCGGACATCTGCCAGCGCACCGACGCCATCGGCGCCGCCTGCTGCTGGAGTACCCGCAGCGCGTGGAAGGCGACCAGTCCGTCGTCCGCGCCGACCTGCAGGAACAGGTCGCCGTCCGAGCGCGAGCGGTCGATCGCGTCCTCGGGGAAGTCCGGCAGCGGCGCCAGCTGGGCGGGCCGCCGGTCGGTCAGCCCGGCCTTGTCGAAGAGCGTGGCCCCGAAGCCGACCGTGACGGTCAGCGAGCTCGGGCCGGCGTCCAGCGCGATCTGGTTCTCCGCGTCCCCGGCCGGCTCGCCGAGCGTGAGCCGGCTTGCCGTCCGGGTCCAGGTCTTCAGCAGCGTCTGCAGACCGGTCCGGCCGGCCATCGGCGCCAGGTCGAAGGCGGCCAGCAGCACCTTGGCCTGCTGGGTCTGCAGGATGCCGGCCTGCTGCGGGCCGTGGAAGTCGATCCGGGCGGCGCCGAGCGAGGGAGCGTGCGGCTGGGCGGGCACGGCGGCGGCGCGGGCCAGCGCCCCGCCGGTCGCGCCCACGGCCAGCCCGGCCCCGGCGCCGCCGAGCAGCGCGCGCCGGGAGAAACCGGAGGTAGTCGTCATGGCGGTCGTCTCAGCCGATCGTGAGTTGCTTGGTCTCGGTGTCCTGGTCGATGTCCGAGGAACGGACGACCACTGCGGCGACCCAGTCGCCGGCCAGCGGGAGCTGTGCGGTGCCCTTCCAGGTGCCGGTGCCGGCCTTGGCCAGCGTGACCGGGAGCGGGCCGAGGTCGCGGTCCGGCAGCGTGAAGGAGACCTGCACCTCGGGGACGTCCACCGGCTGCCCGGCGCTGTCCACGACCGCCAGGCTCAGCTGGTTGGCACCGGTCTGCACCGGGTTGACGGTCAGCGTGGCGGTGCCCTTGGCGCTCGGTGTCGTGCCGCCGGTGTTGTACGGCAGCTTGAGCTGCACGGTGCGGGCCGGCGCGCCCTGGCCGGCCGGTTGGGCACCCGTCGTCGTGCTGCTCGCGGCGATCTGCGCGGCGACCCGGCCGGGCGGCGCGTTGGTCAGCAGCGTGGTGACCACCAGCACGCCGACCGCCACCACCGCCTCGATCAGCACCGAGCGCCGCAGCCCGGCCTGCACCGGCGTGCCGTCCTGCACCTTGCGCACCCGGGCGGTGGCCACCGCGGCGCGCTGCCGGGCCAGCTGGGCGCGCCGGACGGGGTCGTCGGACGCCTCCTCGGCCCCGGCCGACCCGTCGGCCGTCACGGCCACCAGCTCGCCGTCCGGACCGTCACCGTCCGGACGGTCGCCATCCGGCGCATCGGCTCGCGCGGCGCCGTCGTCCGGACCCTCGCCGGCCGGGGCGTTGCGCAGCCGTCCGGTCCAGCGCCGGGAGAACCAGGCGGTGCCGAGCATCACCAGCACCAGGCCGACCTTGATCAGCAGCAGCTGCCCGTACCGGGTGTCCACCAGCGCGTCCCAGCTGCCGACGCCCCGCCAGCCCTGGTAGATCCCGGTCGCCACCAGCACGCTCACCGAGATCAGCGCGATCTTGGAGAACCGCTCGGCGGCTGCCACCCCGGCGCCGTGCCGCAGCCCGACGAACAGCGTCACCAGCCCGCCGAGCCAGCAGGCCATCGCGACCAGGTGCAGCATGTCGAACGGCAGCGCGACCCAGACCTGGATCCCGACCGCCGCGTGGTCGGCGGCCGCCCAGGTGGCCGCGAGCGCCAGCGCGAGCAGTGCCCCGCCGACCCCGAGCGCCAGCCGGGCCTCGCGCACCGGCCGTTCCGCGGCCCGCCGCTCCAGGCGGCGCAGCTCGTCCTCCTCCTCGTCCCCGGACGACGTGGCGCCGGCCGGTCCTGCGGCCGGCTCCGGCTCCTCGTGCTGCCCCAGCTGTCCGACCAGCAGTGAGAGGAAGACGCCGCCCGCCGCGAGCAGCAGCAGCCGGGCTGCCAGCGCGGTGCCGAGCCGCTCGTCCAGCGTGGTGCGCACCAGCGTGAGGTCGAAGGCCTGGCTCAGTCCGGTGCCCCGCTCGTACGGACCGCGCAGCAGCAGCACCGCCACGGTGGCCGCCAGCAGCGCGACCCAGCCGCTCATCAGCAGCCGCTGCACCGCCCGGTTGGCCGCCCCACCCGGCCAGCAGAGCAGCACGAACGCGGCGACGCCGACGAGCAGGGCGAACGCCCCGTACGCCACCGCCCGTCCGGTCCCGTAGAGCGCGGAGACCACGCCGTCGGTCTGGGCGCCCTGCACCTGCGCGGTGGAGACCGAGGTGGCCGAGGCGGCGCCGATCGAGAACGTGAACGCCCCGCCGACGACGTGGGTGTCCGCCGAGACGGCCCGCCAGGCGACCGTGTACGTGCCGTTGCCCAGCCCGGGCCGCAGCCCGACGGTCGCGGTGTCGTCCTTGCCGTCCGCGTGGCCCGGATTGCCGGTGTCCACCGGCTTGCCGGCCGGGTCGAGCACCCGGACCGAGTCGCCGGAGAGCGTCACGCCTTCGCTGAACGTGAGCGTGACGGAGCTCGGCGCGGTGGCCACCACCGAGTTGTCGGCGGGGTCGGTCTTCAGCAGTGCGGCGTGCGCTGAGGCGGGTCCGGCCGAGGTGAGCAGCAGGACGATCAGCGCGCCGACGGTGGTGAGCCAGGCCAGGGCTTTGCGCATGGGTTTCGTCAGCTCCCGGGACGGTAGGTGAGCGGCTTCACCGGTACCTGCACGGCGATGGTGCCGCTGTGTTCGAACGTGAGGTCGAGCTCGAGCTGGTCGCCGACGGCCGGCGCCTTCTGCCATCCCATGATCATCAGATGGTTGCCGCCACGGCTGAGTTGCAACGCGCCGTTGGCCGGCACCGGCAGGCTGTCCACGTCCTCCATGGTGGTGTCCGTGGAGCGGTGCAGGGTGATCGAGCTGGCGCCGGGGCTGGTCACCTTCAGCAGCTTGTCACTGCCGGCGCCGGAGTTGTGCACCGTCAGGTAGCCGGCGGCCATGCCGTCGCCGGGCGGCAGCGGGATGTACGAGTCGGCGATGCTGAGTTTCGCGCCCGCCGCGGCGCCGGAGCCGTGCCCCGAGCCGCCGCAGGCGACCACTATCGCGCCGGCGGTCAGCGTGGCGGCGACCGCCGCGCCCGTGAGCGCGAGCCGCCGGAATCCGGGCCGACGGGACATCAGGCGTTCACCCCCTTGGCGAGCAGCGGCATGTCGTGGACGAAGGTGTCGGTGGACGTGTTGCTCAGGTAGAGCACGTGCGCCTTGTCGTCCGAGGGCAGGAAGGCCAGCACCTGGGCGCCGTGCGAGGAGGTCACCGTGCCGTCCTTGTTGACCACCGGGTCCTCGACCAGGATCCCCAGGCTGCGCGCCGCGACCTTGACCTTGTCCAGGTCGCCGGTCAGCCCGATGAAGTCCTTGCCGAACGAGTCCAGCCAGGTCCGCAGCACCTTCGGGGTGTCGCGTGCCGGGTCGGTGGAGACGAAGACGACGTCTATCTTGGACCGCTGGTCGGCGGGCAGCTTCTGCATCGCGACGCCGATGTCGCCCATGGTGGTCGGGCAGACGTCGGGGCAGCTGGTGTAGCCGAAGAAGAGCAGCGTGGTGTGCCCGGCGGTGCGCCGGCGCAGGTCGAACGGCTGGCCGCTGGTGTCGTTCAGCACCAGGTCGGGCTTGTCGAAGTGCTGGGCCAGCGGGGTGCCCTGGTACGGCGAGTTCGAGGCCTCCTGGGAGACCTTCGCCGCGCCCTGGGTGCCGGAGCCGGTGGTGCTCGATCCGCAGGCCGTCAGGGCGAGGGCGGCGGCCAGGAGCAGCGCGGCCGCGGCGGCCGGGCGGCGGTGGGTGGGGCGCAGATGCATGGTGGGATCCGATCGGGGCGTTCGGAGAGTGGCGGGTCTTCGGGTGTGTCGGGTGCTTCGGGTGCTTCGGCTACGTCGGGCGCGGGGCCCGGGGGGGGTTTCCCCCCCTCTCTTGTCTCTGCCCCCAACCCCCCCCCCACCTAGGCGTTGCGGGCCCTGGGCCCGTCCCCACACCTTGGCAGGCACGCCCCCGGGGCCGTCAGGCGGCGGGGGTGTTCTTGCGGCGCAGGCCGAGCACACCGAGGCCGGCGCCGAGCACGCCGACCACGATGCCGACCACGCCGAGCACCCGGGCCGTGGAGTCGGACGACTTCGCGGCCGGTGTGGCGCTGTCCTGGGAGGCGGTCAGCTGGGCCGCGGGCTGGGCCGATGCGGCCGCGCCGGCCTTGGTCAGCTTCAGCGTCGGGGCCGGGTGCTGCGGCTCCGGCTGGCCGGGCTTCGCATCGTCGATCCAGCGGACCACGCTGCCGTCGTCCTTGGTCTGCAGCGCCTTGAAGACCAGCTGGTCGGTGTCGGTGGGCAGCGGGCCGAGCGAGACCTTGAACTCCTGGAACTGGCCGGGGCCGATCTTGCCGGTCGCGTCGGCGGTCCAGGTGATCTTGCTGACCGCGTCGGTGACGGTGTCGCCGTCGTCGGTCTTGACCGGGTTCGCCAGGTGGGTCTTCTCGACGACCGCGGTCCAGCCGGGCAGCGGCTGGGTGGAGACCGAGACGATCGGGTGGTCGGTCGGCAGCGTGACCTCGAGCTTCGTGGTGCTCGCGGTGTCGCTCTCGTCCGGCACCCGGAACGCGACGGCGGTGTAGCCGCCCTGGGTGGCGGTGCCCGGCTGCACGGTCACGTGCGCGAAGGCGGGAACGGCGGCGGCCAGCACGGCACCGGCCGCGAGAACGGTGGCGGCGGCGGTACGGCGGGCAGGAAGCGAGCGCATGTGCGGGGGTCTCCATCGGGAGCAGGGCGGTGTGCCGCCCTGGACGGTTGGGTGTCGACGTGCCGTCAGCGCGTCCGACCCCCGACCGTCATCGAACGGTGCCTCAGCCCCCGTCCGGCGGTTCGACGGCTCCCAGCCGGTGGAGGCAAGGCTCCCGTCCGGTGGTGCGTCAGGTCAGAACGCGCACGCCGCCAGTGGCGGACCGCGCCGGATCACGCTGTGCCGCAGCGTGACCGCCATCGGCAGTCGCGCGCTCCCCGCGTCCGGGCGCGCCGTCCGGACGTTCCGCTCACCGGCCGTCAGCAGCCCGTGCAGCAGCGCCACGACCAGCGCGCACGCGGTGCGCAGCGGTGTGGCCCACTCACGGGCGGCGGCACCGGCCAGCCGCAGCAGCCGCCAGAGCGCGGCCTCGCCACGGCGCAGCCACCAGCCGGCCGCGACGGCGGCGAGCAGGTGCCCGGCCAGCATCGCCGGGCTCAGCCCGAAGGACCCGAGCGACCAGGCCGTTCCGGTGGCCGCGGTGGGAAAGCTGTGCGGGTCGAGGCCGGCCGCGCCGACCAACTGCGCCGGGCTGATCCCGGGCGGCAGCACATGCGGCAGGCCGGGCGTGTCGTTGCAGATCAGCCGTCCGGCGACCTGGTCCAGCGTCAGCCCGGCGGTGCCGGTCGCACCACCCATGCCCGGCATCCCGGCCATGCCGGGCATCGAGTGGCCCGCGACGCCGTGGAAGAGCAGGTGCAGGCCGAGCTGCCCGAGGCCGAGCGTGCCGGCGATGCCCGCCAGCGAGCGTTCCCGCCCGCCGAGCAGGGCGGCCACCGCGCAGACCGTGGCGAAGCCGACGGCCAGCGTCGGCAGGGCGATCGCGCCGCCGCCGGCCAGCTCGTGCCCGGCCGCGGCGATCAACGTGCAGGCCAGCGCGAACGGCACGGCCCGCAGCATCCGCAGGTCCCAGCCCGCGGCCCGGCGCTTGCCGCCGTCAGTGCCGGTGCGGCCGGCGCGGTTCGAACCATTCACACCAGTCATACCGACTGCACCGACTACGCCGATTGCACCGACCGCGTCGCTCGTGCTGCGGAGCGCGCCGAGTGCCCGGCGTACCGGGTCGGTGATGCCCGGCAGCGGGGCGAGGCGGCGGTCAGTCATGGCCGAGCCATCATCGCACCCCGCCCCAGGCCGCCCGGGGCGGGGTGCGGAAGGCCCGGAAAACCGGCCATGATCACCCGATCGGCCGCAGCACGGGGCGCTCGGAGGGCGGCCGACGGGGCCTCACCCGTTCGGACCCGGCGCGCACCTGGCGATCGTGCGCCGCTCGGCACACCGTGCCGCGTCAGTCCATCCGCCGAATGGGCGGACCGGCCGTCGCCGGACGGTTCATGGCCTGATCACTCGGAAATACCTAGTTGTATGTGGAGCCGCAGCCAGGAGGGACCTGTCGTGGACGTCTGGTGGACTCTGCAACTCAAGCGCGAGCTGGCCAGTGTGCCGCTGGCCCGCCGTGTCCTGTTCGGCACGCTGGAGAGCGCCGGCGTCGATCCGCAGATCGCCCACGATCTGGGCCTCGCACTGACCGAGGCCTGCGCCAACGCGGTCGAGCACACCGCCGCGGGCCGCGCCGGCGAGGGCTTCCAGGTCACTGCCAGCCTGGCCGGTGACCTGCTGCGGATCGAGGTCGTCGACTCCGGCCCCGGCCTGCCGAGCACCCCGCACCTGGTGCCGCCGCTCCACGCCGCCGGCCCGCGCCGCCCGGCCGCGCACCCCCGCCCGCACCGCCGCCGCGGCCGCGCCTCCCTCCCCGGCCCCGCCGCTGCCCTCGGCCCGACCCGCCGGGTCCGCCACACCGCCTACGACACCCACGTACTGCCCGCCACCCGCGCGACCCCGGCCGGCCCCCGCCTCGCCGACCTCGACGCCGTCCCCGACCTCACCGCCGAGTCCGGCCGCGGCCTCTTCCTGATCCACGCCCTCACCGACCGCGTGCGCCTCAGCAACCACCCGCAGCGCGGCGCCATCGTCAGCTTCGACAAGCTCCTCAAGCCCCGCGACCAGACCGTCCTGCGCGTCGCTTCCTAGGACTGAACAAGCCCTAGCCTGGCCCGATGACCGAGTGGGACCTGAAGAAGCTCCGCATCCTGCAGACCCTCGACGAGTGCGGCACCGTCACCGCTGCGGCGGCCCGGCTCAACCTGACCCCCTCGGCCGTCTCGCAGCAGCTCGCCATGCTCGCGAAGCAGGTCGGCGCGCCGGTGCTGGAGCCGTACGGGCGGCGGGTGCGGCTGACCAGTGCGGCCCGGTTGCTCTTGCGGCACGCGGATCGGGTGTTCGTGCAGCTGGCGCAGGCGGAGGCGGAGCTGGCGGGGTACCTGCACGGGGAGGCCGGCGAGGTGCGGGTCGGGGCGTTCGCGACGGCGATCACCGGGCTGGTGGTGCCGGCGGTGGCGCGGCTGCGGGAGCGGGCGCCGCGGCTGGTGGTGCGAGTGGTGGAAGCCGAGGCGGCGGAGGCGGTGGAGTTGCTGACGGCGGGTGAGGTGGACGTGTCGGTCTCGCTGAACGTGCGCGGGACGACCGCCGAGGACCCGCGCTTCTTCCAGCTGCCGGTGCTCGACGATCCGCTGGACCTCGCGCTGCCGCTGGACCACCCGCTCGCGCAGGCCGCGCCCGGCGGGCCGGCGCTGCGGTTGGCCGAGCTGGCGGACGAGCCGTGGATCTTCGGCGGGGCCGGACCGTGGCGGGAGATCACGCTGGGCGCCTGTGCGGAGGCCGGCTTCGTGCCCGAGCGGGCCCACACGGCGAGCGACTGGGGGGCGATCCTGGCGCTGGTCGGTGCCGGGCTCGGGGTCGCGCTGGTGCCGCGGCTGCTGGCGGGCGGCGGGCGGGGCGTCGTGGTCCGGACGCTGCCGGCGGACCGGCCGAGCCGCCGGGTGGTGGCCGCCGCCCGGGTGGGGACCGAGACGGCGCCGCCGGTTCGGCGGATGCTTCAGGAGATCGTTAAGGCTGGCTCAACAATTCAGTCAGATCTTTGAGATGGACCTGAATGATGGCCTGGGCGCACGGTGGAGTCATGACGAACGACGACCCGAGCTACCTCGACTACCAGGACCTCCCCGACGACGACGCCCATGCCTACCGCCGGCTCACCGACCTGGCCGACCGCCGGCTCGGGGCCGGCGTCACCGCCACCAACGACGAGCTCTTCGCGTTCGGTGAGAACCTGCTGCTGCCCGGCCCCGCGGAGTTCCGCCCGCACACCTTCGGCCCGAAGGGCCAGATCATGGACGGCTGGGAGACCCGCCGGCGGCGCGGCGCCGGGACCGACCGGCCGCATCCGACCGCGCAGGACCACGACTGGGCGCTGATCCGGCTCGGCCTGCCCGGCGTGATCCACGGCATCGTGGTGGACACCGCGCACTTCCGCGGCAACTACCCGCAGGCCGTCTCCATCGAGGCGGTCGAGCTCCCCGGCACGCCGGGCCCGGCCGAGTTGCTCGCGCCGCGGACGCGGTGGCAGGAGATCGTGCCGCGCAGCGCCGTCCGGGGTCACGCGGCGAACGGCTTCACGGTCGCCGACCGCGGCCGCTGGACCCACCTGCGGCTGCGGCAGTATCCGGACGGCGGCATCGCCCGGCTGCGGGTGCACGGCGTCGCTGCCCCCGAACCGGCCTGGTTGGCCGCGCTCGGCAGCTTCGACCTGGCCGCGCTGGAGCACGGCGGCAGCATCGAGGACGCGTCCGACCGGTTCTTCTCGCCGCCGGTGAACCTGCTGCTGCCCGGCCGCTCCCGGAACATGGGCGAGGGCTGGGAGAACCGCCGCCGCCGGGACGACGGCCACGACTGGGTCCGGCTGCGCCTGGCCGGGCGCGGCACGGTCCGCGCGGTGGAGATCGACACCGCGAACTACGTGGGCAACGCCGCCGGCTGGGCCGCCGTGCTCGGGTTCGACGCGAGCGCCGAAGGGGCGGGCGATCCGGCCGACCGGCAGGCGCCCGGCTGGTTCGAGCTGGTCCCGCGCACCGAGCTGCAGCCCGACACGCTGCACCGCTTCCTGGTCGGCGCGGGCGGCGGTGGCGATGGAACCGCAGCCGGCCGGCCGATCACGCACGCCCGGCTCGACGTCTTCCCCGACGGCGGCGTCGCCCGGCTGCGCCTGCACGGCTCGCTCGCCTAGCGGCGGCACCGGGCGGGGCGCATGGTTGAAGCATGTTGCATCGGATGCACGCCGAGTACGGCGAACAGGGCCGATCCGGCCCGGTGAAGCAGTGGCACATGGTCCAGGACGAGCAGCACGTGGGCCTGTGCGGACGTGACCTGCCGGAGGACGCGGCCACCCTCGACTCCTCCGAGTGGGGGCAGACCGAGGAGAAGTGCTGCCGGCAGTGCGGGGTGCTCTGGTTCCAGTCGGTGCCGTTCCTGGCCGACGAGCACGACCGGAGCACCTACCTGCCGGACCGCGGCCGACGCTGACCCCGCACGGCCGACGCTGACCCCGCGCGGTCGTCGGTGATCGCGCGCAGGGCCCCGGGAGCCCCGCGCGCGATCGGGGCTGCTCAGCGGTAGGCGGACTCGCCGGTGATCGTCTCGCCGAGCACCAGCAGGTGGATCTCGCTGGTCCCCTCGTAGGTCAGCACCGACTCCAGGTTGTTGGCGTGCCGCAGCACCGGGTAGTCGGTGGTGATCCCGTTCGCGCCGAGCACCGTACGGGCGCTGCGGGCGATCTCCAGCGCGGTGCGCACGTTGTTCAGCTTGCCGAAGCTCACGTGCGGTGCCCGGGCGCGGCCCTCCTCCTTGAGCCGGCCGATCCGCCAGGCGACCAGGTAGGCCTTCTCCAGCTCCAGCGCCATCTCGACCAGCTTCTCCTGGGTGAGCTGGAAGCCCGCGATCGGGCGGCCGAACTGGATGCGGGTCTTCGAGTACTCCAGGGCGGCCTGGTAGCAGTCCCGGGCCGCGCCGACGGTGCCCCACAGGATCCCGTAGCGCGCCTCGTTCAGGCAGGAGAGCGGGCCGCGCAGCCCGCTGACCCCGGGCAGCACGGCGTCGGCCGGCAGCACCACCTCGTCGAACGAGAGCCCGCTGGTCACCGAGGCGCGCAGCGAGAGCTTGCCGTGCACGTCGGTGGCGGTGAAGCCGGGGGTGTCGGTCGGCACCACGAAGCCGCGCACGCCGTCCTCGGTCTGCGCCCAGACCACGGCCACGTCGGCCACGCTGCCGTTGGTGATCCACATCTTGCTGCCGGAGAGCACCCAGTCGGTGCCGCGGCGGCGGGCGGTGGTCAGCATCCCCGCCGGGTCGGAGCCGAAGTCCGGCTCGGTCAGCGCGAAGCAGCCGATCGTGGTGCCGGCCGCCATGCCGGGCAGCCACTGCTGCTTCTGCTCCTCGGAGCCGAAGGCGTGGATCGCCCGCATCGCCAGCGAGCCCTGGACCGAGACGAAGCTGCGCAGCCCCGAGTCGGCCGCCTCCAGCTCCATGCAGGCCACCCCGTACGCGACGGCCGGGGCGCCGGCGCAACCGTAGCCGTCCAGGTGCATCCCGAGCAGACCCAGCTTGCCGAGCTCGGGCGCGAGTTCGCGTGCCGGGAAGACGCCGCGCTCGAACCAGTCGGCGATCTGCGGGCGGATCCGGTCGTCGGCGAAACGGCGGACGGTGTCCCTGATCAGCCGCTCCTCCTCGGTGAGCAACTCGCCGACCGCGAGCAGGTCTAGCGGGTCCGGGCCACCGGGGCGGGGGGTACTGGCGGACATGCGGGGCTCCTGAGGGTGTGGGGTGGGTCGGCACGGGTGCCGCCCCATGCGTATCAGGCTTTACGCTGACCGGGAAGCAGTCGCCGAGCAGTCACGGAAGACGGTGGTGGCAAGTGGCCCGAACCAGCAGCGAGTCCACCACCGGACGGGCCACGGTCGGGCGGCCGGCGGACGGGCAGGCAGCCGAGCGGCGGGCCACCGACGGGCGGGTGCAGAAGGGCAACGAGACCCGGCGCCTGGTGCTCGACCGGGCGGTGCGGATCGCCTCGGTGGAGGGGCTCGGCGGGCTCTCGCTCGGGCGGCTGGCAGCGGAGCTGGAGCTGAGCAAGAGCGGGGTGTTCGCGCTCTTCGGCTCCAAGGAGGAGCTTCAGCTGGCGACCGTCCGGGCCGCCCAGCGGATCTATCTGAACGCGGTGCTGGAGCCGGTCCGCGCGCTGCCACCCGGGATCGCGCAGCTGTGGGAGCTGTGCGAGCGCTGGCTGGCCTACTCGCAGCAGCGGGTCTTTCCCGGTGGGTGCTTCTTCTACGCGGTCGGCGCCGAGTTCGACGCGCAGCCGGGCCGGGTGCGGGACGCGCTTGCCGAGAGCAGTCTCGGCTGGCAGCGGGCCGTCCTGGAGCTGCTCGAAGCGGCTCGCGCGGCGGGGGAGTTGCGGGCCGACACGGATCTGGAGCAGCTCTCCTTCGAGCTGGTCAGCTTCCTGGAGTACGCCAACGCGCTGTCGCTGCTGCACGACGACACGGCGCCGTACGGCCGGGCCCGGCGCTCGCTGCGGCTGCTGCTGAGCTCGGAGGCGGCGGACGAGTCGCTGCTGCCCGCCGCCTGAGCCCGCTGTTCCTGCTGCTCAGCCGCGCTGCCTGGCCGCTCTGCTCAGCCGCTCTTGCGGCGGAAGTTGCGCTTGGCGGCCGCGGCCGCGTGGGTGCCGTGGATCTTGGAGTCGCCGCCCGGGCCGCCGCCCGCGCCGTCACCCTTGCCGCCCTGCTTGCGGGCCAGTGCGGCCAGGAACTTGGCCTTCACGTCGTCCTCGGCAGCGGCCGGCGTCGGCGCCTCGGTGGTTTCGCCGTTCTCCACGGTTTCGTCGCTGCTGCTCATAGGGACCTCCTGGACGGTGCTGCCTGCTCGTACCGCGCATACCGCGGGTACAGCAGCCACTGTGTCACGAGCAGGGCCGCCGCCGCCCTCAGTACGCCCGGTCCACGCCCGGTCATGCCCGGTCAGCGTGCTCCGTCAGCGCGTCCCGGCAGGGTGTCCGCTCCGCGCTGCCGCCAGTCGTCGCGGGGCAGGTCGCGGTAGTGCGGCCCACCGATGAAGTACAGCAGGGCGAGGGTCGGAAACCCGAATGAAGCCACTGTCACCACGATCGCCTGCCACCACATCCGCGGGTTCTCCCATCAGCCGTCTGCCTGCGTCACCGGATCGAGCCATATGCCCCGGTATCTGACGATATGTAACAGCTGCCCACCCTGCCACCGCAGGCCCGGCAAGATCCGTAAGAGAGGCCCCAGCCCGCCCCGAACGGGCGAACCTTCGCCAAGGGCTGTCCGTCGGCCCGCCCGGCACCGCACACTGGCGGCATGCAGGTACAGCTGGCGGGCCAGCCACAGCAACCCGACCGGGAGAGCGAGGACTTCGCCTCCGCCACTCCGGAGGCGATGGTGCTGCTCGACGGGTCGAGCTCACCGGAGGGCATGGAGTCGGGCTGCCGGCACGGCACCGCCTGGTACGTCCGCCGGCTGGGCGTGCACCTGCTCGCCCGGCTGACCGACCGCTCCGACCGGGACATCGCCGAGTGCCTGGCCGACGCGATCGTGGAGACCGCCGCGCTGCACGGCGGCCGCTGCGACCTCGCGCACCCCAACACCCCGGCCGCCATGGTGGTGGCCGCCCGCAAGCACGGCCGCTCGCTGGAGTACCTCGTCCTCGGGGATTCGCTGCTGGTGCTCGAACCGAAGAGCGGCCCGCCGGTGGTGCTCGGCGACAACCAGCACTACCCCGACGGGGAGGTGCTGCGCCGTGCGGTCTGGGAGGCCGAGGCGGGCAGCGCCGAGCGTGCCGCGCTGCTGCTGCGCCACGCGCTCGCCGTCCGCGCCGTGCGCAACACCGGCAGTGGCCCGTGGATCGCCGCCGCCACCCCGAAGGCCGCCGCCCACGCGGAGACCGGCTTCGTCCGGCTGGACACGCTGACCGCGCTGGCCGCCCTCACCGACGGCGCCAGTCGCTACGCCGAGCGCTTCGGGCTCGGCGACTGGTCGGACGCCCTGCGGCTGCTCGCGGACGGCGGCCCGGCCGCGCTGATCGCCCGGGTCCGGGAGGCGGAGGCCGCCGACCCGCGCTGCGAACGTTGGCCGCGCGGCAAGGCCCAGGACGACGCGACGGCGCTCTACGCTCGACTCTGATGCCGCTGACAGCCGCTGACGGCACTCGCGCACCGCTGCGGCGGCGCGGCGATGCGGCGGTTCGGCCCGCACCAGGCCAGGTGATCTTACTTACCAGGCCGTTTCCCAGCCGACCGCCCGCTAATTAGTCAACGCATGACGACGACTCCGAACCGCAGAGATCACGCTCACCGCACCCGGAGCACGGCTCCCGACGCGACGGTGGCCGACCTGACCCGCGGGCTCTACGGCCCCGACCACGAGCGCATCCACGCCCCCTGGCGGCGGTTGACCACCGACCCGCGGCTGCAGCGCCGGGCCGAGGCGAGCGTCGCCGACCAACTCATTGCCTCCTACGAGCGGTTAAGGATGGTCAACCAAGTCGGCGAGGCGCTCGCGCTGGCCCGTGACCCGTACCGGCTGGCGGCCCTGCACGAGTGGACGGCTCCGCTGGACGGCGCGCTCACCGTGCTGGCCGGCATCCACTACAACCTCTTCCTCGGCAGCCTGCTCGACCACGACGCCGACGAGAAGCGCCCGTTGGCGGAGTTCGCGGCGATGGAGCGGATCGGCACCTTCCTGTGCACCGAACTCGCCCACGGCAACGACGCCACCGCGCTGGAGACCACCGCCGTCTACGACCGGACGGACCGGACGTTCACGCTGCACACGCCGCACACCGGCGCGCAGAAGTTCATGCCCAACACCAGCCCGGCCGGAGGTCCGAAGTCCGCGCTGGTCGCGGCCCGGCTCCTGGTCGACGGACGGGACCACGGGATCTTCCTCTTCCTCGCCGCGCTGAGCGACGAGGCGGGCCTGCTGCCCGGGGTCACGGTGCGCGAGCTGCCGCTGCGCCCCGGAAGTCCGGTGGACCACTGCCTGACCGCCTTCGACCAGGTCGTGCTGCCCCGCGAGGCACTGCTGTCCGGCGACCACGGCCGGCTCGCCGACGACGGGACGCTCAGCAGCGCCTTCGGCAGTAAGAGGAAACGCTTCCTCGCCGGCATCGGCCGGGTCACCATCGGCAAGCTCTGCATGAGCGCCAGCGCGGTCGGCGGTGCCCGGGCGGCGCTGGCGACGGCGGTCCGCTACGCGCACCACCGCGAGGTGACCGGCGCCCGCCCGGACCGCCGGGTGCCCCTCTGGGCGCACCGCACCCATCACGGCCCGCTGCTGGAAGGGCTCGCCACCGCCTACGCGATGACCGCCCTGCACCGTGAGACGGTGACCCGCTGGGCGGAGCACGACCGCACCGATCCGGCGGACGCGGCCGAGGCCGAGCGGCAGGTCTCGGTCACGAAGGGCTGGACCACCTGGCAGGCGCGCGAACTGATCATCGAGTGCCGCGAACGCTGCGGTGCCCAGGGGCTGCTCCCGGTCAACGGGCTCACCGCGCTCGCTCTGGACGTCGAGGGAACCATCACCGCCGAGGGCGACAACCTCGCGCTCTGGGCCAAGGCGGGCGCGGAGCTCCTGCTCGACGCGGACGGCCCGGCCGCCGCCGCGCCCGGCGCCGTCACCCCCGGCGGGGACCTGAGCGACCCGGCCGCCGTCCAGGCCCTGCTGCAGGCGGCGGAGCGACTGCAGCTGGTCCGCGCCCGCGCCCGGCTGCGCGCGGCACCGGCCGGCGACAGCCTGCGCCGCTGGAACGCGGCGGCCCCGGCGGCCCTGGCGGCCGTCACCGCCCGCGCCGAGCACGCCGCGGCCGCCGCGCTGCTCGCCACCGCCGAGCGTGCCACCGACCCGCAGGCCCGCGCCGCCCTGCTCGACCTGCACCAGCTCTTCGCGCTGCGGCGGATCGGCGAGTACGGCGGCCTGCTGCTGGGCGCCGAGCAGCTGACGGCAGCCCGGCTGGCGGAGCTCCCCGACCTGGTCGAACAGAGCATCGGCCGGCTGGCCGGTCAGGCGAGCCGGCTGGTGGACGCCTTCGATCTGCCCGAGGAGTTCTTCGCCGCCCGCCCGATCACCGGGCCCGCCTACCAGCAGGCCTTCGAGAACGGCGGCCGGGCGCTCGACGGCGGCCGCTGACGGCAGAGAAGTGGGGGGGGGGGGGGGACCAAAGAGGAGGAGGGTTGGAGGGAAGGGAGGGGCGAGGGGAGGGAG